>JAJYDQ010000065.1 GCA_021777225.1 Deltaproteobacteria bacterium
TGATCTCTTCGAGACGGTAGAGGGTCAAACCTACCCTATGGTCGGAAACTCGATTCTGAGGGAAATTATACGTCCTGATTCTTTCAGAACGATCGCCTGAACCTACCTGACTTTTTCGTTCCTTGCTTATTTCGGAGTCACGTTCTTCTTCCATCTTGTCGAGAAGTCTGGCTTGAAGAATTTTAATCGCTTTGGCCTTATTTTTGTGCTGAGACTTCTCATCCTGACAGGTAACAACTATGTTGGTCGGCAAATGGGTGACTCTAACGGCCGAGTCTGTAGTGTTTACACTCTGTCCGCCAGGACCCGATGAACGATAAACGTCAATTTTAAGATCTTTTGCGTCGATGCTTACCTCGACGTCGTCAGCTTCAGGCAACACAGCGACAGTTACGGCCGAAGTATGGATGCGTCCCTGGGATTCAGTTAGCGGTACACGCTGGACCCTGTGGACACCTCTTTCGTACTTTAGTCTCGAAAAGGCTCCTTGACCATGAACCAGCGCTATAACTTCCTTGATCCCGCCTGATCCACTGTTTGAGACCGACATCATTTCGACTTTCCATTTTCTTGATTCGGCGTAACGACAATAAGCACGAAATAAATCAGCCGCGAATAAAGCAGCCTCTTCGCCGCCAGTCCCAGCCCTGATCTCGAGGAAAATATTCTTTTCATCATTTGGGTCTTTTGGGACCAAAAGCAATTTGATTTCATCCTCGAGTTGGGCCTGACGCTCCGCTAGACTGAGCAGATCTTCACGGGCCATCCCAACCAGTTCAGGATCTTCAGCGTCAGATACTATTTTCTCGAGTTCCGAAATTTCGTGGATGACGCCGCTGAGCTTCTTGTAAGCCGATATTATATCACTCAACTCAGATTGTTCTTTGGAAAACTTCTTGAGTGACACCAGGTCTGAGACAATTTCAGGTCGAGCTAGTTCGTCGTCGAGTTCCTCATACCTGCGATTTAATTCTTCCAATTTGGCCAAAACTTCCATTAATTCTTTTTAAAGGGCGTTTTTTATTTCCGCCCACTCTTCCTCTTTTTGCAAAGTTCTTTTTAGCGCTACTATGGCAACTTCAAGTTGATCATCCGAAGGTTCCCGGGTCGTTAATTTTTGCAACCACAAGCCTGGGGACAATATCAATGAAAGGAAGGCGTTGTTTCGTTTGTCTCCAAGCCTTATCAATTCATAGGAAATACCTGCGATAGGCGGCAAAAGGGCTATCTTGACCAGAATAAAGAACACATTGGTAAGAATCCTGCCGCCAAAAAGTTCTTTAGGCACAAATGGGAACACAATAGTGAATAGGAGAATACTGAGCATGAGGACCAGCAGTATAAAAGCCGTCCCGCAACGAGCATGCAATGTCGGATATTTCTTCGCGTTCTCCACGGTTAGTTCTTCACCCTTTTCGTAAGCGTGAATCGATTTGTGCTCAGCTCCGTGATACTGGAAAACTCGTCTAATTTCCTTAAGCATGGAAATCAATCCGATGTATCCGACAAAAATACTGACCTTAATTATTCCGTCTATTACATGGAACCAAACACTACGGACCCCCAGATCAGTCCCTGCTAGGGCGCCTATCCCTAAAGTCGCAAGGTGTGGAACCACAACGAACAGCAAGACCGCGCCCCCGAGGGCAAATCCAATGGTACCGGCTAGAGCCAGTGGGCTCAGCTTTTCCTCTTCTTCTCCCAGAGCCTCCTGCGCCGAATAAGTCAATGCCTGGATACCATTAAAGAGAGCTTCGTAAAGTACTACACAGCCGCGCAAAAATGGCTTTTTAAGCAGTGGCCATTTTTCCATCGGAGAGTACCATCGATCCTCCCTAACTGATAGCTGGCCATCAGGCCTCCGGACAACTACGGTAAAGGTTTTAGGCGCGCGCATCATTATGCCCTCGATTACCGCCTGTCCCCCGACCTTGACAAGGCCAACACTGGAGCTTGCGTCATTATTTAAGATCATGAGCCCCCGCTCATAGGAAGCGACTGTTTGCTCCCATGACAAAACAATTTGTTTAAAACAACTGTCCTGTTACGTGTTCAATTATTTGTCTTGAGAAGTGGCCTCTTTGGGTTCCTTCCTCGCTTTTGAGGCCGCCTTTATAGCTGGTTCGGCTTTCTTTTTGGTTTTGGCGGGCTTCTTTCCTGTAGCGATGGCCTGGTCACCATATTTCTTTAAGAATCTTTCAACACGGCCCGCACTATCTATCAGCTTCTGTTTTCCTGTAAAAAAAGGATGACATGAAGAGCAAATCTCCAGACGATACTCCTCCTGCAATGACCGTGTAGCAACTTCAGCCCCGCAGGCGCAACGGAAAACAGATTCCTTATATTCGGGATGGATCCCCTTTTTCATATTTATCCTCCAGGAATTAGGTCTTGGACATATTAATATACCACCATGATCCTACGATTAAAAGATAAATCATAATTTTAACGGACACAAGTTCAGGCAGTACAACAACATTCCTTTTGATCATTAAGAACTGGCACTCGATAGATCTGAATGGCTCTTTGTCAAAAACAAAATACCATGACACCATCTCAAGCTACTTGTTCATGACTTGCAGAAACTCTCTGTTTGAATCTGTCTGCATAATCTTGTCCAAAAGAAATTCCATAGCATCCACTGAATTCATATCGGCCAGAAGCTTTCTGAGCAGCCATATTCTCTGCAAGTCCTGAGGGTTGAGGAGTAGCTCTTCCTTTCGGGTGCCGGAACGATTTATGTCGATACACGGGAATATGCGTCGTTCCAGGAGACGTCTGTCAAGATGGCTTTCCATATTTCCAGTTCCTTTGAATTCTTCATATATGACTTCATCCATCTTGCTTCCGGTATCTATAAGCGCTGTAGCGATTATCGTCAGACTTCCACCTTCTTCGATGTTTCTCGCAGCTCCGAAAAACCTCTTGGGCCTGTGAAGCGCGTTTGAATCAACACCGCCAGACAGGATTTTCCCACTTGGTGGCACAACAGTGTTGTGAGCGCGAGCTAAGCGGGTGATGCTATCGAGCAGTATAACAACATCCTTTTTGTGCTCCACCAATCGTTTGGCTTTTTCGATTACCATGTCCGCGACTTGAACGTGCCGTTGCGCCGGTTCATCAAAAGTTGACGAAATGACTTCCCCCCTGACTGAACGCTGCATATCCGTAACTTCTTCGGGACGTTCATCTATCAAAAGCACGATTAGGTAAACATCAGGATGATTCATGGTGAGGCTATTGGCAATCTGCTGAAGCAAAACTGTTTTACCAGCCTTTGGTGGAGAAACGATTAGAGCGCGTTGGCCCTTACCAATAGGCGCAACAAGGTCCATAATCCTCATGGAATATTGAGTCGGTCCAATTTCAAGTTTCAACTTCTCGTCGGGATACAGAGGTGTAAGGTTGTCGAACAGAATCTTGTCGCGCACCCTCTCAGGGTCTTCGCCATTTATCTGTTCGACTTTTAGCAGTGCGAAATAGCGCTCCGTGTCCTTTGGTGGACGGATGTACCCTGCGACGGTATCACCTGTTCTCAGATTAAAACGCCTAATTTGACTCGGTGAGACGTAAATGTCATCCGGCCCCGGCAGATAATTGTAGTCAGGCGCTCTAAGGAACCCAAATCCGTCCGGCAGTGTCTCCAGAACTCCTTCACCCCGGATAGGCTGTTCCTTTTCCTGTTGTTGATGAGCCTGAAGGATCGCAAAGATCAACTCTTGCTTCCGCATACTGCTAGCGCCCTCGATATCGAGGGAATTAGCTATAGACAGAAGTTGACTCACCTTTTTTTCTTTCAATTCTTGAACGTCCATGCCTTCTCCTGATCGATTTTTCCAAACTGGATTTAATATATTATGATTACTGGGATCTATAATTTTTGAAGCAATTCTAGGACAGGTCAAACAGGAAACGAAATCGAAGGATTTACGTAGTGCCCCAACCTTGCTTTGGAATTCCTCGGATGGTTTCGCGCGGCTGAAGATTAGCAGCCGTATAGCAGCTTGATGAAGATTAATGGAGGCAGTCCGAACTGTCAAGCTTTTTTGCTAAAAATCCTTGTTGATCATTATTGAAGGCGCCACTACAATCAAGACATGAAGCAGATAGCCCTCGCACTTTACGATCCGGATGAATGTTCATTCTCGGACATAGTTAGTCATTCGGGGATAGCCAACTCGATTCAAATGCTCCTGGCGACTTTCCTTTCGGAGCCAAATGAAGCGGTCCCAGCTTTTTTGTATGGACCTTCAGGTTCAGGAAAAACCCTCATTCTGAAAGCCTTGCAAGGATTTTTGACTTCCCAAAACATGAAACACCTAGGCAAATGCATTTTCTTGCCAGTAACAAACAATTCGCATGACAGCCCGAATCTTGAATCAATAGTGGATATGAATCATGAGCAATTAGTCAAATATGGAGCTGTCCTGATTGATGACGTTGACAAATTGTCCGGCATTGACGCTAAACACCTCTGGAATCTTTGGAACAAGCTTCTCACAACCGGAGCGCATCTTGTCTGTTCCTCATCTGTGGGCCCTGACAGAATATTTTCAGATGATCCACATCTCAGATCCAGAATGATATCGGGTCTGTCAGTGGAACTGTTGCCACCGGATGACGCCGCCAGGATTTTAATTCTTGACAGGATGGCCACAAAACGGGGAATACGCTTGACTCATGATGTAATAAGCTATTTGCTCTCCAGGAAGTCCAGGAATCTCAAAAGACTCGAAGAAATTTTGAAAATCCTTGATATGGTGTCCATGGAGGAGCGCAGGCGCGTCACCTTGCGGCTTGTGAAGCAAATCGAAGGGGAAGGAATAATTTAGCGCTGTGACCGTGTCATACAAAAAATCTATTTGCCTTTCGCCGTTCGGCTCATCCTACTTGGCCAAATGACAACCAGATCAATAATAATGAAGAAAATGGATCGAGGTGAAGCTGACGAAATTGTCATATTCCTTTCTCGTGACAAAGGATGGCTTACAGGTGTGGCAAAGAATTCCAGAAAAAGTCGCGTCAGATTTGGGGGCCATCTCGAACCTTTCTGCGTTGTAGATATAGTCATTAGATCCAGAAGAAAGGACAACATGGTCTGGATTGATGAAGCTCACATGGTAAAAGGATTCCTCAGGATAAGGGAAAACATGGAATTGCTTGCCAGAGCGTCCTATTTTCTGGAACTCTCATCGGGACTCCTCCCTGAAGGCCAAGCGGATCCTGAGGTTTTTGATCTCCTTGAAAAAATTCTTGAGGGCCTGGATAAGTCAACTTCGGGGTCTATCGAGTTCCTGGTACTGGAAATTCGTCTCCTTGCGTTATTGGGGTATCAGCCGGTTTTCGATAATTGCCCGATGTGTGGAAAGGGCTTTTCAGCTAGCAATGACATTATATTTTCCCCGTGGGCTGGAGGTTTGTGTCATAAAACGTGTTTAAAAGAGTCATCCTCCATCAATGTATCGGTTAGCCCTGCAACCGTCGTTGCTCTCTGTCACGCGCTGAATCCCGACTCTCGACTGGCTGGTAGAATTAAGCTAAGTCGGAGCGCCCAAACAGAAATCAGACGAAGTCTTTCAGCTTTAGTTCGGTATATAAGGGGAAAGGACCTGAAATCCCTGAAATTCATGGAAGAGGTTGGATACATTTAGAAGAAGTCGACCAGCCTGACTTTTCTACCAACTATTTATCCGTCGCCACGCCATCCAGGAGCTTTTCAATGACCGAAGAGGGCTTTTGGTTCTCTTTCGACACCGTCTGGTCAGCTTGCTGATTTTTAGTTTGTTGATTGCCGGTGGATTTGAAATCCTGAATCTGCTTTAGATAAGCGTCTGACTGCGCTTTCAGTTGCTGGGACTGCATCATGCATGCAGAATATTCTTTCTGCACATTTTCCAGGTCTCCTGCAAGTTTTTCGTTTTCCTTCTTCTTTTGATCCTCTGATGTCTTGAGTTGAGCAATCTGATTCTGACAATCCGTAAAACTCGATTTGAGTTTGCTTAGATCAGCCTCTGCTGCGCTTTTTAGTTGGGTGGCGTCGGACCAGGCCTTCTTTAATGTATTCAGAAGGTCTTCCTTTTCTTTTAACTCGGCATCTCTTTGAGTTATAACAGAAGTACGCTCGGCAACCGTGGATTCCAGTTTCTTCAAGGTCCCCTCAAGCTCCAACTGTTTCTGGGAAGCTTCTGCGTTTAAAGTTTCCAACTTGCCCTTAAGGTCCTCTGCCTCATGCGAAGAGGCTTCTACTTGCTGCAAAGCGCCTTTCAGATCATCATCCTTTTTGGCCAAGTCCGCGGTAAGAGATTCTAAGCGTCTCTCCGCTTGCTGAGCCCTAAACTCGGCGACCGCCTTGGCCCCCATAAGGGCGATTCTGGTTTGATCGGACAATCCATCCGGTGATTTTCCGGTAGACGTACCGGTGGTTTCATTTGAGGCGGCGTCCTGGAGTTCTTTCAATTTCTCAGAAAGTATCTTATTGGACGCTTGTAAGTCCTGATTGTCCGTTTCAAGGGAAGAAAGCTTTTCTTGGGCCCGTTTCAATTCAGACTCGCTATTGGACGCCTGAACCGCGGCTTCAGGTTTCTCGGTACCCGAATGTTGGTCGGTCTTTCCTCCACAAGATTGAAGGGACACCGAGGCCAGTATGAGAAATATTGAAATCAATCCTAATGGCTTCATTCAGGTTATCTCCTTTCGGCGCCGGCGATAAAATTGACAAACTACAATATAATTTTACCAATTAGGCTAATTCTATTGATAAAACAGTATTGTGTCAATTAAAATATAATAAATATCGTAGGTTGCTATAAATATAAAATTAAGTTTTTAGATAATGTTTTCATTTTACATGTATTGAAACACTTTTATGGAAATCATCCGGATGATTCCCGGCATCGAGGACATCAATAACAGATGATCCGCAATTTGTTGCTGGCACTGAGTCAGTAACGCCTTTCAAAAAACTTCACTGGTCCCGTTTTCTCGGCATCGAGCTGATTGCCTCGTAACCCGCCACGATATCGAGGAGTTCTTCGGTTATCGATAGCTGTCGACACTGATTATACTTCAAATTTAGTTCCTCGATACGTTCCTGAATATTCTTTTCAGCCCTTTCCATCGAAGCAAGACGTCCTGAATTCTCGCTGGCCATGGACTCCGCAACGGCCCTGTAAATTGATACAAATAGATACTGCCATATCAACGCTGAGAAAACCCTGTCCCATTCCATTGTGTAAGTAGGGATCGAACGACAGGACCATTCCCTCTTTTTAAGCCTGTTAAGCCACTCAAGATCGATCGGGAGCAATTGTTTTTCAGATGGGGTAAACTTGGTGTTCGCAACCTGCTTGTTGTAAAAAACCACGACTTGATCCAAATCTAGTAGCGATCTTGCTTCTTCTATTTTTATGAGCAAATCCTGAACCAGAGCGATTATACCAGTCACGCCATTTGGGACAGGGAACATTTCACGGACATTCATACCCATATCCGAAAGCAATCCCGCGATACGGCTGCCGACTACCAGCATTACATGATGGTCCTCTGAGCCATTCCGCTTCTCTAAACTTTTACGAGCGTATTCGCCTATGAGTTCATTGAATTGACCACACATCCCCTGGTCAGATCCCAGAACCACCGCAATTAAACGATTTCGGGGAGCGGGCCTGGCATTCACCGCCCACTCGGAATTCCCACGAAGCGCTATCTGAAGACCTGTTTCAATGGTGTGGTTGTACTCAGTAAGAGCTTCGACAGCCTTCTGATATTGATGGATACTCACGGCCGCCAAAGTTTTCATGGTTCGCACGACAGATCCAAGTTCTCCCGCTGTAACGATCTTTCGTCGGAGCGATTCAATGCTTTCCATGTTGGGTCATACCCTGATTGACTGTATGGCGCTCGCAGCCAACTCGAGAATTAAATCTCTATCAGCGGAACTTAGAGGCTGATCCTGACAAATTCTATCACAGAGGCGCGGAGCCTCTTCCCTGACTTTTCCCCTGATAGCCCTTTCTGCGGCGGTTATAGCCTTTACGGGTATTTCATCGAAAATACCCGCATTTACCGCCAGCAATACAGAAAGTTGCTCCGGGACAGATATAGGTTCAGATTGTCCCTGTTTAAGGACTTCCCTGACTCGGCGCCCACGTTCAAGGGTTTTGCGGGTTTGCTCATCAAGCCTGGTCCCGAACCTGGAAAACGCCTCAAGTTCCTCAAATTGCGAATATGAGAGTCTTAAATCACCCGCTACCGATCGATAGGCGGTCAACTGACTCTTACCACCGACACGAGAGACTGATTTGCCAACATCTATCGCAGGCAATACCCCTTTTTGAAAGAGGTGAGGAGACAGGTAAATTTGGCCATCGGTTATGGAAATCAGATTTGTAGGAATATAACCAGCAATGTTTTGCGCTTCTGTCTCCGCTATAGGGAGAGCGGTAAGGGACCCGCCGCCCAACTCTTTCCTGAGATGTGTTGAACGCTCCAGAAGTCGGGAATGTATGTAAAAAATATCCCCGGGATACGCCTCACGGCCCGGAGGACGACGCAAAAGCAATGAAATTTCACGATACGCTCGCGCATGGCCGGTGAGGTCATCAAATACAACCAACACATCCCTGCCCTGTTCCATAAAATATTCACCCATGGTTGTTGCGGCATATGGGGCCACATACTGTAAGCCTGGGGTCTCTTCAGCCGTAGTTACCATGACTATGGTGTAGTCCATCGCAGAGTAGTTGCGCAGATCGTTAACAATTTTTGCAACAGAAGCGGATTGCTTACCTATTGCGCAATAAATGCAAATAACGTCTTTGCCCCTCTGGTTAATGATTGTGTCTATCGCAATGGCTGTTTTACCTGTTTGACGGTCACCGAGTATCAACTCTCTTTGTCCACGTCCAACCGGAATCAAAGCGTCTACGACTTTAATACCCGTTTGAAGGGGGGCTACCACAGGATCGCGGTCCATAATGCTTGGAGCGTCCCGCTCAACCGGCCATAGGACTGACGCGTTGATGTTCCCCTGCTGGTCCAATGGACGCCCCATAGCGTCAATTACTCTACCGATCAGATCATCTCCGACAGGGACCTCAAGGACGCGTCCAGTATGATTTACTTCTGAACCGGCATGAAGGCTTTGATCGTCATCAAGCAAGACAACTCCAGCCTCTCGGGCGTCCGCGTTGAAAACCACACCCAACTTGTCCCCGGGAAACATGGCCAATTCATCCGCTTTGACTCGAGTCAAACCTGAAATTTTGGCGACACCCTGTCCAACAGAGACTATGGAGCCCACTTCCCGCAAATCAATGCCCGGTTTGCCATTTTCAATACTTGCGGTTAAAGCGGCTATCGTGCTTTCCAGGATTAGATCAAGACCCGAATTGTCTCTTTCTTTATTCACATTCATTTTAGACTCAACTCATGAATCAGGTATGCGGGTTGTTTTGCCCAACCGATGGCTCAGTCATTATCTCAAGAGCGCCAGACACGGTTTTCTCAAAACGGTCGAGGTATGATTCGACACTCCAACCGATTTTATAACCCGGGAACCTTAATTCTATACCGCAAACATTGTTGGTAGCCCTTTCAAAAGCGACTGAAACATCTCCTCCAATGCGCCCCTTCAACAAGCTTACGATAAAGTTTCTCTGGTCGTTATTAAGGTTAAACGCTGTGGTCACTTTTATCTCGTTAGCCGCCGTTTGGGAAATCTTCCTTATCTGCGTCGCCTTTTCTTCGGGCATGTTACGGAATTTCTCAGCGAACACGTCAACAATTCGTTGCTCCAGGCCGGTGTTTGAGAGGTCCGACAAAACAGTTCGAACTAATGAGAGCGTCTCCTTACCGATACGACCACGCAGTTCAAGAAGAAACGACTTTTTTTCCCGCTGTAATGACTTATGCCATTCTGCCTTGACATCCTCCACTTCAGCGCGTGCTGCTTCAATCAAGCTCTTTCGAACAGACAAAGCTTCGTCTTTAGCCTCAGCCAGAATTCGGTTGCGTTCATCCTCCATTGTCTGATTCATTTGACGATACCGCTCAGCCTCTTCGGCGGCGACTCTCTTTGTGCTATTGGCGTCATCCAGGGTAGAAGAGATCTTTTTCTCCCGCTCGTCCATCGCGCCGGTTATCTTGTCGAACAGAAAGCGCTTTAAAAGAAAAACGAGAATGAGGAAGTTGATGATCTGGGCTATGACGGTGAACCAGTCTAACAGCATCGATCATCCTCCGGTTTTGGACACCACATAGTTCCAGAAAGGATTCGCGAAAAGAAGAATCATGGAAACAACGAAGCAATAGATCGCCATGGATTCGATCATGGCTAAACCTACAAAAAGAGTTCGGGATATAGTGCCGGCCTCGTCAGGTTGCTGCGCTATGGAAGTTAATGCGCTGGAAATCGCCCTGGCTTCTCCAAGCGATGGAGCAATCGAGCCTATAGCCATTGATGCGCCTGCGGTAATAATTGAAACTAGTCCTATTATCGTTAAACTATCCATTTTGGGTCTCTCCTTTCTCAATCCCCTCTTCCTGCCGGCTTTGACCTGATAAACTCCGCTCTTTTCCCGCTGAAGCAATGTATACCATAGCCAATATAGCAAATATGTAGGCTTGGATCAGGCCTATGAGCAGCCCCAGCGCATTCATCAATATGGGAAAGAAAAGTGGAGCGACCGCCAGTAAAATCGCCGCTATCTTCGCTCCACTCATCATGTTTCCAAAAAGTCTCACAGCCAGGGCCAGGGTACGGGACAGCTCCCCCAATATATGAAACGGCAGCATTAGTACCGAGGGCTTAATATAATGTTTCAAGTAAGAGAAAAAACCTTGTTCGGCAATTCCAAAAATTGGGACGGCGAACAGCACGCTTATAGCTAAAGCGGAAGTTGTCGAAAGAGAAGCGGTAGGCGCGTGATAACCAGGAACCGGCTCCAGGATATTCGATACAGCAACAAATAGAAAGAGAGTTCCAATATATGGCAGATAGCGCCGTGGCGCCTGATTCGTGATTTCCCGAATCTGGTCCTGGACAAAAACGACTATTATTTCAAGCAGATTTTGCCACCTGGAAAACTTGGTGTCAGTGGATAAACGTCGTGTAATCAGCCATGATCCAACAGTAAGCAAAACCATCACTCCCCACGTATAGCAAATGGTGGAGTTCAAGACGACAAAACCCCACCGCCAAAAAACTACTTGATCAGGTGTTATAGTTTCACTTACCATCGTTAATATCCTGGTTCCTGTGCTATGATTTGCGCAGCTTGGCCTGAACAGGGCTTATCAACTTGACAAGGAAAACGCGAATAATCAGGAAACCTGCCATTGCCGCTAGAAGTAGCGCCAATCGGCCGTCCATAACGTAGTAAAAACCTGGGACCACAACCGCTGTCCTGACAAAGAAGCTGGCTAAACTTAGCAACGCTGGTTGGGAGGATTGGCTAAGGCGTTTGACCGTCAGCCATAAACCACCGAAGTAGAACAGCCCTAGACCTGTTCCCATAAACAGAGCGGCCGGTATTCCAGATAAGTCTATAGACATTAAAACATCGTGAAAGAATATTTTACCTGCGTCGAGATCGATCACAGATCAGCCGTTTTTTCCCGCACGGTTGATCCAATACCAGGCGTTGATTGAACCAAAAAGCACGCCCGCGAACAATAGCATTAGTGTCCACGAAAAACGGCCTGGATAGCGCGAGTCAATCCATACCCCAATGGCCGCTCCAACCAGGGTAGGAACAGCGACGGACCACCCAACAATTCCGAACATCCCCAGCCCGAACCAAATACTCCTGTTCCCGTCTCTTCGGGCTTCCATTTTTCGAGTCTCCTTGGCGCCCACAATTTTTGCGAATTTTCTGGTATATGCGCGTTGGCGATTCTGTGACACAGGCTTGTCGTTAACCATGGCGCTCCAATTCAAGGAATCTTCTCACCAGACTAGCTTCAAGTCTTGCTACGGCTGAATTGGCTTTTTTCTGGCGTTCATCCATCAGATTGAATTTATTTTCGATAGCTCTTTTCAACATGCCAAGATCAGCGCCCGCCAATGCCTGGCCTGTGGAAACAACAACATCCGGGCCACACTTTATCAGTATCCCTTTGTCAACAGCTACAAACTCTTCCTGCCCTCCAGGACAAACATATGAAAGCAACCCGGGAACCAAAACTGAAACGAAACCTATGTGACGTGGCAACAGACAAAATGAACCATTCTCGGCTTCGGCAATTACTTTAATAACCTCTTTATCAATCACGATATCAGTCGGGAGAACCACTTTAAGCCTCATAACTTTTTGGCCTCGTCGACTTTCCCGATCATGTACATGGCATTTTCAGGAAATCCGGAAAACTCGTCGTTCAGAATTCGCTCGCAACCATTAAGGGCGTCTTCGAGAATAACGGAGCGACCAGCCATCCCGGTAAATCTTTCGGTAACAAATAGAGGCTGAGTAAAAAACCTCTCCAGCCTCCGGGCCCGGTAAACTGCTTGACGATCAGTTTGTGATAGCTCTTCTATTCCCAACATCGCTATAATGTCTTTCAACTCTTCATAAGTAGCCAATGTCGCTCTGATTTCCTGAGCCAATTCATAGTGTCGTTTTCCAACTACCTGTGGGACAAGCATTTTGGAGCTGGACTGTAGAGGATCTACCGCCGGATAAAGTCCTTCAGATGATCGTTTTCGAGATAATACGATTGACGCGGACAAATGCCCGAAAACATGGACCGCCGCAGGGTCAGTGAAATCATCGGCAGGCACATAAACGGCCTGAACCGATGTTATGGAGCCTGAAGTAGTGTTACATATCCGTTCTTCCAGTTGAGCAAGTTCCGTGGCAAGCGTTGGTTGGTATCCGAGACGCGACGGTATTTGCCCGAGAAGACCGGAAACTTCCATCCCAGCCTGGATAAATCTGAATATGTTATCAATGAGTACAAAAACGTCCTGTTTCGCGTCATCACGAAAGTACTCCGCCATCGTCAGAGCGGTGTGCCCTACCCTAAACCTTGCCCCAGGCGGCTCGTTCATTTGTCCAAAGACAAGGACTGTGTTACCCAGTATTCCGGCCTGTTCCATTTCACGGTAGAGTTCTTCTCCCTCACGGCATCTCTCGCCTATACCGCAAAATAGGCTAACTCCACCGTATCTGGCCACAACATTGTGAATCAACTCCATGATGAGGACAGTTTTGCCAACACCCGCTCCCCCAAATAGACCAGCCTTTCCGCCTCGTTCGAGGGGAGCGAGAACATCAATTATCTTGATTCCGGTCTCGAACACCTCTGATGAGGTATCCTGACGATTCAAGGAGACATAGTCGCGATGAATGGAGCGCCAGGCGCATCCATCGATATCCCCTTTCCCATCGATGGTCTGTCCGAAAACATTAAATACCCTGCCTCTAATCTTGTCGCCCACTGGCGCCTTGAGCGGCGCTCCGGTGTCAACCACATTGGCTCCCACTGCAAGGCCTCTTGTCGAGGTTAACGCAATCCCCCGTACTGTCTGGGAATCTAAGTGATTCACTACCTCTATTACGATATCCGAGTTTTCTCCCGTGCGGAGCACTGAATATAGCGAAGGGAGCCGTCGTCGAAAAGACACATCGACAACACTGCCTCGGACCGAGATTATTTCGCCCATGTCTGTCGATTGGTTCATGAAAAACTTGTCAGCAACCACATGACGAGCTGGGCTGCTTATCCATATTGTAGTCTTTCGTATCGGTGTTACAGCAACAGGACCCCTTTCTGCCCAAAGCGGAATTTATAACGGCCATCGCGCAACCAACCCCTGCTTTTACAGAAATAGCGCCGAAAGGACAATTCAAAGCGCAAGCGCCACACTCAATGCAGGCGTCTCGGTCCACTACATCAACAGAACCATTGTTTCTAGCCAGTACATTCCTTGGGCAAACTTCAAGGCAAGCCCCGCAAGATGTGCATTTCTCCTGGTTAAGGCTAAGCGTTACCACGTCCTTCAAATATGTTAATTTTTGCATGATCTAAACCTCCTAAGAGATGAAGCCAGCGCCAACCCAGGCGCCAAAACCTACAACAACGGCCACAATCTGTATGGGCACGGCTATGCGCATCTCCTTTTTGACTCCAGACAAAGAGGTATACGTGGAACATCCGGTAAAATTCATACCGGCGAATGAAGAACCAGAGCTAATGATGAACAAATACGCCAAGATTTGAATGAGACTCAGTTGATGGCCATAAACAATATACCACCAAGTGATTAGCACGACGAAAACCAAAAAGCCTGCGGCCATTCCCTTCATGGAAAAAGCCTTTCCGGGGAGCCACGGTAGCAATAGCGGAGTCAACATGGCCCCACCCACAACAGCGCACATACTTGCGTAAAGCCCGAATTTGGCGCCTGCTACGGCCTTATTCCAGAAGTCGGCTGTGTGAAGTAGACCACCAGCAAGAAAGCACAGCGCTGCGACAAGCAAAACATACTTGATGGACTGGATGACCTCAACCGGTATTAACACGATTCTTTCCGTGATAGGAAAATCCTTTTGCCTCATCTCTGACGTCGCTCTCAATCCATTATCGATAAACTTAGGAATATCAATAGCTTCTACCGGTCCGTATATTACTCTAAACCCGGTCAACTGTTTAACGATATATCCGGCTATTCCAGGACCGGACAACTGAGGTAAAATGACTTTCTTGTGACCTACAATTTTGGGCAGTTCAATTGAATTGATTCTTGCTACCAACTCATTAGTGCCAAAAGCCCCCTTGCCGGCGGCACACCAGACATTCACCCCTTTAGTGTCAAGGACTAATAACCATACGTCGCGTCCATGGAGCGCTCGGCGGACATGGTCAAAACTCGTTTTGTAATTCCCGGTGACAAGCACAGGTGAGTCCTTGTCGGGATGACCTACAGCATAAAGCCCAGGGTCCACCGTGTATTTCATTCGATTGATGGAAAATCTGACTTTTAGCGAGCCCAGATAATCTGTCAATTCCAGTTGAGTAGAAACAGCGGGAACATCACCTGTCGCTGAAGCGACGCGGCCAATCACAAAAGGTTGATCGAAACTCGGTCGGCCCAACTGGACCTTCTTAGCAGATGGCCCTCAACCGGCTCCGCAGGATGACTCCACTTTCGGTTCATATGCGCCGCAACATTCACTCTCAACTGAGGGGGACTCCAAATTACTCAGGGCCTCAGTCTCTTGGAAAAACAGAGGATTTTTCATCTATTTCTATAACCTCATTCGAATTATTTATGCCTCTCATATTTGACTATTTTACCATCTGTTTAAATATGACACAATATTTATCAACAATGTTTCACGGTCTGTGACAATCCACATGCGACAATTCCTTTTGGGGATCTTTTTGAGATTGCTGAAGATAATCCAGGGAATGAGATTGGAAATTAGCCTAGTAATTGCCAGGCATTGAAAGTCGCTTTAGCTTTCTTGCATAATCAGCTTTCTTTTTTATCCTCGCTGCCCGGATGGAGTCAAGCTGTGCGTCCTGGTTAAGGTTGTCGGCAGCCTGTAAATTTGAGACAAGCTGTCTTTTAAGGGCGTTCAGTGTGCGAATACAGTTAGCTACATCAGTGCTTGGGACACTTCGAACATTACCTTGCTGATCGCGAAGAATCTGTGGGTTGGAATTGTTTTTGATACATTTCTGAGCTTCAGCAATAGCTTGCAGGATCGACGCTTTTTGCTGGGCAAGCGTGTTGCGCTGCACCAGCAGGCTACTTGGGGAGTAAGGTGTCCTGTTGGTCGGAGCGGCGGTTGCTCCTCCGCTGGGATTCAAATCGGAGTTTACTGCCCATTCCTGCGAATAGACGACGCCAGGGCAAACAACAGAAAGTATTATTGCAGTCGTTACGCATAGTGAAACCAGTATGCGATTTCGTGCAACTATAAAAGCTCTTCTGGACATTCCGTTACCTCAATATTCCCATTTTTCTTTCCAGAATTGCACGATTGATCTTGTAACCCATCAATGAGATATAATAGTCGCCTTGGGACAGTGACAACTGCCTCTGAGCGTCAAGCACCTCTACATATGTAGCAACCTTTTGCTTATAACGCTCCTGATTGATACGAAAGTTCTCAGACCTAAATTCCACAGCGGCCCTGTTGTCCCCAATGTCACTCTCTGAACGTTTCATATCTTCATACGCCTGCCGTACCTCGTTCATAATTGTTTCAACAAGCAGCTCCCTGTTCACAAAGGTCCTCGCATGACTCGTACGTTTTTCCGATACTGTAGAACGCTTCCGGAACATATCAAAGGTCCACGTTAGCAACCCCTGGATACGCCAGTCGTTAAAACCTTCAGGGTCAGCAACATTCCAGTCATCATTATATCTTGCTCCTGTGAGCGAGACATCAACGTTGGGCATCAAGTCGGCCTTGGCCGACTTGACTAGCGCAAGCGCCTGTTCGGCTGAAATGTTTGCCTGCCGAATCTCCAAACGGTTAGCGGCGGCTATGGCGTACACGTCCGGCAACCGGTATCCACTGGATGTATAAGATACGTCCTCGATTATTCGGACAGGCGTGTCCTGAGGATTCCTTAACAGATAGTTGAGCGTAGCCTGGTTCTTTGCAATATCAGCGAGCGCCTGGGTCCGTTGAATTTTTGCCTGCGCCAACTGGCCTTCAGTTGACAGAACATCAACTTCAGCAACCTGGCCTTCCTTGAAAAACACCTTTGTCTGATTACGGAGGGCTTCGAGGGCCCGAATCGAGGAATATGCGACCTGAAGCAATTTCTGGGCCTGCATCATCTGGTAATAGGCCTGGGTTACATTAAGGGTCAGGTCCTGGCGGTCGACCTCAAACTGAATGCTGGAATAGTCCACGCCAAGCCTCGCGTATTTGTAATCATTTATTAATTTCCCACCACTAAATATTGGCTGTGTAATTGTAACCGACCCGGTGAACTGACGATACGGATCTATGCGGTATGGATACCACGCCCTTGTACTTGGAATCCCGTTGTTTCCTCGTCGATAGGCTTCCTGACCGGTGGCGTATCTGGAATCCTGCATCCCATACAAACCCATAATGTTCAAAAGACTCCAATACCTGTCCAATGTCGCCCCGTACTGTAAACTGACTGAAGGGAAGAAATCCGAGTAAGCCTCACGTCTCTGGTATTCCTTTTCCTGAACAGCCAGCCTTGAATCCGCCATGGTAAGGTTCCTGGCCAGCGCAATCTGTATGGCCTGCGGTAAACTTAATGTCGGGTCCGAATTGTTCTGTCTGTAAGTCGGAAAACACATGTCAATCGATGACGCGGGATGACTTTTGCCCACATTATTTCTTGATGTTCGTGCCTTTGCCTTGTTTCCGGATTCTACACTTTTCGAGGCATTGGTCTGCAAATTCCTCTGCGCGGGCGCTATTTGTCTTTTCTCAAGTTGATTATTTTTGGGTTTCGCGAGAACCGAACCGAAAGCGCTGGATGGGGTCGCGCCAATTCGTTGGGAGTTCAGATTCGAAGGGATTTGGTTACTAGTTCCCGCGTTCGACCTGTCAGTCGAGAAACCGCTAACTAATAGAACAACTGTTATTAGAGTAAGCGCGACAGAGATTAACCTCACCATACCCAATTACCACCCATCCTCAACCCGATTAATCCCGGCCAAACATCCGGGAAATCGGGTGAGTAACATCTGTCAGTTCACGCAAACGTTGAAACCTGAACATTAATAGACAAAAGTCCCCGTCAACCGCGATCAGAGAGATTCCAAAGGACTTATCAAGCTGTTTTGACCTGGCAAATTAGTCCTAACAACGAGGAATTATCTCCTGTCGCGTTACCCCTTACCGAAGAGTCGGGCCCTGATAAATTTCTTAAAACCAAGCCGGCTAAAACTTCAGTATTCTATTAATTGGGAAAATACTTAAATATTTGCCCCATTATTTTCTATCAAAAGCACAAATGTTTAGCAATAAGATTTTACGCCCTGCGACGTACTTCGCGGGTTAGCTGTTCCGCAGGCATTAACGAGAGTCGTTCAGCAAGATCGGACTCCTCCGGGCTTAACTCCCCAGGTTCAAAAGTCACTCCCAAGGCTTCTCCCAATCCGTTTCTTATGGCTTCGCCTACCACATCAGGACTTATAGCTCTACCCATGATTCCATTGATCGAAGTGACTTTGGCCTCAAGGGCCTGCCGAAACTGATCTAAAGGATATCTTTCCGGTCTAAACAATTCGGTGAGATAATCAATCTGAGGCTCAATAGCGATGGAACCGTGTTGAAGAAGCGTCTGACCTGACCAGGCCTGAGCATTTCCAACAAACTTCTTGCCCTGCCACACAATTTCACCGGAGGCTGGACGCATGAAGCATATTGTTGGGAGAGAAGCGCCGTCATTGCCTTCATACGAATCCGCTGTGACTCCAATTGCGTTCAAGCCGATTACTAGTCCCTTGCTTATCAGCCGGTAAGCTCCATCCGCGTCAAACGGGATTCCATCATTGGTCCCGGCTATTATCGCATAGGTCAGGTCACCCAGATGCAATACTGCCCTACCACCACTGGGCCTCCGGACCACATCCAGTCCTAAACGCTCACACGCTTCAGGATCGGGGCCCCTTTTCCTTTGAAAATAGCCAAGAGAAACGGCTGACGGTTTCCACTTATATAGCCGCAACGTCGGCGGGGATTTCCCGTCAGCCTTTAACTTTAGAAGGGCCTGATCAATCGCCATGTTCATGGCGCCGGACGCCTCACCAGTGAGTAGCCTCCATTGCTTCACGAAAGATCCTTGAAAAAAACCGAAGCGTTATATGAACTTCGCACCAAAGGCCCGGAAGCCACGCTCTCAAAACCGAGTTCTCTTGCGAATGTCCCCCAAAAAACAAATTCTGCAGGTTCAAGAAAACGAACGACCGCTGTATGTTTGAGCGACGGAGCGAGATATTGTCCCAATGTAAGCATATTGCAGCCCGTATCCCTGAGCGTCGTGAGTTCTTGCGCTACATCCTCCGCTGTTTCTCCAAGACCGAGCATAACGCCTGATTTGGTTACCATCTTCGGCGCCATCTCCTTAACCCGCGTCAGAAGAGTCAGAGATCTATCATGGTTCGCTCTAGGTTTTATCTTGCGATGCAATCTTACGACTGTATCCACGTTGTGAGCCAAAATGTCCGGCCCTTCGTCTACTACCGACCGCAGCGCCTCATCTGAACCGCCAAAATCGGGTATCAGCAACTCTATTGTTGTATCGGGGGAATTTTTGCGGAGGGTCCTTACTGTTTTCGCATAGTGTCCCGCTCCACCGTCTGGCAAGTCGTCTCGAGTGACAGATGTTATAACTGCGTGGCGAATGTCCATTTCGGCTATCGCTAATGACAACCTTTCGGGCTCATTCTCATCAACCGGCGCGGGAAATTTGTTGTATTTCACTGCACAAAAACGGCAGCCTCTCGTGCATGTGTCGCCAAGGATCATGAATGTGGCCGTTCGATTCGAAAAACAGACGCCCCTGTTCGGACATCTCGCCTCCTGGCAAACAGTAGGCAATTCGAATTTATCCAGAAGCTTCGTTGTTCGCTGAACCGCATCCTGGCCTAAACCTCTTTTGGCATGCCGTATTTCACCTACTAACCAGTTAGGTGTGGGCTGTATCATCGTTTAACTCCTTCCGGAGCGATATGTATGGCCTGTCCGTGCAATGCCTGCGCTGTTTCCAGGATAGATTCCGATAAGGTTGGATGGGAATGAATTGTGTCCATGACAACCTTGCTTGTCAAATCAACTTTCATGGCCACTGCAATTTCAGCCACCAGATCGGAACCGTGAGGCCCTATGACATGACAACCTAAAATCTGGTCAGTTTCAGCGTCAGCCATAAGCTTGACAAGGCCTTCCATCTCTCCCATGGCCTGGCCCATTCCCACGGACTTAAAAGGAAACCGGGCTACTTTTATCGTGTTATCGGATGCTGCTTGTTCTTCAGAAAGGCCAACAGCCGCGTATTCGGGAATAGTGAACACGCACCGGGGCACCACCTCGTAGTCCATTTTCGAGTCTCTTCCCAAAGCGTGTTCTGCGGCGCATTTGCCTTCGGCAAACGCTACATGAGCCAATAGCCAGCCACCAATGACGTCACCAGCGGCGTACACTGAGGGAACGTTCGTTTGGAGATGTTTATCCACCACAATTCGGCCACGATCCATTTCGATTCCAAGCTTGCTCAGGCCAATTCCTTTTGTATTAAATTTTCTGCCAACCGACACAATAATGGTATCAGGAGCAATTTCGACGCCATTTGAAAGCTTTACGGCAAAGCCTTCTTCGGTCTCAGACACTCCTGTAACTTGAACCCCACAAAGGATTTTTATCTTACGTCGTTGCAAGATCCCGTGAAGAGTCGTTGCCATCTCAGCGTCCTCATTAAATAGGATCCGATCCAGGGCCTCAACAATGGTGATCTGTGAACCTAACTCGCGAAAAATCGCAGCCATTTCCACGCCTACCACGCCACCCCCGACAACCAGGATGTGTTTTGGCAGATACGATATATTTAGTGTCTCATCCGCAAGAAATACTCTTGGACCAGGAGGGATCACATCTAAACTGGCAGGAGAGGAACCAGTGGATATGACGATCCTGGAAGCTTCCACCAGCTTGGCGCCGCTGTTATCCTCTACTTCGATAGAATGTTGCGAGACCAGCCTACCCTGCCCTTCAAACAGAACTATCTTGTTGGCTTGGAAAAGACGCTCCACACTACCTCGGAGCGCCGCCACGACCCGTTCCTTGCGGGAAATTATAGCCTTGATATCCGGAGTTGGACTCAATTGCTGAAATCCAAATTCCCGGGCGCGTCTGATAGTGCGAGCGACTTCAGCCGACGCTCGCACTGTCTTGGTTGGGATACATCCCCAGTTGAGACAAACACCTCCCAGGAATTTGGCCTCCACTACCGCGACCCGTGCCCCCAACTGGGCGGCTCTGACTGCGCCCTGATAACCGGCAGGCCCTCCTCCAAGGAAGGCTATGTCAAATTTCTCCATTGTAGAACTTCCTACTGTACGGTTACTGTTGGTTCTATTACCACTTCACAGTTTAAGGATTCACAGATCGTCGAGTATTTGCGGGCCTGAGCCAGCGCCCTCATCACCTTTTCTTTCGATGTGCCCTTGACTACCAGTTTTGGTTTCATGATTATCTTCACGAATTTAGAAGTCAGGTCGATGAATTCCTCAACTACACCCTCAGCGTCACATTCATAGGAAACCAGGTCTATGTTGAAACGCTCCATTACCCATATGACCATCATATGGATACAAGTGTTAGCTCCAGCCATGAGAGCGTCCTCAGGCGTCAGCACGTCACGCACTCCGTAAAGTGGCTCCGGCGCCGAAAATATTTGCGCCGCGCCATTGTCCATCCAGGTAAATCCCCTGTGTTCTCCACGCCATTCCACACGATTTGTATAGTTAATGTATTTAGGCACCGATATTTACCTCCACGAGCTTTTTGAAAATCATCCCTTCTAGTTTGACAAATATTCTTATTCCAGAACCTCATCCACCGCCTTTGCAACTTCTTCAGCTACAGTGTCACTGGCGATCTTCTCCGCGTGTCCCAGGCCTCTACACTGTTTCAAACCACTAATGCCATGTTTCTTGAGGATTTCCTTGATCATCAGAGACTTGGCGGGCTTACCGGAGAGCTTTTCCGTAGACTTCGCGGCGCACATTTTCTCGCAGCCATCAACTGTAATAGTGGGAAACTTGCTCGCAAATTCTCGCTCTTCCTTTCCACCTGCTATGAACAATGGAAGACAAATCGTGACAGTCTGGCCAGGTCTGAGTTCACCAAGGACTTTTCGACAGGCGACCCTGGACACGGTCCCTTCAGGTAAAGCCTCGCCGCTGCAAGACACGATGCCTACTTTTAAAACTTTGATGTCCATCACGACTTCTCCTCCGCCAAAAGTCTATCCACTTCTTCTGCGACCTCTTTAGCGGCTAAGACAACCAGCTTCTTGCCCGCTTCGTTCAGTTCAGAGATTCCTTCAGGTTTAAGATCCTTGTGGGTCCTACAAAAATCGATAGCTCTGTAGCCTTTGGAAACCGTTACGCCTATGGATTCAGCGCTCTTGCGTGCGCAACCGAACGGGCACCCATCAATTGTTATTACAGGATTGTCGGTCACCAGTTTCTTTGCGTCCGGGTCTTCTATCATCAGGAGAGGAAGGCGGGTCGTTGTGTTCACTCCA
>JAJYDQ010000066.1 GCA_021777225.1 Deltaproteobacteria bacterium
CCCTACCTTGAGAGGTCCCCTTTCTTCTTGCAAGAAGTTTCCCCATTTTTACTTGCAAAAAACCCTAACTTCCTAATACTACATTCTATACTCGTCCCCCTCAATTATGTTTTGGGGAAAGTCCTGGGAACCAACGGTCGTATCATTTCAAACGGCGACACACGTCCAAAGGAAACCACATCTCGATTAAAAAGTTGAGTTCTTTTCGCAATTATTTTCGAGAACCGCTTGGCCCCTGACACTTGTGACAAATGGCATTTATGGCAGTGATGGGCCCAGAAAAGAATCAACAGCAACTAATCACTGCCATCAATTCCTCAGTGACGCGCCATTTGATTGTGGGTAAATATTCCTGACAGCACGGAGCCGAAGTTCAATGCCTGACTCTGACAGTCATTCTCTAACTTGCCACTCCCTCCAGACTTTTCCTACCAACTCAGGCCTGGGTCTCAGGGTCTTATCGCCCGGTTTCCAACCGGCGGGGGTAGCTTCATTAGTGGCTCTAACATGTTGAAACGCCATTACCTGTCTCACCAGCTCGGTAAAATTTCGTCCGACAGGAGGAGTCATAATTTCCATAGCCTGGATTATTCCGTCAGGGTCGATTAGAAACCTGCCTCGAATATCTACCCCGGCCTCCTCATCGTAAACTCCATACACCTCACCGATCTTACCTCCGGCGTCAGAAACCAAGGCAAATGGCAGCCCTCCCGAAACCATTTTGGACAGCTCTTCTTCCTCCCAGATTTTGTGGGAGAATCTGCTGTCAGTGCTTAGAGCGAGAACAGTCACGTTTAGTTTTGCGATTTCATCATATTTTGCGGCAACTGTCGCAATTTCGGTGGGTCAAACAAACGTAAAATCTCCTGGATAAAAACATAAAACGACCCAACTGTCTTTGAAGTCCGACAATTTGACATTTTTGAATGAACCGCTCTGATAGGCCGAAGCCTCAAAATCAGGCGCAGGTCTACCTACTCTGGCTATCATTTTTCCCTCCTCAGCAATTTTAAATTCAGTGGTATCAGCGAGTTCGTTTTGGGACTCAGGTAAAATAGGTCCCTTGGCTGCTTTTACACATGATTCCATTGCTTCACTCATTAAACAAACTCCTTTCTAACAGTTCTTCTAGAGCCTCAGGAAAGCTTGATCAAACACCCACTTCAAAAGGGATTTTTTCTGGCCATTAGCGAATATGCTTCCTACTGATCAGATTTGCAGTTCAGAATACGCTTCAGAAGCCCTCGAAGACTTTTAGCTACGGTTAGACGAGGTCGAAGCGGTCAAGGTTCATTACCTTGTTCCACGCCGTTACAAAATCGTGCACGAACTTTTCCTGAGAATCCTCAGATCCGTAGACTTCCGCCAAGGCACGGAGTTGGGAGTTCGAACCAAATATAAGGTCGACACGGGTAGCTGTCCACTTGAGTTCGCCCGTCGAGCGATCACGACCTTCGAACACATTGTCATCTTCCGAAGTTGCCTTCCATGTCGTGCTCATGTCGAGCAAATTCACGAAGAAGTCATTGGTGAGTTTTTCTGGCCGCTTGGTTAAGACACCGTGTTGGGACCGTCCAAAGTTGGCGTTCAACACGCGCATACCGCCAATGAGAACTGTCATCTCAGGAGCGGTCAACGTGAGCAGTTGCGCTCGATCAACCAGCAGTTCCTCTGCCGATACGGCGTATTTGTTTTTGAGGTAGTTACGAAACCCGTCTGCAGCCGGTTCGAGTACGGCGAATGACCCCACGTCGGTTTGTTCCTGCGACGCATCCGTGCGTCCGGGCGTGAAGGGAATGATCGCCTCGTGACCGGCATTCTTCGCGGCTTGCTCTACAGCGGCGCATCCACCCAGGACTATCAGGTCGGCGAATGACACCTTCTTCTCACCAGATTGAGCGCCGTTGAACTCCTTTTGAATTCCCCCAAGGATTTGCAGCGCTTTTTTCAGTTGGACCGGCTGGTTGACCTCCCAATCCTTTTGGGGTGCGAGACGAATGCGGGCTCCATTGGCTCCGCCTCGTTTATCAGATCCACGGAACGTAGATGCTGACGCCCAGGCTGTAGAAACCAGTTCCCAGATGGAAAGGCCCGACGCAAGGATTTTGCCTTTAAGGTCTGCGATGTCCTGAGCGTCAATCAACTCATGATCGACCAAGGGTACCGGGTCTTGCCAGATCAGTTCCTCCGCTGGAACCTCGGCGCCTAGATAGCGCGAACGAGGGCCCATGTCGCGGTGTGTCAGCTTGAACCACGCCCTGGCGAAGGTGTCCGCGAATTCCTCAGGGTTCCGCAGGTAACGCCGCGCAATCGGCTCGTAGATCGAATCATAGCGAAGGGAGAGGTCCGCCGTCGTCATCATCGGCCGGTGCTTTATCGACGGGTCGTGAGCGTCAACGACCATGTCCTCTTCGTTCACGTCCTTGGCCAGCCACTGATGCGCTCCCGCAGGACTCTTGACAAGCTCCCACTCATATTTGAACAGCACTTTTAGATAGCCCATGTCCCATCTGGTCGGGTTCGGTTTCCAGGCCCCCTCTATACCACTGCCAATCGTATCTCCGCCCTTGCCGCTGCCGAAGCTGCTTTTCCAGCCGAGGCCCTGCTCCTCGATACCAGCGGCTTCTGGCTCAGGACCAACATGCGTCGGGTCGCCGGCGCCGTGACATTTGCCAAACGTGTGTCCTCCAGCGACTAGCGCGACGGTCTCCTCGTCGTTCATGGCCATGCGAGCGAAAGTCTCGCGCACATCTCGGCCCGAGGCGACGGGGTCCGGATTACCGTTAGGCCCCTCCGGGTTCACGTAGATCAGGCCCATCTGCACAGCCGCGAGCGGGTTCTCTAGTTCGCGGTCTCCGGAGTAGCGCTTGTCGCCGAGCCATGTGTCTTCGCCGCCCCAGTAGATGTCCTCCTCGGGCTCCCAGGCGTCCTGACGCCCACCGCCGAAGCCGAAGGTTTTGAACCCCATTGACTCAAGTGCGCAGTTACCCGCAAGGATCATAAGATCGGCCCACGATATCTTCTGGCCATATTTCTGCTTGATCGGCCAAAGCAGGCGGCGGGCCTTATCGAGATTCACATTGTCCGGCCAGCTGTTGAGAGGAGCTAAACGTTGGGAGCCGGACCCAGCCCCACCACGGCCGTCCCCAATTCGGTATGTGCCGGCGCTATGCCACGCCATCCGGATGAAGAGCGGCCCGTAGTGACCGTAATCGGCCGGCCACCAGTCCTGGGAGTCGGTCATCAACGCATAAAGGTCCTTCTTCAAGGCCTCCAGGTCGAGTTTCTTGAATTCCTCAGCGTAGTTGAACTCCTTGCCCATCGGATTGCTCATGGGAGAGTTCTGATGAAGAATCTTTAGGTTCAACTGGTTCGGCCACCAGTCCCGGTTCGACGCTCCTCTTCCGGTTGCTCGCTTTCTTGTTTCGCCCGTTACCGGACACTTGCTATCTTCATTCATGAAGTTTCCTCCTTTCTTTAACTCTCCGAATAATCAGGTTTCACTTCGCATCTCATGTTTTTTCTGGTTTGTGAGATGGTTGTGGCTCGGTCCTCGAACTTAGAAAAAACGATCTCTAACGTGGACTATTATCTCTCAACAATTAAGAAACTGTCACGTAGCGTCTTGACATTCTTTACACATGCCGAAAAAGTCTAAACGGTGATTTTGGATTATAAACCCCGTTTTCTTGCTTACCTCTTCTTCAAGCTCATCAAGACCCATTAGTTCCGGGTCCATGATCTTCCCGCATTTGGTACAGATGACATGAGGGTGTGGAAACGGCTTGATCCCGTCGTATCTGTTACGCCCATCCGGAAACCCCAGTTCGAGAACCTCGTTGAGGCCCTTGAGCAGGACGATAGTCTTGTAGATGGTGCCCAGGCTTGTGGTAGGGAACTCAGCTCTCACCTTTTCGAAGATTTGTTCAGCGGAAGGATGATCCTCACTGGCAGCAAGAATACGAAGCACAGCCAAGCGCTGGGGGGTGATACGGAAATCAAGACTCTTGAGCTTGTCAAGCATCTCTTGAAAGCGGTCTTCACTTTTCCTCGAGTCATCTAGAGCCATCGTGATCATCCACTTTACGAGGTAGTTTCTTTTAAGAGAATAATTATCTGTTAGTAACTAACGTAAATTATCATTTATCCCCTGTCAAGAAAGTAACGGATCTTTTGTGCAAAGGGGCCCCGCTGGTTGTGTTGGACGACGGATCCGGACTAGCTGCTGCAGGCAATTTGACGGCGCGTCTTCCCAATAGACCAAATTCTCCATCTACCTCCAGATGGACCTTCCAGAGAAGGCCAGTCGCCGGACTGATTACTGAGCCTAATGAGTTGACAGCTACAAGAGCCGTCACAGTAAGGCCGGTCTCCAGGATTTCACTCGCCGAGCCGAGTCCACCTTTAATCCCTCCCGTCACTGCGCCTGTACCGGCACCCACACACCCAACGGGGATTGGTCCTGAGGACGCGCCGACTCGCATGCCTTAAGCCCCCAATCTGGTCCGATAGGAGGCAAATAATCCTGGCCACGCCTAGGTCGAAAGCGAAGCCACCGGCGCTATAAGAGCCCCTTTCCCCTTGTTCAGAGGAAAACCTCAGCCCCGCTCAGTCAGCCACCGCGTGAACCCGTCAGCCGCTGACAGTCCAAACACGGAACCGCCGCTCAGAACAATCGCCTGGACTTTTTGCACCACATTTAGAGAAGCAAGAAGATCTGTTTCCCTGGTCCAGGAGCTGAACCACGGACGTCCACGCCTCCGCCGGTTCCAGGCTTACAAATAAGCACAGTCACTCCGCTAGCCGCTGTCATGGATGTATAGTGGCCAACCTCAATCCCGTCAACATCAGTAAGGCCATTATTTTTTAGCGATTCTTGTCATTATTGAGGCCCGAGGACTGCCACAGAATCATCGTCCCGAATTATGCTCCTCCCTGGCATTTCGAAAGCTTCTGTTCCGCTGACACTCTTTCAGTAAATTGACCTTTCCCCGATCAGGTCCGAATCCATGTAGAGCCGCTGAGACACTTGATCCACATCCTTTGGGGAATTAATTGAATGTTAAAAAAAGCGCCAATTCTAGGTATCCTGGAATTTTGGGACACGCCTTTCAAAAAACGCGTTGACGCCTTCAGAGAAATCCTTGCTGCGGTAGGCCTCCCGCCGTAATTGCTGTATTTCTTCGAAATCGTCGGGGTTAAGAGCAGGTCCGTCAGTCAGCTTTCTCAACTGAGCCTTCAGGAGCCGAATGACCTTTGGCGCTCGGGAGGCTATGGTATCGGCAATTTGAAACATGACTTTCTCCAGGTCCTGGGGTTCAACGAGCCGATTGAGCAACCCGAATTTCATAGCATCCTCGGCTGAGAGCGGTTCCGCCGAGAAAAGCATACCCTTGATGACATGTAGAGGAAGCACGCCAAGGAAGTGCGTGAGACCTGCAGCGTCATAAGCCAAACCAATCTTGGCCGGGGTAATCGCAAAAGAAGCTGAAGTCGCGCCAATCACCATATCACAAGTCATTGCGAGATCACACGCCCCACCCCAAACACTGCCCTCGATCATGGCTATTACTGGGACAGGAAATTTTCTGACCCTGTGCAGCAGTCGTTCAAAAGGGATATTCCAGGTGAGAGGATCCTGCCCGTCGAGAGGGATTTCTCGCATATTGTGCCCAGCAGACCAAACTTTGGCGTTCGGATAAGCCCTCAGGATCACTAGCCTGACGGCTTTTTCCTCGAAGTCATCCAGTGCGGCCAAAATACCGCTGACCAACTCGGAACTCAAACAATTTGCCTGGTGAGGATTGTTCATTGCTATGATTCCGATATCGACGCCTCTGAGTTCGGTTTCTACCAGACGGACGTTATTTGGCTCAGTTATGCTATCCATGTATCAGCCTCACGATAACCGTCCCAGCAATCACCACAAATGCAATTCTCATGGTCTAAGATCTGGAGCCATTCGACGCCCCATACTCTCTCGTTGCGTTGCAATTCTCTATCTACCTGAGTTGACATGTTTCCCCTTTGTGACTCTTAATCAGTAGGTTTGGGGTTCGAGCCCCCGACGGCCCCCCAAATTCCCGCCAATTCCATTTTTGTTAGTGTGTTCAGGTTTTTCCAATATTGGTTTACCCGGCGAAATCGAAACTCCACATAGTATGAGAAAACCTCCGAATTGCTTCGGGGGCTTTCTTGGCAACGTTTACCGATTGTTAAACTCAACCGGGGCGTTTATTGCCGCCGTTCAAAGTTGTCAATAGTATTCTTCTATTGTGGATTACTGGTTAATCACATTAAAGCGATCTCAATTCTTACCTGCTTTGTTCATCTCCTTCTGCCATTCCTTCCAAAATTTGTTCTCACATCTTTGATTACACGTGGCTCGGAGTTGCCAGAGACTATTGCCGCCGTAAAACATCAAGTCTCCGGTTGGGTCATTACACACGCCTAAACATGCTGTGCGATCCTGTTCGACGCTTCCATAAGAAATTCCAGGGACGACGAAAAAACTAAAAGCAGTTAACAGGATGGCTGCCAGCACGATACCTGTAAACAATTCGTAATTTCTTCTTGTCATGGCTAGCGCTCCTTTTTCTGATTGGTCACGTATCCTGTAAAATTGGACGCTGATTCTAATCTAAGGTTTCGTTGCGACAATTACACTTTTGGATCCTTTTCATTTTTGTAGTGTCTCATTTATAAACATGCTTCCCGTTGGTATAAGTAAGGAGAAAATGGAATGAGAACTGCTAATCTGCTACATGCTGCCACTATTGCCGTTTTTCTAGTGTTGGGGCTTGGTGTATCCAATATTGTGGGCGCTGCGCAAGATACTCTTGTATCAACATCTACTTTATCAGGGGTTTCAGTCATCCCTGTTTTTCATGGTGGTCATGGTGGTGGCGGCGGGCATTACGGAGGGCATGCTGGTGGGCATCATGGAGGAGGCGGTCACCATGGAAGAGGATTTGACCATTCTGGAAGAGGTCCATACGGTGACAGAGGCCGATACATCCGTCATCCGGGAGGGTTTTTTTGGAGCGATATAGACGTTGATGACTATGCCTGCGTCTGGAATGGCTACCGATACAAATGTTACGATATTTATGACAATGACGACGATAACGATTGATCATGAATAAAAAAATAAGAAGCGTGGTGTTGTTACCTCTACGGTGAACCGTGACTGGCGGAAACCCGACTAGTATCTGGTGTGGACTGATTTAATTAACGCTTTAAACGCAGCTTTTTCACGCATTGCCTAACGCAAACTGAACTGCGTTAATCAGCTCAGTTATAGCGAACGGCTTGTGTACAAAGCCCTTAACAAGTGGCGTAATCTCTCTATTTAATTCATCTTCGGGAGAATAGCCGCTAGCTATTAACACTCTAACCGCCGGATCAATTTTTACCAACCCCATTAAACAATCTCGCCCGGACATTTCCGGCATTATGAGGTCCAAAATCACTAGCGCTATCTGGTCGCTTCTGGTTTGAAACAGATCAATGGCCTCTTTGCCATTTCTCGCTACAATTACTTTGTAGCCAGCGTTCTCCAGGCCCCTCTTTTCCAATTGAGCCACTGCAATATTGTCCTCTACAACCAGGATAATTTTGGTCTCTACGGGTTGAACTTGTGAATCAATATGTTGTGTAGCCTGCGAAACACTTTCGACAACCGGAAAGTAAACTTTGAATTCCGTCCCTTTCCCTGGCACGCTCTCACAGGTTGTGTGGCCACCTCGTTGTTGAACAATCCCTCTAACTACCGAAAGCCCGAGACCTGTTCCTCTTGTTGATCCTCTTTGCTTGGTAGAAAAGAAAGGATCAAATATGCGAGATTTAGTATCCTCATCCATACCTCGACCGGTATCTTTGACACACAGCATTACATAATCGCCTGGTTTGGCTTCAGGATGTGACTTGCAATAATTATCATCCAGAGTGACGATCGATGTTAAGATCTTGAGATCCCCACCCTCGGGCATAGCTTCTGAAGCGTTGATCGCAAGGTTCATCACGAGTTGGCCTATTTCGCCGGGGTCTGCAAGGATCACTGTTGGTCGGTCCGTCAAATCCAGGTTTAATCCAATGACGTGTGGTAAAGTTCGGGACATTAGCGTAGCTAGTTCCCTGATTCTGTCATTAAGGTCAATCTCTGTCGGGATAGTCTGAGCCTGTTGGCCAAAAGCCAGCAATTTTCTGACAAGCTCAGCCCCTTCCATGCTGGTGCGAATTATTGTCTGAAGGTCATCGTAAACAGGCTCGGGTAATTTTGTAGCGTCCAGGTGCAGTTGGGCATAACCAACTATGATCTGAAGCATATTGTTAAAATCGTGAGCAATACCTCCTACCAAAGTTCCGAGAGATTCCATCTTCTGGGATTCAAAAAGTCTGTTTTGTAGGGCTTCCTTTTCTTGTTCGTATTTTTTCTGCTCTGAGATATCAAGGGCGACTCCTCCGAGGAGCCTTCGGCCTAAAGAGTCCCTAATTGGGAATTTGTATGTGAGCCAGGTATGCTGTTGTCCTGAACTGTCGGGCACTTCTTGAATAAATTCTGAAACTTCTCCACGTTTAAGCGTTTCTCTATCTGATTCAGTAAATTTTTCAGACACACCCCCAGGGAATAACTCTGTTGCAGTCTTTCCATGCCAGTCTTTAGCGATTGGGTTGAAAAGTAATGGCCATGATTTGTTAGCATACAAATAACGACCAGACTCATCTTTGATAAAAGCGCACAAAGGCGAGTTTTCCATGAAAGCCTCAAATTGGGCTTTACTGGCCTGAAGTTCACGCTCGGCCTTTTTCCTGGCACTAATATCCTGGACAGTCGAAACGAATCCTTTGGTCAAGTCTGTTGGATCAAAAGGATTGACACGAACATGGGCGTCGAAGGTTTCCCCGTTTTTGCGTATATAGATGGTATCTGTCGCGGCAGGCTCCCCTTGATGACAAAAATAGGATATCAGCCTTCCGACTCTATCAAATTCTTCTGCTGATTGATAAAACGACTTGACCTGCAAATCTGCGACATCGTCATCCGCTTCATATCCGAAAAGTTCAAACCACGCTCTGTTCGCCCATCTGAGTGTTCTGTCTGGATTCACGAAAACAATTCCAATGTCAGAAGCCGTCAGAATCCTGTTCAGGGTCTGTTCGCTCTCCCGTAGAGTTTCTTCCATAAGTTTCCGTTCGCTAATATCCCGAAAAATGCCTATTGACCTCAGTTCTGTTTCAGAATATCTGAAAATTCTTGAAGTTAACTCTACCGGAACAACTTTCCCATCCCTGGATTTAAGATTTATTTCCGTCCTCACTTCACCATTTTTCTCTCGCTCCTGTATAGCCCAAGTGTATCGCGGATCAGTGGTGTCGTAAATTCCCTCCCTCCCAACAGCGCAGATCTCTTGCTCAGTCATCCCGAGAATTTCACAGGCCGTGGGGTTAGCCATGAAAATCCTTCCATCTGGCGCGGCTAAAAGAATCCCGTCCAGAGAATTTTCAAACAACGACCTGAATGTCATTTCACTCTCAATGAGTTTATTCTGTGATTTCTTGATTTCAGTTATGTCAGTAATGAATCCGACTACGCCTTTGACCGAACCTTTGGGCCCCTTGTGGGGTATCACGTTTACCAAGATATCCCTGGTTACACCATCCGCGTATTTCATGGTAGTCTCGATGTTTACTTGCTGTCCACGGGTGGCATTGAAATTGCCAGGGGCCGACGCATATTCTTCTCCCATTACTTCCTGCGCCGTAAATCCTTCGATTTGCGCGGCAGATCTGGCCCACCATTTCTGGTGTGTACGATTGCTAATTAGATACCGCTCATCAGGATCCTGGTAATATATAGCCACTGGCAGATTGTGGATAATCATCCTTAACAGGTCACGGCTTTCATACAGCTGAGAAGTCCTCTGTTGCACAAGCCTTTCAAGATTGTCCCTGTAGCGGAGAAGGTCTCGCTCTGTTTTCTTCCTATCCGTAATGTCGATTACAACCCCGATATAACGAACAGCGTGCCCGGTGGAATCAAAAACTGGTTTCCCTCTCCCGAATAGCCATCGATCTTTATCAGCGATGTTGGCAACCCGCCACTCCACCTCAAGTTCGGCGGCATTGGACACGCATTCCTTGATCAAAATATCCATTCTGGCTCTGTCATCAGGATGTACCGTCATGAGCCATGTGTCATAAGAAGACTCGCAGCTATGTGGTGCGAGACTGTACAGGTCCCACAACTCATCAGACCAGTCTATCCTGTCAGTCCTAAGGTCCCAGTCCCATGTGCCCGACTTCGCGGCTTCCAGGGCGAGGGACAATCGTACGTTGCTGAGCTTCAGATTTTCTTCAGCCAATTTACGTTTTGTGATGTCCTTGTTATTAGCTATTCGGCCCAAGAATTCCCCATTTTCTCCAAAAACTGGTTGACAACTGTGTTCAAGCCATCGTTCCTGCCCGTTCGCCGTGATTACACGAAACTCAATTGGTTGATGAGTCTCAAATTGGCCTGCGCTCGAACTGTGCTCCGAGACAATGCAACGATCATCAGGGTATACTATCTCTTCAACAAGCGCGGGATTGTCGAGGAATTCATCCGGACTGTACCCTGTGATTGCCTCGCAGGATGCCGAAACATGCTTCAGGCTTCCATCCGGAGCGACCCAGTAGCGCCAGTCATGAGTCAATTCAGCAATGAGCCTGAATTTTTGTTCACTTGCCCGGAGCGCCTTTTCAGCGTCAACAAGTCGCCTTGCTTCAGCCTCTGAATTAGCCAGTCTGCGCCGCAATTCCCCCAATTCGGCGCTAAGTTCATCCCTGGTTTTGTCTAAATCCGTCATATTGAATTCCTCCAGAGGAAAACAATTGAAACCAATATGGTATTGAGCCTGACCGCTCGCATAATAGTAAATGTTAGTCACAAAATATACTATGAAATCTGTCCAGTGATTAAAATTAGCCGACCGCGACATGATTAGGCTCTGTTATTTTTCACATTTTATGTATAATGCTTTTTCATGTTTTGAGAGCAAGGAAGTATTACTTTCGATCCATTTGTGGAATACTGACAACCATGAAGATTGTAATTGATGGCAGATGTATTCCAAATCAGCTCGATGGGACCGGCCGAGTAGCAATTAACGTTATCAAAGCCCTCTCGGTGATTGATCGAGACATTTCTTTGACTGCGCTGATTCGATCAGATCTTTCGGACAAAATCAGAAGCAGATTCCCCCAAAATATCAGCATCGTAAACGTCCCTTACCGCCACATTCATCCTTACACCGTGCTCAAATTGGGAAATGTTGTAGATAGCTTGGGCGCTGACCTTTTTTTCAGCCCACATATGCTTCAACCAATGTTTATGAAGACACCCAGCGTCATAACTCTTAATGACACAATGTGGTTTGGCGACACATCAACTCAGGCCCAGGGCAGGCCACTGAGAATGTTCGCCGGAAAAGTTTACTTCCGGAGCCTGGTGGAAATCTCCGTGCGCAAAGCCAGCAGGATAATTGTTCCGTCAGAATCAACCTATAACGACATTTATAGATTTTGGCCTAACCGTATTCAGGATTGTAATACAATTCTTTACGGCACAGACCCCATGTTTGAGCCTGCCAATCCCGAAGTTTCAATCAATGAAAGGATTAACGAGCTTGGTTTAAATTCAACCAGATTTTTTTTGCATGTTACCAACGCGAAGCCTTATAAAAATACTCCCAGGGTCATTGAAGCGTTCATCAAGGCTACTGGTGGTTCGGATCGGTGTTTGGCCATCGTAGGCCGCAAGAGCGTATTTACTCCTGACATCCAGGCTCTCGTCGCAGGCTCCAACGCTGAAAAACGAATCAAGTTTTTAGGGTCGGTAGATGATGAAGACCTGGTCTCTCTGTTCCAAACAGCTAGGGCTCTCATATTCCCTTCTCTGTTCGAAGGATTCGGGCTCCCCGTTATAGAGGCTATGGCTTGCGGATGTCCGGTAATAACGTCTACCAGAGGGTCCCTTGGGCAGGTCGCAGGGAATGCCGCATTGATTGTAATTCCGGAAAGCGTGGATGAAATCTCGGACGCAATACTCATACTGGAAAATGACGAACCACTGAGACGGTCTTTGATCAAAAAGGGTTCTGAGAGAGCGCAACAGTTCTCCTGGGAAAAAGCGGCTTTGGAGATGCTAAAGGTCTTTGAACAAGTCTTGTAACAATCAGAATGTGCGCTCTGGCAAACTATCTTTCTTGACATCAGAATATTCCAGCATGATACTTTTCATATGATTCGGTGTATCTAATCCTAGAAAAGGATGGCTCAGGGACAAAATGTCGGAATACGATATTCTTCTCGGAGACGCGGGGACAAAAGCTAACCTTCTTGGAAACTACGCTTTTGTCAGGGGAATGATCGAAAGTGGAGTTCAAGTCGCAACATGTTATCCCGGTAGTCCTACAGCCGAGATGGCTAACGCTCTGCTCGAGATTTCAGAAAAGGCCGGTATCTATTTCGAGATTTCCACAAATGAGAAAGTGGCTCTCGAAGTAGCCGCTACTTCGGCGATTATGGGCCGCCCATCGGTGTGCTGGATGAAATCAGTCGGCTTGAACGTCGCCGCTGACTCTGCTGTTCAACTGTCATACCTGACTATGTCCGGCGGACTTGTAGTGATTCTCGGAGATGATCCCGGCCATTTAAGTTCCCAGAATGAACAGGACAACAGATATTACGCTCGACTAGCCTATGTTCCCTTTATTGAGCCATCAGACCCTCAGGAAGTCAAAGACTTCCTTGTCACTGCAATGAAGGTATCTCAAAAATATCAGGCCCCGGTCTTTATTCGAGCCACAACCAGAAACTGTCACCAGATTGGGCCGGTAACGTATGGGGAAAAGGCTACTTCTCAAATTGACGTTAAATGGGATAATGAGACGATGCGTCGGGACGGCGGTTACATTCCTCTGCCTGGAACGTTCCCACCCATGAAACGCAAGGCATTGGAAAACCTTAACAAGATCGGTGACGAATTCGAAGTTCTCGGCTTCAACAAGGGTTTCCGTATTGGCAATGATGATCCGAAAATTAAAATTATTACATACGGGCACACTTTTCAGTCAACAGTGAGCGCCCTGAACTATCTCGGGGTGAGCGCTGAGATTCTAAAATTGGGCGTTACGCACCCATTGCCAAAGAGAGCAGTCACCAATTTTCTAGAGTCCGATACTGAAGTTCACATACTGGAAGAGTTGGACCCTATCCTTGAAAATGAGATAAAGGCGCTTTGTTACGATCAGGGTATAAAGACGAAAATAATTGGAAAATCTGGACTATCTGATGAGCTTGATTTGAAGATAGGTGAATATGACCCCACCAGGCTTGTCAATGTATTGGCCGGTAGACTTGGAATCGAGACAACCCAAAATTATTCTGAGAGTTCTCTTCCTGTCCCTGTCCGATCGCCGCAATTATGCCCGGGATGTGGTCACAGGACGGCTTTTTACGCCACGAAGAAGGCATTAGGAAAAGACAAGGAAGCTTTTTCGATGGCTGACATAGGGTGCTACTCACTTGGTTTCCTGCCTCCTTACAACCTCGGCAACCTGCTTTACTGCATGGGGTCGGGAGCGCCTGCCGCTAGTGCTGTCTCCAAAGCGTTTCCTTCAGAGAATGTCATTAGTTTCGTAGGGGATTCAACCTTTTTCCATGCCGCCATGCCGGGCATAGTAAATGCGGTCTACAATAAACATCGACAGGTTATCATGGTCATGGATAACGGCATCACTGCCATGACCGGCCACCAACCAAATCCAAACAGTGGTTTCGGAGCGAATGGCCCTGCCCCGCGCATATTAATTGACGACATACTCAAGGCATTTGGAATCCGTTTCATCGAACGAGTGCCATCTTACGAGTGCGCAAAGGTCGAGGACGCCTTAAAGAGGGCTTTTGAATTTACGAAATCCCCGGAAGGAGGGGTCGCTGTAGTTATTCAGGAAGAACCCTGCGCCCTGCGGCGGTCACGAATGGAGCGGAAGGCTGGGACGTTGTCCAATCCACTGAGAATAGACCTTGAAGTTTGCCGAAATATCCAAAACTGCCTAAAAAATTTCTCCTGCCCTGCGATCGAACGGTCAGAAGATGATAAAGTCCTTATAAACACTGACTTATGTATAGGGTGCGCTAGTTGCGTACAAACTTGCCCATTAAAAGAAAAACCGATGAAAAGGATTGAAGATTTCAAGAGGGTTTAACAAATGAACGACTATACTCTGAGCATTTATGTTAGCGGAGTTGGTGGTTTCGGAATTGGATCGGTCATTCGAATTCTGTCATCAGCAGCTCAAATTAGGGGGTTGAAGGCAATCGGATCGGAAACTCACGGATTGGCTCAACGCGGTGGAGTAGTAATTTCAACGCTTCAGATTGGAAAGGACGTTACCGGTAGTCCTCTCATCATAAAAGGCGCCGCTGATATCGTGATTACTCTTGAACCTCTTGAAGCTTTACGTGCGATGCCTTATCTGAAAAGGAAAGGTGTCATAATTTATAACACTCAGAAATTTCAGCCACTTTCGGTCAGACTTGGATCAGCCAAATACCCCACTTTGGACAATATAAAGGCGGAGCTGGAAAGAGTTACTGATAGGGTCATTCCGGTAGACGCCAGCGCCAAAGCCAAAGAACTGGGATTGTCCGAAAGCGCGAACGTCATCCTTTTGGGGAGACTAACCCGCGAAGAAGCGATCCCTTTTGATATCGAAACCATGAGACAAGCTATTAGGGAAACGACACCGGCTAGATATCTTGACATTAACCTTAGAGCCCTTGAGGTTGGTTAAGTGGTTTGAACACTATCTGAAAAGACTCAGTTGACGCAGATAAACTTCCTTTCCAGTGTCATCCTGGGAATATCTTATATACCTCGCGGGACTTTCCACCCCTGCATAATATTCAAATCCAGGCCATTGATCATACTTATCGGTTTTGGCGCCATCAACGCTCAGCCAGTTCTTCCAGTTCAGACCATCTTCGGAAACATCTATCTTCCAGGACTTGGGAACCGTGTCTTTACTTCCCCAAACTATCCTTAACCTGGAAACAGGTACGACTTTCTCGAGATCCAATATTACATCCGACGGCTTACCAAGTGGTATCTCAAGACCCTTTTGGCCTGGGTACCCTTTAAGAATTTCCAGACCATCATCCCTCGCCTTATTGTCGACCAGAACTTTTGCTTCCTTCGAGTAATCGGCAAAATAGGAATCGGGCGGGTTCCGCGATTTGTCGAATTTATTTATAGGTAAACCGAATATTTGCTGCTTGACTTCATTGACAAGGGCCTTGGCGATTACAAAATTCGCTCCATTTGTAACATGGCACCAGTCGGTAAAAACCCACTCATGAGTGTTATCAAAGATTCCAGTCAGGTCAACAACCTCAAAGTTGCTTTCTTTGGCCCGTTTTTTGATCTGGTCCACGAGTTCATCATAGGTCTTTCGAGAATCGTAGAACCCAATTTTTTCCATACCAGTGACCTTTTCTATTTCCTGTTCAATAGGGGTGCGTTCCTTTTTGCAATTTCGGAACATGGGCTGAAGAGCGAACACGTGCGGAACACTATCAGATGAAAGTGTGGCGTGGTATATGGCCATTACATCCGCGACCTGACGAATATTGTTTTTCAGACATTGCATCATTTCCGGTGTGGGGTCCTGAGGATGTGCGGCAAAACCCCTGTCTTCCATCAATATGCCAGGCCCTTCGCCTTTGTTCATCGCCAACCATGTGAAGAAGTAAGTGTTGCGTTTCAACCATAAGGTCACGTAATTCAGCAACCCCTTTGGGCCCATGTCCATGACTTCGCTGATTACCTCATAATATGGACCTTCGGTGAAATAATTCCAGTCCTTCAATGGCCTCGCGACCGTATGCACTTCATTTGCTCCATCCAAAGATATGACAAGGTCCGGATTGTAAAGACGAAGCTTGGCCAAATAACGCATGAGGCTATTTTGATAGACATATCCGGCAACACCCGCATTTATAACTCTGACCTTTTTACCGCCAATTTTTTGTCTTATATCAGGATCAGAGTTCATCAATTCCTGTATAATATGCGGAATCGTCCAACGGAAAGTAATTTCATAATTGTCACATATAGCATCCGAAGGAGGCACTGGACCTCTACCGTAAACTACAGACCCCCCCGTCACTATGACCCTATATTCATCTTTTGGCTTTTCCGTTGGAACATTGTCGAAATCCTTAAAACTCTCGTCATTTATATATTCAAAAGAATTGCCTAGACGTGTATTTCTGACTGCCGCAAATCCGGGCGTAGGTTCGTATCCGCACTGTGGAGAGACGGTTTGGGAACTTCGTCTGGCAAGGTCCATGTCTCTGCCTTTGTAAGCTTCCCCCAAAGGTGACGATTTGACCTTGAGATAAGCGTAGTAATCGAGTCCCGCCAAAGCCCCGGCGACAATTGCTACGATGAAAGTTATGTATAGAGTAAAAAAAACAAGTTTTTTAAAAAAGCCTCTAGATTTCTTCTCTTCTGTGGAACTCAATTTTCTGTCTCGCATTTAAATAATATATTTTCGAGGCATTCTCGAAAACTCAAAGAAGAGAGAATCCAGAACGCCTCTAAGATTAATCGCCCGAAAATAGAGCAATTAACAAACCTATTGTGATTCAGCCGCCCTACATCCGGTATATTTATCGCCAGCACGCCTTTTAGAAAAGAGTGTAAATAAAAGGCGCCGCTGCGGGCGAAAGGGAAGCAAGAATTATAAATCCCGAGAGAATCACCAGGACTATTAGGATAGGGGCAAGCCAGAATTTTTTCCTGACCTTCATAAAATCCCAAAATTCCCTTATTAACGACATGATTATTTCCTCCTTAACTCTCTCCCGAGAAACGGTCAATTTTTATTAGAGCATAGGTCATCCCATTTTCGATTCGAACAGTATTTCTATCACAGGTCAAAAACAAATTAAAACTGCTTCTCATATCTCTCGACACTGTTGTCTTCCGCCGGTTCCCTTTTTTGCCAATAGGATTTGGCGTTGGGATCGAGCTTTCTGTCCATTGGGTCTTTGCCGAATATTCTCATCAATGCGCCCGTGGGGGCCATTACAATGAAAAATATGAATGTTAGCAACACTCTGGAAACGAAGTAACCGATAACAATCGAGAATGATACCCAACCTAAATATATTCTTCTAAACAGCGGTGGAATAAAGCGTGCAATGAATAGAACCAGTCCAATCGCAATCCATATGTATCCGTTGGAAGATCCTTTCCAGTAGAGAAGGTGAGCGCCTATTGCAACCGGCAACACCAGAAACAGCAACGCTAGTACATTCAGGTCCTTTTTGGTGGGTTCGCGATAAGCCGCATTGATTTCATCTCTAATTTCTTTGATTATGCTCATCTATTCTCAAGACCTCGTCGGAAATGACTTTCATTAAGACGACAAACGGCCACTAATCAAGCTCATATTGGGAGCGCCAGTCAGCGTCATCTTTCAATTGGGGTTGTGGCTTTTTGTCCAACAGATAAGAACCAAGGACCAGGTAATCCATCTCCGTGCGCATGAAGCATAGATATGCGTGTTCCGGGCTCATAACTATCGGCTCACCACGGACATTAAATGAAGTATTCACAATCACGGGACAACCAGTCTTTTCAAAAAACGCCGATATAACCTCATGGTACCGGGGGTTCGTTTCCTTATGGACAGTCTGAATTCTTGCCGAATAATCAACATGGGTAACAGCCGGTATGTCTGACCGAGAAACGTTGAGTTTGTCAATACCCCACAATTTCTCCTGATCCTCGGTCATTTTTCGCCGGAGCCTCTTGTCTACATCGGCCACCAGCAACATGTAGGGGGAAGGTCTGTCAAGTTCAAAGAAGTTGTTTGCCTGTTCCATGAGGACGGATGGAGCGAACGGCCTGAAACTCTCCCGATATTTGATCTTAAGATTCATCTGACTTTGCATCTTGGGATTTCGTGCGTCTCCTATTATAGAACGCCCTCCTAGCGCACGTGGACCAAACTCCATGCGACCGCTAAACCAGCCAACGACCTTGCCCTCATCTATCAAGTCGGCAATCGTCGAAGAGGCTGATCCATTTCCAAGGAATTTATGTGGATAGCCTCTTTCCACAAGAAATTGTTCTATTTCCGAATCCGAATATTCCGGGCCAAGGTACGATCCAAATTGTAAATCATGAACATTGTCACAGACTCTTTCATTTCCAAGCAACTGATACCACGCGAAAAGCGCTGCCCCCAAGGCTCCGCCTGCGTCCCCTGAAGCAGGCTGAATCCATATGTCCTCAAATGGGCCCTCTCTTAATATCCTCCCATTACCTACACAGTTAAGAGCGACTCCGCCGGCCATACAAAGGTATTTCTCGCCGGTGATCTTGTGAATGTGCCTGGCTGTTCGGAGCATAACCTCCTCAGTGACCACCTGAACGGATTTTGCAATGTCCATCTCTCTCTGGGTTAGTTTGCTTTCGGGTTTGCGAGCCGGTCCGCCGAAGAGTTTCTCAAACGCTGCGCCTGTCATGGTCAGACCGTAGGGATATGTAAAGTAATCCATGTTGAGTCTAAAGGACCCATCTTCTTTAACATCAATAAGCTCTTTAAGCATTAAATCCACATACTTGGGTTCTCCATACGGCGCCAAACCCATGACCTTGTATTCGCCTGAATTAACCTTAAACCCTGTGAAATATGTAAAGGCCGAATAAAGTAACCCCAAGGAATGAGGAAACTTTATTTCATAATCAATCCTGATCCTGTTGTCAGCCCCTACACCAAAACTTGTTGTAGTCCACTCTCCCACTCCGTCCATCGTCAAAAAAGCCGCCCTTTTATATGGAGAAGGGAAAAATGCGCTTGCCGCATGGGATTCGTGATGCTCAGGGAACAGAATCTTACCTTCATAGCCCATACTCTTTTTGATGAGTGATGGTAAATGAAGTTTCTGCTTCAGCCATAGCGGCATCGCCATGAGGAACGACGCCCAGCCCCTTGGAGCATAAGCGAGATATGTTTCCAGAAGCCTTTCGAACTTGATAAATGGCTTATCATAGAAGACCACATAATCTAAATCGTCGGCGGTTATTTTCGCATAATCGAGACAATAATTGATTGAATCATGAGGAAAGCGATGGTCATGTTTAATCCGGGAAAACCGCTCTTGCTGGGCCGCAGCCACTATTGTTCCATTTTGAACCAGACATGCCGCGCTGTCATGGTAATAAGCAGAGATACCAAGAATATTCATTTGGACCTACCTGAATAAATTCCACACCCTAAGTTTTATAACAGGTTCAGACATCTTCGTCTGTCTGTATCTTACAAATCTTGCCTGGACCGGGTTAGAACGATAATATTCATATCCCGGCCACCACGAATAGTAGTCAACATTTTTTTTTGAACCCGAGCAAAAAGCCTCCCATTCCTTGTTATCGGTAGAAACCTCAATCACCCATTCTTCCGGAGTAGATTGCTCATCTCCCCAAACAATTCTCAGACGGCTGACCGGATGGATTTGTTTTAAATCAAGCACTATCTCCGGGATTTCTGTTTTAGAGAGTTCAGTGGAGACGTAGGATTCCTGTCGAGGGTAACCCTTTTGGAAATTCTCTACGCCTGATCCGGTATCTCTAGCTGGAGGAGCTTTCATGACATTACTGGCGGCGACAATGTCCCTAAAAAAACTATCCTTGTTTTCTATAGAATCTCCAGGACTTAAAGGCTTACTTAGAAAATGTTGCTTCACGAGGTTCGACAACTCTTTGGCTATCAAATAATTTGCCCCACCCGTTAGGTGACACCAGTCGGTAAAAACCCACGCAGAGACGTCGTCAAAATACTCAGAAAAATCTGCGAGAAAATATCCTTTCTTATCGGCGCTATCAACAAGTCTATCGATAAGCCGTTTGTAAACCTTATCAGATGGGACCCCATAATATTCACGATAGCCTTCTATCTCATTTATGAACTTTTCTCTTTCATTTAAGGGCTTTTTGCTCAAATAGAACCAAGGTTGCAACGCGAGGATGTGAGGAACATTGTCATTCTTGAGCAAAGCGCTATAATCTTCTACAGTCTTCACTACTGCGGCAATGTTGCGATCCAATGGAGGCAAATTCTCTTCTATCGCAACCTTACCCTTTCTGCCGGTTTCGTCTGCGACTTCCTGCGAATCCACAACACCTTTGTGTGTCCTGACATTCATTTCCTGGAAAAGGTCCTGGCCAGCCCAGAGATAAGTCATTAGATACGTGTTGTTTTTTAACCACAGCGTCAAATACGATGAAAGCCCCGAGGCGCTGTAAGAAAACATGTCCCTCAAAATATTGTTGTACTGCCCTTCGTGAAAGTAGTTCCAATCTGCGTCAAGCTTGCTTATAAGCGGTAATTCATTTGCTCCATCAAGCGAAATCACCATATCAGGTTTGTAGTTACGTAGTTTTACCGGATACCTTATCAAAAGGTGTTGAAACGCATGTCCCCAAACAGCCGTATTGTATACTCTTATTTTCTTGCCTTCAATAAGTGGACCACTGTTAAGGATCATTTCCAGGTAGTGGGCAATAGTTTCCCTGAACTCTATGGTGTAGTAGTCCATAGCAGACGCCGCTTGTCCAATTGGACCCAACCCGTAAGCTGTTGAACCACCGGTTAAAAAAATGCGGAATTCATCAGCAGGTTTTTCCATAGAAATTTCACGAGGGTCCCTGAATCCAGCGTTGTTGGCGTATTCATAGCGGTTTCCCCTAATGATATTGTACTCCAAACACGCCCCAGGCACGAAATCGTAATCGTAATGGGTTACAGGGTGGACAGCATCCTTACGAACCATTGCAAAATCTTGAGGATAAACTTGTGCAAAAAAAGACTTACTCAAAGCAAATTTTGAAAGGCGTTCGATACCGACAAACACCGCTATTACGGCTACTATCAGGAACATTAGATAAAATAGACTCTTAAATGTGGCTTTAAGAAACTTGAAGATTGCGCCTCTCCATAAAGTGATTTGGATTGCCCGTTCCTCCGTGTAATCTATCAATTCTAATCCATTATTCAAACATGAGGAACATTTAAAACATTCGGCTTTTTATTTATATCAAAGCTCAGATTTAGGCAAGCGATGGCATTGTCTTACGGACAAGAACCCGGTACGGTCGAGGATATGCCACCGACAAGAACTTAATAAATGTTCTATTCAGGTAACAGCAACTAATAACGACCGTCTTCATTTTTATTCACTGTCCAAAAAATACCACCCGGATTGACATAATAATTTCATGAAATATGAAATTTGTTGACACACCCGCAGCTCCATTTGTAATATCAAGATTATGAAATGCGCACTAGTAAAGCAGCGACTCAGCGAACAGGCCTACCATATCCTCTTGGAAATGATAACCAACTCTCGCTTTCAGTCAGGAACACGCTTGAACATCGAGCGTTTGTCACGAGAGATGGATGTTAGTCGCACGCCCCTTTGGGAAGCAGTACACAGACTTATTCAAGAAGGACTCCTGATTAGCATCCCTAACCGTGGCGTCTTTATTGTGGACATCACGCCTGAAAAAGCTTTGGAAATATATACAGTACGTGAGGTGTTGGAAGGGTTGGCCGCTAGACTTGCGTGTCAAAACGTTGACGATCAAGCAATTGAAACAATGGAAAAATGCCTCGTAGCGCAACATGAGATGGTCATTAAAGGGGATCTCGTCGGGTATTCGAAGCACGATTTCGAATTCCACGCTGCGATTCATCAGCTATCCGGGAACAAGTTTTTGCAAGAAATGCTTAATGCCATAAGAAGCAAGACGAGACCAGCGTCAATGAATTTCATACCATTGCTCCGTTACTCTTTCAACGACCATTTGACAATTTTGAAATCTTTGAAATCAAGAGACATCACGACAACGGAAAGGGTAATGAAATCCCACATTCGTCGGTTGATAAGAGTTCTGAAAAAACAAATGTTTTTAGACAGCACAGACAAGAAGGGAAGCCTAGAGCAGTCGCTTTCCGAATCTGATCACCAACATCTTTCAATTGTATCAACAGTGTCTTCGGCGGATTCTTCAAAGAGGTCTAGGAAAAGATGAGCTGAGA
>JAJYDQ010000067.1 GCA_021777225.1 Deltaproteobacteria bacterium
ATCGGGTCGAGCAAACCAGGGACATCAATCCCGTTAGGACACCTTGCCCCACATGTGTGGCAGGTCAGACACAGCCATATGCTCTTGGACTGAACAATCCTGTCCACATCTCCCAGTACGGCCAAACGAACAAGCTGATGAGGCAAAAGATCCATCTCTGGCGCGACTGGACAACCAGCCGAACATTTACCGCACTGATAACACTGATTTATTACTGATACTAAATCCGCCGACATGGGTGTCGATCTTACTTGATTAGCTGCAATAGTTTGAGGATTCATCGAATTTCCCAATATGAGCTGGAATTTATATTTTTTGACCTGGCGTCATTCGGAAGGAAATCAGCCACAATAGTAAACTCGCAACTGAGCCATGTCAAGTCAAGAATCTCTCAAGAATCCTGTAGTTGTGACCGAACAAAACGGTTAGTCGGGGATCACTTGACCTGGACGATTATCTAACAGTATAAGATTCCAGATATTGACGCCCCGTTTTTTGGGAGACGAAAATGAAACTCTATAACATCAACAAATTCGCAAAAGAGCAGGGTGGAGAATATGTGTTGGGAATGAAAGACCTGCATACCCACGCTTGCTATTTGATTTACGGAACGCTGGAACCGAGAGAAGACAGCCGTTTGGTAAAGCCTGGTGATGGTCATGAGGAGATACTTCTTGCTGTCGATGGTCGATTGATAATTGAAAGCGAAAAAGGTAAAACAGTGCTGGAACCCGGCCATGCGACTCATGTCAAAGAAGAAGAGGCATTTTTTATTTCTAATCCGTCGGAAAAAACTGTTATATATGTATTGGCCGGTGGGCACTCACAGCCACATCATTAATATTGATGATTTGTATTGATCCTGCCGGAGAGTTCGACTCTCTTATGCCTGAGTGGTGGAATTGGTAGACACAAGGGACTTAAAATCCCTTGGGGCATGTCCCCGTGACGGTTCGAGTCCGTCCTCAGGCACCATAAATCATTAGGTTTTTAAACATACACCACCCAAGAACTGACTCATCAATCAAGACTTCCTGACTTTTGGTCACAATTTGGTCCCACTTGGGCATTCTCAACATCTATTTTCCGCTCTTTGATACAGCTAGAATTTGGGTTGACCCATTATCGTAAGTGAATCTGTCGATGGCGTTGACAAGTTCATAATCATCTATAAATCCATACCTCTGAGATACATTTAGTTTTCGCCCTCTGTGACCCATGATCCTTTCCCTGATTTTTTCGTCTATCTCGCTTCTGCGCGCATTCGTTTTAAATGTGTGTCTCAGGTCGTTGATTCGGGGTTTTGGATCGGACCATTCTAGCTTTTTCATCGCTGTTTTCCACGGGTCTGACGGAGCATGGTAGCCCCATTGCCAGAGGCTGTCGCTACCCAGCGTCCTCACCTTACCTATACGCTCAAGTATAGGTAAGAGGTCTCTATGAATCGGTACCCTTTTAAACCCAAGTTCCTTATCATCAATAAGCTGGTCTTTGGTCTTATCTTGGTCCTGCATGGAAGGTTCCTCTTAACGGGAAGCTACATATGCGAGTAGTGGAAGGATGTTTTTGTTATTGACCGATTGCCGCAGATTTATGTAAGCTCAATCGAGCTAATTGTCTGAAACGTGAAACTCCAGTGATAGCGTCGTTGTTCATCATTGGAGTTTTGTGGTTCTATAGGCCAATTCATCCTCAACCCCGCTCTATTTCTTCTCATCCTCCTCCAAACAGCCAAGAACCTCATCAGCATACTCTGGGTATAAGGCTCTCATACAATCAGGACAGATGCCGTGGCTGAACAGAGCTTCCGAGTGATCGCTTATATAATTTTCGACTTGCTGCCAATAACCCTTGTCATCTCGTATCTTTTTGCAGGAGAAGCAAATGGGAAGAAACCCACTCAGTTTCTTGACTTCGGAAAGAGCTTTCTGAAGATCCTCAACAAGTTTCTGCTTCTCCTGCTCAGCAAGTTTGCGAACAGTGACATTGTCAAACACTGCAACAAAGTATTTTCTTTCCGGGCTATATACAGAGAGAGAAAACCAGATTCCCAGGGAATCTAAAAAGAGTTCAGCCTTTTCCGAATAGCCCGTTAAAGACACCCTACCATAAATCTCAAAGATTTCCGGATTAGACTCTCTTATACCCGGTATTACCTCTGACACTTTCTTGCCGACAACATTCTTCAAGCCTGTCAATTCTTCGAATGCTTCGTTGACATCGAGATAAATAAAATCTTGCGGTTGGCCGTCTTCAAAAATCATCTTGCAGTAAGCCAACCCCTCAAGCATGTTCTTGAATAATAAACGATAACTCTTTTCACTTTCTCTTATCGCCTCTTCTGATATCCGTTGGTCGGTCACATCATCTATGATAACCACTGTGCCACCGAATTTCCCGCTGATGTCCTTCATGCGAGAGAAATGAACCAGGAAATGCATATTACTAGATTTCTCCCACACAACTTTTTCGATAACTCGTTCATGATCATCTGTGTGGGTGAAATCGGCAATATCAGCCTCTAGCCACGGCAATACCTTCTCAGCGGGTTCTGCGCTTAGACATCCTGTGGCGCCCCGATCATCACCCTCAAGTTCAACATATTCAAGACTTCTGTCCCTCAGCGTACAATAGTATTCACTCCCAGCAATTGTAGATCGACCCAAAAACTCGGATGCGGCACGATTAACATTGTCAATCCGGTTATGGTTGTCGAGGAGGAAGACAGGGTTGGCGAGACTCTCAAAGAGAGTTAGGTACTTGTTCTTTTCATTTGTCAGGAAACGGTTGGTCGCCTGTAGTTCTTGTATGCGCTCTTCGCCGGTCCCGGAGGCCCACTCAACGCTTACGCCAATTTCTATACGGTCAAAACACCTTTCAACAAAGAGGCGACACCTAGAGCGATCCTCGGTTTTCAATCCGGACTCGTCTACAAGGTCAATATAAGTTTGGCGGTAATACTTCAGAAGCCCCAAGAACATCCCGAGGGCAATTCCGCGCTCACGATGTCGCTGCGCCTCGATAACTCCGAAAGCAGCTATAGGATCTTGATCAAATTGATCGTCAGGACTTAGCTCTGGCGGACTGTCGTGAATCTCCAAAGCTTTAATAATGCAACCTGAAACGCCTCTAATAGATATTCGCCGCGCCTCTTCGAGGGTGGAGGAGTACTTGGCGTAGCCACGCTCGGTGGTGTAAATCCAAAGCCTATGGATAATCCAGTCTTCGCCATTAATGATTAGCTCACGCAGTAAGTCCATTGCTAACTCCAGAGGTCATTCCGGAAACCATGCAAGAATATTCCTGTGTGCGAAATTGGTTTGTTTTCCAGAATCTACAACCAACTCTTGCATATCGTCTCATACCGACATCGCAGAGACAAGGTAATCAAAACTTCCAGTCGTTCCCTGATATTGTCTTGGTGTTGCATGGAAGTCTTTCCCCCTAATTCTTGTCCAGTATCTCTCGAATATGGATTAATTAGAATTATACCCGTTATTGTCCCACTTCAATAAAATTACCTAGTTATTAATAATCAGAAACTAGCATATTTTTCCTGTTATAATGTTTCATTCGGATTGGCCAACACCTTTGCCCTGGCACGAGATTGAACCGCTGAGGAGAAAGGACATGCTGAAATTGGTCCAATTGTTCGGATTCACTTTGCTGGGTATGGCGGCAGGGATGAGTTTTGTTGTTCAGCAGGTGCTCAACACGAACCTCAGGGGCTGCCTTGGGTCGGCTTCATGGGCCGCATTTATAAGTTATCTCGGCGGAGTGATCACTATGTTGGTCGTGCTGCTGGTTATGCGGGAACCGTGGTTATCTGCCGTGTCGGTCATCAAAAGCTCCTGGTGGATGTGGACCGGGGGATTTTTCGGGGCCATTTATATTGTAGTTGCCGTTGTTCTCGTGCCAAGGCTTGGCGCAGCAACCGTGGTGGCGCTGATCGTTGCTGGGCAGATGCTGACCTCTTTGGTTTTCGATCAGTTTGGTCTGTTGGGGCTAATCCAGCATCCGGTCAGCGTCTTGCGCATTATCGGAGCCATGCTACTCATTGCGGGGGTCATTCTTATTCGACTCTGAGCGCCGAATAGCCCCGTAAATTTGGTCCCGTTTTTTGATATGATATTAGTAAATATAAGATGATATAAATTGACAACTAGCTGGTAAGATTAGCGAAAATGAATGTGGATAACTTAATTTTCGGGACTTAAAATCCCTTGGGGCATGTCCCCCTGACGGTTCGAGTCCGTCCTCAGGCACCATAAATCATTAAGTTTTTTAGACATACACCATTTCAATTCCCAGGCCGAGGGGCTCCTGGGAGCAACACCATTCTGAATGACTGTGTTCAGCCAAGGAAAATCCCGCCTCCTGGCAACAACCTCCTTGATGGAAACAAAAACAGAGAATATCATAGAACCCCTTTTGAGGGCTTTAAGCCCGTACATGGTTAGGACGGTGACTCCGTTTAAGCCACCGCCCTCTTTCAGTCCATCTATTCTGATAAATATCTCTCTCAGGTCAAGATATTATGAAAAATTCACCCCGTTTCTGTCCGTAGAATGTGAAAAATAACACCTCTGACTTCAGGTTAGAGACATATCTGATTGAGCCGCCCCCATACTTAGAATCATCATGCTAATATCATTAACTATTTTGTCTACCCAGTGAGACGGATAAGTCTCACTGAGGTAAATTATATCATAATGTCTAAGGCCCCAACTCCACACCAACGCATCAGCCCTGCATTCGACAGACTCCTTGAATCGGGCCCTTGCTCCACGTTCCAGAGGCCACTCATCATCGGGTGGCAGTTCCGCTGTGACATGCCCCAATTCTCGCAGAACAGCCCCCAGGAAATGATCTTCAGTCCAGTCCTGGGCTTCATCACAGATATTTAATGTATAAGTCAGCCCATTTGAAGACCGTTTGGATATTGTCCGCATTCCAAACGGCAACTTGGGATCAGGGATTATTTTGATAGACAAATTTCTTGATCCATCCAGGAAAAGATTCAGGATTTCCACTGGAAGGTTATCAAAAGCTTTGATAATTCTGGATTGAGTGACATCAATCCTGGCTTTGTTGGGCTTTATCCCCTTAAAGTCCAGCCTATTCTCCACGTAATTGGAAATAATATGATTCACTTGGGCCACAACAACCTATAGTCAGTTAAGTTTCATGACACTACCATAAATTGGTAAATATCTTTGGACGGGTTAACTGAATCCGGCTTGAAACTCTAACAGGAGATTCGCTTTCCCATTTCTGAAGCAACTCTACAAATTCCTTGTTAGATGGGTCCATTTTGATAGCTTTTCGCAAAGTCAGGATAGCGGCGGCATCTTCATTTAGAGATTTATAAACGTCTGCAAGATTTCGTGTCAGCTCCGGCGTTGTAGCGTCACCCATAGATACAGCTTTCTCGGCAAATTTTTTCGCCTGCGCTTGGTTCCTAATCGATGGTTCATCAGCTTTGGCCAAGAGCAGTCCAAGCGCCGAGTAACCTGGAGCAAACCGTTTGTCAAGTTCAATGGATTTTTCCAAATCCTTTTTTGCCAGCCCGTATTCTCCAAGTTTGGCATAGGCTGTTCCACGATCTTTGTATAATACGGGAGAATTTGGATTCATCTCAATTACTTTGCTGAATTCGTCAACTGCCTTCTCGTGGCGACCTTTTCCGCTGAACGCCATGCCACGGTTATGATAGGCTGATGCAAATTTGGAATTGATCTCAATAGCTTTGTTGAAATCATCAAGGGCCTGATCAAACTTCTTTTGACGCATGTAGGCTACGCCACGGTTATTGTATACCATGGCATTGGACGGATCTAACTCAATGGCTTTATCGAAGTCCTGAATCGCCCGACCATATTCATTCCTTCCATTGAGAGCAAATCCCCTGTTGTTGTAATACCTTGCGTCATTTGGTTTCAACGCGATCGCTCTATCGAAATCTTTTATCGCGTGATCGTAATCGTTCAAACCATTAAATGCGAAGCCCCTGGTATTTAGGGCCTCGGAGGATGTTGGCTCCAATTTGATAGCCACATTCAAGGCCTCTACAGCATTTGAATACTCGTTAACAGCATTGTATGCGAAACCAAGTCTTGCAAACGCCGGCGCATAAGCAGGATCCAGCCTGGTCGCATGGATCAGGTCTTTGATTGCGGACTTGGGATCACCCTTTTTTAGGTAGACTTCGCCCTTCTTGGCCCAAGCCCGTACGGATTGAGGAGCCATCTTAACCGCATCTGAATATAGAGCTATGGCCTGATCAAGAGAGCCCGAATCTTCGGCCTGCTGCCCTGCCCTATATATATCCAGAAAATCTTCGGCCCTGGTTGAGCCTACGTTCACTCCCACTATAAACACTATTGATCCCAAAACCATTAAAGTTCTAATTTTCACAAGAACAGCTTCTCCAGAAGGCACTTTTTTAGATCGCTAGTCATCATACAGGACCGGATGGTTTTATAAAAGTTTGTCAATTCACTTTATGAGGTATAACTATTTTGAGTGAATAGAGCAAGAAACCTAACCGGTTCGCTCTTTTTTATGAATAAATGTCGCCATTGGAGACGTTTCAAATGGACTTACTTCAAACAATACGACAACGACGAAGCGCAAGAAGTTTTCTCAACAAAGGCGTCGACAGGTCAATTTTGGAAAATGTGATGGCGGACGCGGCTAACGCGCCGTCGGCTATAAATATGCAACCATGGGAAGTACATGTCGTCTCAAGTGAAGAAACGACACGGCTTTCCAGAAAATTATTGAAGAGATTCAAGGAACATCAAATAACTTGCGGCCCCGGAGCAACGCAAAAAATCCCAGACAAATTTATTGATAGAGCCAGGCGCGCAGCGGAAGGCATGACCCCTCTGATTGAAGAAATGGGAAGTGATTTCAAAACATTCGTAAATACAGGCAGCTTGAGATTTTATGGAGCGCCGGCGGTTTTATTCGTATTCATTGATGATAGCTTCCCGTCTCAGCGTCTGACCGACATTGGCTCTTTCCTGGGGTATCTGGTTTTGTCTGCCGCGGGTCACGGCCTCGCCACATGCCCAATTGGTCTTGTAACATCATATGAGGATGAGATCAAAGACGCTCTGAATGTTCCTGAGACCAAGACATTGGTAATATCCATAGCGATAGGCTACCCGGATGGTCAAGCGCCTATAAACCAGTTCAGATCGGAGAGAGCAAGTTCCGAAGAATTCGTGAGATGGATCGGTTTTTAGAAACCGTCCTTCATAGAGTCGGCGAGGACACCCTTGTCAAGAAATAGAATGCGTTTGGATTTATTGGCTGCTCGTGGATCATGAGTCACCATTATTATTGTTTTCTCGAATTGTTCGTTAAGCTGCCAGAGTAAATTTAGCACATCAGAGGCGGATTTCTTATCCAAATCGCCCGTAGGCTCGTCTGCTACGATTAACAATGGGTCAGTCACGATTGCTCGCGCTATGGCGACTTTTTGTTGTTGTCCCCCAGATAACTCAGATGGAAAATGGTCCATTCGGTCAACTAGGCCAACCGCTTCCAATGCCGCGATGGCATGTTCCCGTCTCTCGGACCTTGACAGGGAAGTCAGCAGCAACGGGAGTTGAACGTTCTCTAAGGCGTCCAGGACCGGGATCAGATTGTAAAACTGGAAAATGAATCCAATATGGGATGCACGCCATTTGCTCAGTTCAGATTCGCTCAAACTCGCTATGTCAATTTCTCCGATGACCAATCGACCATTGTCCGGACGATCTATTCCCGCTATCATATTTAGCAAGGTGGTCTTACCGGAACCCGAAGGTCCCATAAGCGCAAGAAACTCATTTTGTCCTACAGTCAGGCTAATATCAATTAGTACTGGTATTTCTTGAGTTCCACGTCTGTATGATTTTGATAACCCGTCAATTACTACTATATTGGATTGGCCCACGAGTAACTGCCTCACTCCTTGATTTTAACTCTTCTACCATCATTCAAACGGGAATCAGGTTTTATTACTATTGTATCCCCCTCTTTTAAGCCGGACAGTATCTCTGTCGTTTCGCCCCAAGACCTCCCTGTCTCAATGGAATTGGCTTGCGCCAGACTATCTTTGACTCGATAAACAATGAAAGAAGACTCTTTTTTTAATATTGAATTTGTAGGAACACCCAGGAACGGTTTGTTCTCACCCTTTTTTAGCGCCCGGGAGAGAAACGACACTTTAGCGCTCATCTCCGGCAATACCTTTTCACTTACTATGTCAAATTTTATTTTGGCCAATACGGTAGCTTTGGATCTATCGGCGGTCGGCACAATCATGTACACTTTTCCCTCAAATCTATCATTTGGAAACGCATCAAGACGAATCTCAGCCGGACCACCTATTTTAACCTTTTCCAGGCTAGATTCGGCAACGTCGACCTCAACCATCAGAGACTTCATGTCCGCCATCGAGACAACCGAGGCTTTGGCGTTCAAAGAGGCCCCCATAGGAGCAACGACTTCGCCTTCTTCAGCGCTTTTTGTCAAAATGACCCCATCAAAAGGCGCCCGGATATATGACTGGTCCAGATTTACTTCGGAAACCTTCACAGCCGCTTCCGCCTTGTCAACGCGAAATTTTGCGGACCGGTAAGCCGCCTTGGCCTTTTTGTACCTGGCTTCGGCCGAATCAAAGGCTTGCTCTGAAACTGAACCAGACTGTTTCAACACCTTTTGACGGTTGAAATTTAGCGTGGCGTCGTCGAGTTCGGCGTCCGCATTATTAAGATCGGCGCGTGATACACTTAGGCTCGCCTTAGCTTCATCGACCGCTGCTTCCAAATCGCTGTTTTCTAACTGCGCCACAACATCCCCCTGTTTAACAAAACTACCTTCCTCTACATAAAGGTGTTCAATTCTCCCAGTTGCTTTGGATGACACTGCTGCCTTCCTCTGAGCAACAACGTATCCACTTGCGTTAAGGATTGTCAGGGCCCTTGAGGGAAAGGTGATGGAAGCCTTGACCATATGAACATCCAGAGGTGGTCTGAGCCAGTAAATCCAGAGCCAATAGATTCCGGTGGTTAATAGGGCTAGCGTCAACAAAGAAAACAGGATGATTCTTTGCAAGGGGATTCGTCCACGCTTGGAAGGCTTTGATTCTAAACTAATTTTTAGCTTGGCAAGATTTTCAGAAGACATTTTTGTAATAATCCACGTTAACAATAAAATGAGGAGATTTTAACAACGTTAGGTTTTTATCATAGCGTTCGTTGAAGAATGACGTTTTAGATGTTAGTATCAATTCCAAGGTAATGATTACCAATAAGTTTTTTGAAGATACTGGTCCTCAAGAATATTTTTGATTACAGGAACTCCTTAAACTGATGTGGTCTAAAATCCGCTTATTCCCCCGTATCTTTCTTACTGCTCTAGGCTTGGTAGTCTTCACTCCCCTTCTTACACCACCGATTGTTTTCTCAAGCCTGTTTACTTCATCGGGCGCGCCAGCGTTTATGTTGATGCGCTGGTGGGCTTCTATAATATCTTTCCTCATGGGATTGAAGTTTTCAGTCTTCGGGACTGAAAATGTAGATCCTGGTCAGTCTTACATTGTTACACCCAATCATCAGGGGAACGCCGACATCCTGGCTCTTGTAATAAGACTCCCGGTTCGATTTCATTGGGTCATAAAGAAGGAACTCCTTCGAATTCCAGTTTTTGGCTGGGCCTTGGCAGGCACAGGGGCAATCGCGATAGATCGATCAAACAAGGAAACAGCCGTAGCAAGTCTGAACCAAGCCAAAAACAAATTATCAAATGGCTGGTCAATGTTGATCTATCCTGAAGGTACCAGAACACCGAATGGGAAACTCCTCCCTTTCAAAAAAGGGCCATTTATGATGGCGGTTCAAACCGGCCTACCAATCTTGCCTGTGACATCCAACGGCGCCTTTAAGATTTTACCAAAGAAAACTGTCGCCTTTCGCCCAGGGCGAATAACCCTCACAATAGGAAAGCCCATAATTACAAAAGGTTTGACAGCAGATGATGTCCCTTGGTTAATGGAACAAACCAGAAATGCGATTGCGTCAAACTTGTTGAATGATTACGATCCATTCAAAGCATAACGATCCTAATCCATTATTCATCAGGACTGGACCCCAAATTAGACCCCAAAAAGTGAATGTTAACCGGCGTAGGTGGATCAGAGACTTTGAACAAGGATGATTAGTCTTCCGTCTCTAGTTCTTCCAGTGGTTCTCTACCATATTTTCGGACAAAACTTTCCTGAGCGGTTTTGTACGCCTGTTCCGGTCCGCCCGATTCTTTAGCTGTGGACAACGCGCTTTCAAGGCTTTGTTTGGCCTTAACCAGTCTTAGAGCGTCTCCATCGCGTGCGGTCTGATCCACCCATTCCAATGCCTTCAAAATTTCTGATTTGTTCATATTATTATCCTCTATTGACCTAAAAAAAATTTATCATTTTTCCATGCGCAAATAACACTGCCTGTAAATTATTTATATTCATTCCTCTTTTATTGTGGCGGCGGAAGGCGCTCGCACAAGCTTTAAAGTGGGATAGAGGGATGAAGCGAAACAAGCCGCCAGAGTCAACAACAGGGCCTCTACAAAAACCCATCCATTGATTGAAATATCTATAGACCAACCAAATGATCTGTAATTAATAGCGTACACTATTATATATGTAAGTAACAGTCCACATACCGAAGCGATCAAAAAAGACGCAAACCCCATTATAAGCCCCTGATAAATGTTTATCCTACCTATTTCCGACGCTGTCAGTCCCAGGTATCCAAGGACTCTGATCTCATTGGACCGTTCCAGGAGTATGGCCATCATGGCCGTGGCTACGCCGAGAAGGGCTACCAGAAGCGAAACACCCTTCAGTGTGCTTGTGGGCGCAAACGTTTTGTCAAAAATTGTTAGAACTCGTTCCCTCATATCATGATTCGAAACAATAGTTCTCTCAAGCCCCTTGAATTGAACAGATAACGATTTCCTAACTTCTTCTCTGGAAACACCTGGTTTGAGGAAAAGGGCGATGGATTGCACTCTGTCATCCTTCCAGATCTTCTTGTAAGCCGCTCTATCCATTTGTATCGTGCCTTGATCGGAAGAATAGTCTCTAGTTATTGCTGCAACCGGAAATTTGCGAGGGCCGATCGGAGTATCGAGAGTCAGAGAGTCTCCCACTTTGAGATTAAATTTGAACGCAAGTGATTCTGAAATGAAAACCGCTCCTTTTCCTATTTCTTCCCAGGCTCGACTTTCGTCGCCTTTAATAAAAAAATACCTGGCCTTGCGTCCAAGTATTTCAGATTCAATAATTCTAAGTTTAACAGGCTTGCCGTCGAGGTAAACTTCGTAAGTCGAATAACGTTCCACCGAGTCTATTCTAGGGTCGTGCTCAGCCTCGTCAATCAGGTCCTTCGGCAGAGGATGGTCCCATTTTGTTGTATCTGGGGAGATGTAAAGGTCTCCCTTAAGAGCTTCATCAAGCCAGGAGGAAACCGAAGTCCTAAAGCTGTAGATCATTGTATCCACGCCGATCGTCATGGATAACGCCACCGCCAGAGCCGCAACCGCTATGCTTGTACGACTTAAAGAAGCGCCAATGTTCCTGGCCGCTAAAAATCCTTCCATTCTGTTTGAGAACCTTTTAAGCGCCAAACCAAGGTAATGTGTGAATGGACTTAGAAGCCCGGGAGTAAACAGGGCGAAGGCGGTCGTCATTGCAAAAGCCGACGCGAACCCCCAAAAGATCGAGCGCTTTGAAGCCCAGGCGGAAAACATGGAAAATATAAAGAATAAAGCGCCAGAAAGGGCGAGATAGACATTTAAGCTTTTGGCTTTGTCTTCAATACTCTGTCGCTTTAACCCCAACACTGGAGGAGTAACAGCGACTTCAAGAGCTGGAATGGCGCCTCCAACCAGGGTAGCAATGAACCCTACCGCCAGACCGGTCCCCAAGATTCTTCTTGTCAGTTCAACGTGTAAGACGTTCACTTGAAAATAAAGCTGACTGATTGTAGAAGACACTTTCCCTATGCTGTAGAATGCTACTGAAAAACCAAATATGACACCAATCAAGCTCCCGAAGGCGCCCAGCATAAGGGACTCTATCAAAAATGCGAGAACGAGACTTCGACGATCACACCCCAATGTTAGCAATAGTGACATATCTTGTCGCCGGGAAAGAACTGAAAACATAGAAAAATTATATATCAGGAAAACACCGACGAAGAGGGCGATTAGACTCATTGCCGCGAGGTTTAGTTGAAAAGAATATAGCATTGCCGTTAAGGTAGATTTTCTTGAATTTGCGTCCGTGACTTTGAGTCCTGGCGGCAAATTGGGAAGCGCTGAGGCGCCAGGCTCGTCAGTTATGAGATCTATCCGATCCAATCGACCGACGCGTCCAAAAACCTCCTGAGCGGAAGCAATATCCATCACGGCCAAATTTTCATTTACTCCACCTTCGACACCCTCGGGGAGAGCCCCCAATATTCGAATCTGTTTCTCAACCCCCGCATCCAGGACGGTTAGCAAGTCCCCTTTTCTGAGGTGGTAGCGTTTCATTAAATCCCCAGCCATGAATGTCCCCGGGGGATTTCCATTGAAGAATTCAGACATTTGCTGTTTGTCCGATAGTTGCGGTATCCAGTCTCTAAACGGCCCGTCCAGAAAAGGATCTACCCCCAAAAAACGGATTGGCTCGGAATCAGTTTCAAGTGTGTTGGCAATGACGTCGATTAAAGGAGTAGCGGCTTTAACTGTGGGATTTTCCCATATTTGTTTGAAGTATTTCTCATCTATTCTACCGAAGGTTGAAATGATTGAATTGGTTGCCCTGCCGGAGAGAAAATCTACAGAAGATTCAAAAGAAGCTAACGCGGAATCATTGATTAATTCTACCGCTACCACAATTCCGACCCCAAGGGAAATCCCCACTAGGCACAAAATCGCAAGTAAAGTATGTTTACGGTAATATTTAAAATTAAATCGTAGGAGTGTCTGCTTTGTCATTCATACGAGCGATCAGCGCGTAAGCGCCGTGGGAAAGGCCGGCGATCGAATATGGAACTAGACAGGCAGGGAGTCTTTTCACTACTGAAAACTGTAGAGGCGCCACCATGTCATTTCGAGTAGCCCAGCGACGATAAATCTTAACCAGCAGCGGGATAGATCTCTCTTCGCTTCGCAACGTCGAGATGACGGCGCCTCCGGCCCTACCAAACGACTGTAAACTGCATGTTAATATTTGTAACCTTTGCTGAAATAGCGCTTTAGTTAACATAATTATCTTCGATCAGGACACCTGACCGTAGCCTATAGTGTCTTGGAGCAAGCCATACGGCGTCAGCGCTATGCGTGACCATTATTAAAGCAGCGTTGGATTCTCGACAAGTTTCATCTATCAATTTTAGGATCCCATTCCCCGTAGCCTGATCAAGGTTTCCTGTCGGTTCATCCGCTAGAATCAGTCTCGGTTTCTTGACTAAAGCTCTCGCAATTGCGACACGTTGTTGTTCTCCACCGGAAATGGCTTCTGGAAACTTCTTCCAGTAACCGTCCAAACCCACTGCTGCAAGTAGTTCACGAGCCCTGGTGTAGTCTCGTATTCCCAGCAAGTCCAAGGGAAGGGTCACGTTCTCGCCAACAGTGAGAGTTGGGAAAAGGTTAAAAGACTGGAAAATGAACCCAACCTCTTTCCTGCGATAATAGGCCAGGTCAACATGATGCATCGCCGTGAGGTTCCGATTGTCAAAAAAGACCTGTCCTTCTGTTGGAAAATCGACACCGCCGACAATATTTAGAAAGGTGCTTTTGCCAGAACCGCTTTTCCCGAACAGTATTACTCTTTCTCCCTGAAAGAGTTCAAAGTTAATTCCCGCAAGAGGGAACACCTCACATTTTGGGCCACTGGAATAGCACTTTCTCACATCGATCAGTTTTACCAGAGGATCCATATGATTTGCTCATCTACACAAGGGTCGAAATAGCCTGGATATCAAGTTAGAGTCCACACACATTATCTGCCGGTTCTTTTACCGTTGGATGATTCGAGATTGTTCGATTCTCCATAAATTCTTTTCAGGCGGTTTTCAAAGTATTCACTTCTCTTTTTTCGGAAGACCATGTAATCGGTTTCGGAGGGCAACTTGTTATCATTTACCAGCAACCACAAATTAGTCACGGTTACCTGCTCAAGCACAAAACCCAGTCGCATACAAATCAGTTCGCCTTCGGAGAGCTTTCCTATGGCGGTGTCCAAATCTCTGGCAGTGGGTTCACAATATCGATAAATAGCGTCACGAAATGAGGATTCACGCATTAATTCAATCGGGTGCTTCTTCTTCCGGTCAGCCAAATGTTTGGCTGCTTCGATCACCCGATAAAAATCTCGTTTCATTAACGGTAAACCATAGGAAATAATTTTGTCGGCAGATGGTCTCAAAGCGAGGATCTTCTTCTTTTCGGCCGAAGAAAAGGCAATTGAATAAGGGAAAGAATTTATGTTTCTTTGTGCGTCCTGAAGTTTATGAACCTGCTCTTCCAGGAAGAGTAAATTGTTCAAGGGTCCTCGTTCAGCCTGTTTAACAAAAAAAACAAGTGAAGGATATTGCCCAAGAAGTTTTTGAGTCACATTTTTGTTGACTTCATTCAATTCATATCTAAGAAAGGCCTCGATGATCGCTTTGTTGTTATCCTTTACTATTTCAAGCGCTATTACTGAATCTGATGGTTCCGCACACAAGACCCGTTGTGGCAACGAGAAATTGAAAAACGCCAAAGTCGCCGCCACAAAAATGATGGCGAAGAAACTGTTTACCCTGATTCTCATTTAATTGACCCGTTCATTTTCTTTGCATCCCTAATCTGCCGGCCTATCCATTCTGTAAGTTCAGGGAAACCATCGCCGGTTTTAGCAGACACTGGAAACATTTTTATTCCAGGGTTCATTGCTCTAACGGTTTTTTGGAATTCTTCCATGTTGAAGTCAGTATATGGCGTCAGATCAACCTTATTGATTAATAAGGCTTGAGATTCAGTAAACATAAGGGGGTATTTCAACGGTTTGTCATGTCCCTCCGGCACTGAAAGAATCATCATTTTGATATTCTCCCCCAAGTTAAATTCAGCCGGACAAACGAGATTACCAACGTTCTCAATTATCACCAGGTCCTTACCTTCTATACCAAGGCCAGAACAAGCCGCTGTGATCATATTGGCGTCCAGATGGCATGCGCCATCAGTGTTAATCTGGACAACTTCCACATCTTGTTCCTGAATTTTTCGCGAATCGACATCTGAGGCTATATCCCCTTCAATCACACCTATTTTGAAATCAGCGGAAAGGCTTTCTATCAATCGCAGTATTGTGGATGTTTTCCCAGCTCCGGGCGCTGCCATTAAATTGATCACAAACGTGTTATTAATTTCAAAAGCTTTCTTCAAATTCAACGCTAGCGCTTCATTGACTCCCAGGATATCTTTGTTCACATTTATTGTCTTTACCGCCATCAATCTCTCCTTAATTTGACTCGTTTCCGTCGTTTAGATTTTTCAATCGCTCTTACCGCTTGCAAGGTGTCTTTCTGACTTAAATATTTTACATAAGCGCAATCTGGGGGCATCCAGTTAATTTGCCGAATGAAATCCGCATTCAACTTGATGCAATCAGGCTCAATCTCTTGACGCTTGTCGTAAATTTTGCACATTCTCGTGGCAGTGTCCAGATAAACGCAGGGCTCTTCCGTATAGACGATATGCCCGCCACCCAAGTCTATCTTTTCGTAACAGCATTTGGCGCATTTCAGACATATCGATTCCCATTCTTCATCAGTCAATTGGTTTTTTTCAAGTAGTGATTTGTCCACTTTATAAGACGATCTTGTTTTGTCCCCTCGGATTACGGGAAACTTGATGGATCCCGCATCTTTTGAGACAACAGAATTATTCAGACGTAACACTTATCCTTTTGCCGAGGGTTCCTCGTTGCGTCCAAAGATAAAGCGTTTATTAACAATAACATGTTTATACTCAGGTCCGCAAACCACCTCAACTGATCGTTAATGATAAACTTTGTTTCTTATTGTCGTTTTTAACTCCCATAATCGATTTCTAACATCACGCTAATTGTTATCTCATTTTAAGGGGATAAAGGTTACAATGATGTGAAGTGGATATACATTCCGATTGGAATGGTTTGGATCATCGCAGACCTACTGGTGGTCTTGATTGATGACATGTCATATATTGACCTATAGTGCGCTATCAGCGTCATAGTTCAATCAGTTCCGACTCTGGAGTAACTATGGAAAAGAGTGATCAGACCGTTAGAGAAACGATTGCGGAGTTATCCGACAATCTTGGAACTGTTGGCGTTTTCATGTTGGGTGAGGCGAGGGTTTTTCTTACAAAGAGTTGGGGCGCTTCCCGAGAAGAATTTTACATGGCGGTTGATCAAGTGTCCCGAACTATGAAGCAGTCAGGCAAACTGGCTGTAGATGACATAGACAGGGCGGCTGACAAGATCAAGCAGTCCTGGGATCTCCTGGTTCAAGAGAAGACTTTGGACTGGGACGCGTTCTTGAATGAACTGAAAAATCGCCTTGCCGGTCTAGGAAATGTTAGCAAAGACACCTTCGATCTTTGCGTAAACCAGACCGCAGTGACACTTGAAAAGCAATGGACAGCATTCGGCAGAATTGGCGAGAACCAGGCAAAATATGCTCAAGAGCAAATTGGAGACATGGCCACAGCCATCAAATCTCAGTGGGAAGTATATTGGGAAACCATGCAAAAAACCGGCGACAAGATTGAGAGAGCAGTTGACGCCGCCTGGGAAGAACTCAAGAAATAGAACAGAATTTTTCTCAATATATCATCTAACAGATTTCTAATTGGAACAAATTGTTTACCAAACATATGTGTCGCATCATTAAGTCTGGGCTGCCCATACCTCAGAGTTCCAGCCAGTCCAGCCACATATCGTCTCCCCTGGGCGGCCCAATTTTTATACCGTCACATTCTTTGAACAATTCCTTGATCAAAAATCCCGGTTGACGAACGTGAATTTCGGTCTTTTGGGAACACAAGGTCCAGTAATTAATGCACTTCTAATCAAAATTTAACTCGATCCAAAAAATTGTCAGCTATCGTACGCTCAGGGCCGCTTGGGCGATCTTTCATAAAATCTACCAGCCGCTACCCGCTCCCATACCCTGGTGGCCCTCTATATCTCTTGAGCGGACGCAATGTTATCACTTTTCTCAAATATGGAGATATCGCATCTTCCCCTGGGCTCGGATTAAACTAGGCCTAAAAATTCTGGACCTAGACCCTCCCCCAAAAAACTAGAGATCTGCTCAATTTGATAAATCCTTTCACAAAATTAACACAATAATTGTACAATGATAGACGTATATTTAGCATCACAAGGAGGTCCGTTCATGGTCCATTATCAAGAGGAGTACGAGCAACGCTTAAAAAATCCAAAAACCGCTTTGTTGCTGGCGTTGCTGCTAGGGCCTATAGGAATGTTTTATGCCACAGTCACGTGGGCGGCAATAATGCTGTTCATGAATGTCGTCTTCGGAGCGCTGACGTATGGCATTGCGATTATAATTCTTTGGCCTGTAGGAGCGCGTATCGCTTATAGGACCATTCACGCGCGTAATCAAAAATTGCTGCGACAAAAGGATGAGCGCATGGAGCGATTTTCTCTATTAGCCGGCAAACATCCGCAGAGACTAATGGGGCGTGATTCGGGCCTTTGCGGGGCTGATGACCAGACGAAAACGCTTTCGCCAGATCGGCTGCAAGAGCGCAAAACTTACAGACAAGGGAACACCTTAATTAGGCTTGGGGTGGGTCTCATCCGTACGGCTGGTAGAAAATGCTTCTCAAAAGGTTTGACTAAGAGTTGGCCTAAGAAGGAATTCACAAAAATGCTCTCAAGTTTCAGCGCAATAAAACCTTCGCCGCTTTCCGGCACTACTTTGAAGCCGAACGAAGAGACTTTTGGCGCATTCGAATTAAGGCTGATGAGCTTGAAGAACCTGAGAGACAAAGGGTTGATAGACAAACTGGAATTCGATAATAAGAAAAAAGCGATATTAGATGAACTTTGAAAAGAATTCCCAAACTTCGGTCATCGATCATCTCAAGTTATTGATCGGGGAATTTTGTGTGAATGATTAACGGAAAGGTTCTAAAAGGAAGAAATCATTTAATCGATTCTATCAACCTTCTAACAGGGTACTAACGACCTCCTAACAGCGGTTTCTTTTAGTAAGATCCTGAAGCAGGGTTCGCCGATCACTCTCCGGCCCCAATTGGGTTCTTCCGAAGTTGCGGGGCGCTAGAGGGAAATTGGCGCATCGAGCTTTAAATGAAAAAACGTAACTGAAACTTCGATGAACCGGAGGTTAGCGATGGCAGCTCACTTTTACCCGCACTTAAAGAGCCACCTGAAACGGATCGAAGGTAGTTGTGTACTTTCGGTTTTTTTAGCCCTCATATTTGTGTCCAATTCGACTGGTTCGAGGAATTTGGATTCTGAAATCGTTACTGTTAGTGGGGCCGGCGCAACTTTTCCGTACCCGGTTTATGCCAAATGGGCTAATACTTATAAACAGATAGTGAGATTTAATCTGCGCTACCAGCCGGTTGGATCGGGCTCGGGGATAGCTCAAATCAAGGCGGGAGCGGTAGATTTCGGAGCCTCTGATGAACCTTTAAGAGCTGAAGAACTGAAAAATAATGGGCTTGTACAATTCCCCATGATCATGGGCGCCATCGTGCCAATAATCAATGTTGGAGGTATAAGAAATGGAAAGCTAAAACTAACCCCTGAACTCCTCGCCGACATCTTTCTGGGTAAAATCAGAAAATGGAATGATCGGAGGATAATGACGGTAAATCCAGACCTCCGGTTGCCGGAACAGGAAATTACCGTAGCGCATCGGGCTGATGGATCGGGGACAACCTGGATCTTCACCAATTACCTGAGCAAAGTCTCGACAGAATGGCAGACAACGATTGGAAATGACAAATCCGTATCGTGGGTAACCGGGATTGGGGCCAGAGGAAATCAAGGTGTGGCGGCTATAGTGAAGAAAATCAGTGGATCCATTGGATATGTTGAATACGCCTATGCATTTCGGGACAATATGAATTGTGTTCAGCTTCAAAATAGAGCGGGCCGATTTGTATTCCCAACCATGGACACATTCCGATCTACCGCCACTAATGGCACTTGGGACGAATCCCAAGGGTTCTACAGCGTATTGACCGATCAGGCAGGTGACAACAGTTGGCCAATAATGGGGGCATCCTATATATTAATGCACAGAAATCAGGCAAACTCCGAAAAATCTTTTGCCATGATGAACTTTTTTGACTGGTGCTTCAGACAGGGGCGAGATTTAGCCATTGATTTACATTATGTGCCCATTCCCCCTAATGTCTACGATCGTGTCCAATCTCAGTGGTCAAAAGAAATATTTGTTAACGGCGCGCCGGTTTGGAAGGCAAATTCTCCAGCCGATTAGTCGGCTGAAACGGCCTGCTTGGTCAACTCAACGTTTTCCGAGCCAATAGTAGCCCGAAGAATTTCACTCATCTCCGCCGCGCTGTACGGCTTGGCAATTACAGCGGTAAAACCGTACTTTTGGAAATCACCCATGATGGGATCATTGCAATAGCCACTTGAGACTATGGCCTTAATCTCAGGATCGAACTCTCGTAATTTTTCTAAGGCCTCTTTACCTCCCATGCCACCGGGAATGGTTAAATCCATTATTACCGCATCAAACGGCTCTCCACGATCTTTCGATTCTTTGTAAAGATCAATCGCTTCCCTTCCATCCTTACTGGTAAGGACATTATACCCAAGGTACGTCAGCAATTTTGCTGCAAGATCTCTTATTAAAGGTTCGTCATCCATCAAAAGGACCCTTCCGGTTCCCTTCTCAGGTATTCCTTGGAGTTGACGTCTGGGGGCAATACATTTTTCAGAAGCCGGTATAAATACCGAAAATTCTGTTCCGCATCCAACTCTTGAATTAACCTGGATGTGGCCACTATGTCTCTTTATCACCGCATAAGATGAGGCAAGCCCCATGCCGGTTCCTGTGGCCTTGGTGGTAAAATATGGGTCAAATATCTTTTCGAGGTGCTCAGGGAATATACCAACACCTTCATCCAATACGGATATTTTAACATATTTTCCAGGTACAAGGCGTAACAGACTAAATTCCTTATGAATATAATTCTCCGCTGAGACAAGGATCGTGCCGCCATCCGGCATTGCCTGATCAGCATTAATGATCAGATTATGAATTACCTGACTTACCTGGCCTTCGTCTATTTCGGCGTGCCAAAGATCGTCCTGAATTTGAAGACGCCATTTGACATTTGAACCTCGGAGCGCAAAACAGACCCACTCTTCAAGGAGTGTCTCCATCGAAGTCGATTTCTTAATAGGCGCCCCACCTTTAGAAAAGGTCAGCAATTGCTGTGTTAGATCCTTTGCCCGTATTGATGCGCTCTCAGCTTCAGTGATCAAGTGGTAAATTTCACTTCTCGGGTCGGCATCCATCTTAGCTAAAGAGATGTTACCGAGTATAGCGGTTAAAATGTTGTTGAAATCATGGGCTATTCCGCCGGCCAAAATACCTATGGATTCTAGTTTATCCGCTTTCAAAACCTCTTTTAGCACGTGCTCCTGTTCGGTTATGTCTCGGAACACAAGAGCTATGCCCACAATATTGCTGCTTTTGTCCCGTATTGGGGTCCCCTTGTCAGAGATGAGCAGTTCGGTTCCGTCCTTAGAGGTCAGAATGGTATGACCTGGTAACACGCGGACAGGGCCGGATTCGAAAAATCTATTCAGAAAATTTGGAGGCCTCTGTCTTGTTTTCTCATCCATTATGACAAACACCTCTTCGAGATTTCTACCGACTGCGTCTTCCTGGAGCCAGCCTGTAAGCTCTTCCGCTACACGGTTTATAAGGATCACTTTCCCTGACAAGTCAGTCGTAATGACACCTTCACCTATCGATCGCAAGGTAACGGATAGTCGTTCTTTCTCTTCAGCCAACGCTCCCTCTGCCTGTCTACGCAATTCCAGGTGTCTGTTTATGACTATGGATACTCCTAGCCAGGCAATCAAAAGGACCGTTACTGTGGCGACCCCTAGAATTCCTATTAACAGGATCCGTCGCCTGAACAATAAAATTTCGTCGGCAATACGAGTTTGAACCGCCTCGGTCATTTGTCTGATTCCGTTTGAATATAGGGCCTTCTGCTTGTCATATTCCTGGCTGAAAAGGAGATCGACGGCTTGTTTCTGACGTCCCTGCCGCACCAACGCAAAGGCTACGGATTCCATTTCCAGCAGTTTCGTATAAGCAAGCTTGGTCTGTGACACATAGTTCTTGTCATATTCAGCTCTTGCCTCGACTGCAATCCCTAAAATAGCGTTGTCAAGCTGAGGCTCTACGGCCTGATAATTTTTTTCCCATTTGGAATCACCAGTTGTTGCGGCTAGTCTCGCGTACATCGTAAGAAGCTCGTTGAAGTGAGCGACACTTCCGGCCAGCTTTTGAAGAGTCAGTTCGTGGTTCCCCATTCTTGATAGGGAATTATACATGCTCCAAACAACTGGCCCAAGGATCACCAGCAAAATTACTCCAAGGCATAATCCCAAGGATAGGAGTCTCATAGGCTTTGAGTGTTTGGACGATACGAACCGCGAGATTCTGGACATGATTCCTCCCAGCTCCGAAAAGGACTAGCCCTTTTCTCACTGCGCCACAGCGCAAGCCCTAATTCACAATGAGAAAATTGTTCATTTTCAGGTTATGGCCCAACAATTGTCTTTCTGTTAGCAGACTGTTAAATTGTTATGAAGATATAGGGAGGGGATGTCTGCGACCGAATGA
>JAJYDQ010000142.1 GCA_021777225.1 Deltaproteobacteria bacterium
AAGAAATGGACCATGCCGATAAAGGACTGGAAAATGGCGCTGAACCAGTTCAGCATCATGTTTGAAGACAGGTTACCAAACTTTTGAAACCACGTACCCCATTTACACAAAATTCTTTACAGGTCCATGAGAACCGCTCTCGCCTCTGTTATAGGCAGTTCCTGAACGTCCTTGAGTTTTCTACCGATTACCCGTGTCCGTGTCTGCGCTTTTTCGATTTGTTTAGATGCGCTTTCCAGCTTGTCTTTAACCTTTTCAAGTACCTCTCCATATTGAGACCACTCGGTCTTGACGGCGGACAGCAAATTCCACACTTCGCTGGACCGCTTCTGGATGGCTAGTGTCCTGAAACCCATCTGAAGGCTGTTGAGCAGAGACCACAATGTAGTTGGTCCGGCGATCATGACTCTACATTCACGTTGAATATATTCAGCCAGGCCCTCGCGTCTGATGACTTCCGCGAATAGCCCCTCCGTGGGGAGGAAAAGAATGCCAAAGTCAGTTGTTTTGGGAGGGTTTAAATACTTCTTGCAGATATCGTTTGCGCACTGTTTTATCCGGATCTCCAGTTGCTTTGCCGCAGCTTCTGATGAAACAGCGTCGGCTTTTTCCTGAGCGTCCATAAGTCGCTGATAGTCCTCAACAGGGAACTTGGCGTCAATAGGTAGCCATACAATATCACCGTGATCTTCATTTTTACCCGGAAGCTTGATGGCGAATTCCACTCGTTCTCCGGCATCCTTAGTCCCCACATTTTTTGCATACTGATCAGGCGCAAGGACCTGCTCCAGAAGGACGCCCAGTTGGACTTCACCCCAGGTGCCGCGAGTTTTAATATTTGTAAGAACTTTCTTCAAATCACCAACGCCGGTAGCGAGGAGCTGCATCTCGCCCAATCCTTTATGGACTTGTTCCAGACGTTCACTGACCTGCTTGAAAGACTCACCGAGCCGTTTTTCCAGAGTTCCTTGAAGTTTTTCATCCACGGTAGCCCGCATCTGATCCAGTTGTTTTGCGTTATCTTCCTGAATAGACTTAAGTTTGTCTTCTACTGCCGTCTTGAGTGAGTCCAGTTTCTGCTGGTTCGATTCTGTCAACCCGGTCAGTTGGGTGGAGAAAGAAGCCATCTGTTTCTGTTGAGAATCGGCCATGCCTGTCATGCCCTTGAGCACAGAATCATTAAAATTCTTAAGGGACCCGCTGACATCTTCACGCATGGATTTGGCGCTTGCTGTGCCTTCCGTCTGGATTTGCTTCAATCGCTCGTCAATCGCGGCTTTTTGAGCTTCCAGTTTGGTTTCAGTTGTACCAGTAAGTTTCGCAAGCTGATCAAGAACATCCCTAAGCTGGTTACGCTGATTTAATCCTAAATCATTGAGGGTCTTTACCAACGTCTCACTGAAATTTTTCATGGAAGTAGTAACTTCCTCGCGGGCCTTTTGCGACGCATTGATGGATTCTTCCCGCATTTGGTCGAGCTTCTTGCCACTGTCTTCCTGCATGGAGGTAAGTCTCTGTTCAACAGTATCCCTCATTGCGCCAAGCTTTAGTTCGTTGGTCTGGGTAAGTTTGTCGAGTCGTTCCGAAAAAACATCGAGGTATGATTTCTGGGAATTGGCCATTTGTCCCATGTTGTTTACAAGTGAGTCATTGAAGCCTTTAAGTGTATTTCCGATCTCTTCACGGAGGCTCTTGGAGCTGTTTGTCAAATCCTGGCGCACCTGATCCAGCTTTTCATCAGTGGTCTGTGTAAGACTAGCGAGTTGTCTGTACATTGTGTCGCTTATGCCTTTCAGAGTGTTTGAGAGTTCCTCGCGCGATTGCCGGGACAAGTTAGCCAGTTCTTCCCTATTATTCGCAATTTCTTCCCTTACGGCCCGTTCCGCTCGTTCATATGATTTTTCCACAGTAGATAAGGCCTGTTCTATCGGCCCAAGGTCAACAGATACTTTGCGAAAAATTTGGACAATCTGGATGATGATTATCGCCCCGAGCAATGTCACGGTAATTATGGCTAGAAAATTTTCCATGGTTTATCCTAAAGGTTTTTATTTATTATTATTGGTCATGCCCTGTCTGGCGTTTTTCTCAGGCCATTGATTATATACTCCAACCACAAAAATGAAACAGATCATGAACCGTGCCTTGAATGAAGCCCATGACTCTTTGTCTGCCCAATTAACTTTTGCTGCTCTCTCAACTTTGACTATCATGGCAGCGCTGTTTATACCGCTGACCACATTTTAAGGGCCATTAGTATTTGGATTGCTGTTGACAGGAGACATCATGCAGTGGTACGCCCTTGAAAACTTGGGAGAATGCTATATCATGCCCAAGCGTAGCGGGTCGTGTTTTTCGTCCGGCCATGATCTGAAAAAGGATGGGCTTTTAATTTTAGAGATACTATCAATCGACTGGTCGGGAATCACAATGTCCTCAAAATTGGAGCATCAGAAAAATTCTCAATGGGAACAGTGCAAAAAAGATAATGAAAATAGCCTTAGTAATTCCAGGAATCAGTTCCGAATCTGAAAGGAGTTTCTATGATTTCAAATTTGGAACCCGATTTCTTCTTTCCAGAAAACATATTTCCTATCTCCTCGCTATACCAACCCTGATATCACTGACTCCGCCACAACACGAGATCAGGATTTTCGATCAAAATATCGAAGATATAGACTATACCTGGAATGCAGATCTTGTAGGCATAACGGCAAGGACAATGTTTGTCAACAGGGCCTATGAGATATCTGAGAACTTCCGGGCAAGAGGTATGAAAACCGTCTTAGGCGGAATACACCCTTCCATGTGTCCTGAAGACGCTCTTTTACACAGTGATAGTGTTGTCGTCGGTGAGGCTGAAGAGGTTTGGCATGCGGTCCTGCACGATGCCGAAAATGGACAATTGAAGAGGCTTTACAGAGCGGAGAAGTTCGCCGATCTCACGGCGGCTCCCATGCCAGAGAGGGGGCCACTTTGCAGGAAACGATATCTCCTGGACCTTGTTCAGACCACAAAAGGTTGCCCCTTCGACTGCGAATTTTGTTCCGTGCATGCGTTTGACGGACAGACGATTAGAAGCAAAACCGTAGAGCAGGTCCTCCGCGAGATTCAGGGTATCAATAGCTTCCATGCCACATATAAGAAGAAAACCTCGATATTCTTCGCCGATGACAACATTATGGCAAACAAGACATTCGCCAGGGAACTTTTCGTGGCCCTCCAGCCATACAACATCAACTGGATGTGTCAGGCGTCTATCAACATTTCACGGGAGGATGACCTACTAAAATTAATGAGGGACAGTGGGTGTGGGGCAATTTTTGTCGGCCTGGAATCAATATCCGAAGAAAACCTCGCGATGATGCACAAGGGAGTTAATCAACGATATGAATACATTGAGGCAATCCAAAAAATACAGTCCTACGGGATACTGGTACACAGCTCATTCATAGTAGGTTACGATTTTGATACCCAATCTACATTTGATGAACTCATAAATTTTATTCAGGAATCAAAACTGCTCATGCCTTTGATCAACATTCTGACTCCATTACCAGGAACAAGGTTGTACAAACGTTTTGAAGAAGACGGAAGGATCCTGGACAGAGACTGGAGCAAATATGACACCCAACATGTTGTCTTTAAGCCTGCGAGAATGTCGCCGGACGATCTGTTACAGGGGTACCGGAAAGTCGTCAAATCAGTCTATTCTTTTGACTCGATATTGACAAAGCTGCGTTACTACTGGGACGAGGACTTCTGGAAACGTTCCAACCAGACTGACCCGGTGAAGTTCGTTTACCGCCTTCTATTCGCTGTTCGACTTGCCACGTTACTGATCACAAGTGACAAGGACAGTGCAAAGTTCATCATGAAGATATTGCCTCATGTGTTTGACAAAAGGGTTAGGGTATCTACGATTCTTTCATTGATGAACAACAATGATTTTGCTTCCAGCCTATGAGCCGTTAGCTATCCCGTGATCAATCCTTATGTTACAGGTGACATGGTAGTGTTTGCAGTTGCAAACACCACCATATAGGGGTTTATATACCACCAACTCCATTACGCGGGGGGCGGGTCGGGGTTAGCGTGCGGTGTACCGAGGTAAGGAAAACCTTTTAAGAGATCTGTGTGTGGCTTGAGCCCGTCGGGTGGGATCTTGCCCTTAGATAACATGGATAGGCGGTGTGCGACTATGTGGTCGGTGAGTAAACGGCCGTTTGGGTACCCACCAGGCTTGTCGGGGTTGAAGCTCAGCATGTCGGGGAGGAGACCCTCTGCCTCGATCGCGGCTCTGGCCTCTTCGACTGTGTAGTCCCCAACGTGTTGTAACACATGGATGAACAGGTCCAGGAAACGCTCCCGGTCATGATCAGGCTCGCTCCTGTCGAATTCCGGCTTGGTTTCATCGGTGTTGAAGAAGTTCGCCAGGGTGGGGTGGCCGGCGCGATCGACGGGAACGAGCTTGCCGTCACGACGGATGCTAACCCTTCCCCAAA
>JAJYDQ010000143.1 GCA_021777225.1 Deltaproteobacteria bacterium
TTTAGAAGGGAAGACAGCATCGTATTAAAAACATAGCCGCTGTTTTCAGTCCTGAGCATTATCACGATTTGACCTAGACTCTCTGCAAAATCACGAACGAGTTCTACCACCTCCTGCGCCGTCCCAAGGTGCGGCATAACATCCACAATGTTGCAAGTGCGGACGTCATGAAAATGCAGGGCCGCGAATTTTTCCGGCCTGCCTGTTTTGTCCGAGAACATGGACGGAACAAGCGTAGAGGTGTTAGTAGTGAAGACAGTCCTGGTTGGGCAAAGTTCATTAAACATTGCAAAAACTCGTGCTTTAATTTCGGGGTTCTCAGGCAGCGATTCACTTATGAAATCCACATCCAGCGCCGCTTGTTTAGGGTCTGAAGCAAGCTCAATGTTCTTCATTGCATTCGAAAGTTCCTCGGTCTTCATGCGCCCGGTTGAAACAAACCATGAACCCATGCTCTCGATACGCTTTAGAGCGTCATTTAGGACCTCAGTTGACAGGTCAAACAGCACTACTTTGTATCCGCGTGAAGCGCATACAAAGCCAATCTGCTGTCCCATCGTACCAGATCCCAAGATAAGAACACGTTTGATATCAGAAAGTTTCATAATCAAATCTCCTCAAATATATTTTACAGTTATCCAGTCCCAAAATTTACCGGAAGCCCCACCTAAAGGAGTCCTAGATGAACGATATAGTCCACTGGCCATCACCCATGAGCGTCAACTGTAAATCGTGCCAGGCGGCTAAACTGCTACGGTGCCCTACGCTGATTACGGTAGTGGCGCTTAATCGCGATCTGATCAGTTGGTAAAGGGTTTTTTCCATTTTTTCATCGAGTGAAGCTGTCGCTTCATCCAGGAACACATAATCAGGGCGCTGAAGCAGGACTCTGGCAAATGCAATACGCTGTTGCTCTCCCAATGAAAGTGACTGAGCCCAATTGTCACTCTGGTCGAGCACCATTGTTAGATGTCCAAGATAGCAGAGATCAAGTATTTTGGGCAACTGTCGTTCCGCATCTTTTGGTTCGGATGGATAATAAAGAGCGCTTCGCAAAGTCCCCAAGGGTAGATATGGCTTCTGGGGCAAAAACATGGTCTTAGCATTATCGGGCAGTAAGATGGTGCCGCTAGCGAAAGGCCATATCCCTGCGAGAGTACGAATCAGAGTGCTCTTGCCCGAACCGGACTGGCCGGTAATTAGCAGGGAACCTCCTGGTTCCAGCCGAAAGTCCAACCCTTTTAGCAGCACTCGTTTGTCAGGCAGGAGCACACTTAAAGATTGCACGCTGAAAGATGGATCAGGAGAGTTGAATCGCTTGAGTTCCTCGTGTTCCTTGACCGTCTTGACCTGATCAATTGCCTCCGTAAATCCGGTGAGACGATCCATTATGGCATTCCAACCGGCAATTGTGGTGTAACTGTTCACCATAAACGAAAGGGCCTCGTGCACCGAGCGAAAAGCAGAAGCAGTCTGCATCAACCCTCCTAGCTGCATCTGCCCGGCAAAAAAGCGGGGCGCCGCCATCAGAATGGGGAATATGACGGCCAACTGATTATAGCCACCGGTCAATGAATTGACCTTCTTCTGCCGCTTCATTATTTTCCAATAATTGTTTACAACGGATGTAAACCGGGACAGAAAGTTGGCTTGTTCATCCGGTTCGCCGCGATAAAGAGCTATGCACTCACTATTTTCTCGCAAACGAACCATACTGAAACGAAAATCCGCTTCATAGCGTTGTTGATTAAAATTCAATTTCACCAGCGGGTTTCCAACTTTCATCGTTAGCCAGGTCCCTATGGCGGAATAGCCTATCGCCGCCCACACCATGTACCCCGGGATGCTCACGATTCCCAACGAACCTACAGAAAAACTTAACGTACCGGATAGTGCCCACAATATGGCAATGAACGAGACTAGTGTGGCAACTGAATTCAGCAATTGAATGCTTAAGGTCAGGGTGAGATCGATAAACGACTCGATATCTTGACTAATTCGCTGATCAGGGTTGTCTGTTGGTTTGTCCAGAAACTGCATACGATAATACGATTGCCGACCGAGCCATCTGGACAGGTAGCTCTTGGTCATCCAGCGTCGCCAACGAATTTGAAGCATCTGCTGAAGATAGAGCATATAAACGGTCTGAACAATATATGCTGTGGCAAGTTCGGCAAACCGCACCAAGTCCGACAGGAATGCGGCCTTATTGGCTTCTTGCAGGGCATTGTAAAAATCTTTGGTCCACGTGTTTATCAACACCGTAATGTAAACAGTGCCAAGGTTCATGGCCATGATGGCTGTAAGTAGTAAAATCCCGCTCCATTTTTCTTCTGATGACCAGTACGGTCCTGCGAGACTCCAGAACCTTCGCCAGAAAGAGAGGGAGAACTTGTCTCTCCATTTGGCGTGCTGCTTGGTTTTTAACATTCTATGGTAACATCCTCATGCCCATCAATATTGATATCGTCCACACCGAGTCCAGAAGGCCTGGATAGCTTTGATCCGACCACGTCGAAATATGTGGCCGATTCCTTTTGCGAAGCAACAACCGGGCAGCAGGATATACCACAAAACGGACTCACGGTCTTGGAACAAGTATATAGGACAACATTGGTTGCAGAAAGTTACAGCGGAAAATTCGATGAAGAAACTTAAAAGGAAAATTTATGAAGTGAAAATGTCATGGTTCGAAAGACTCACACGGCAAAGACATTCGCTAAGTGTCAGGGAGGATTGCAACATTTAATAGTCACCTATTTGGAGTTTAAACTTCAGTTGTCCCACGGTATAGAGTTCAGGTGACGATCGAGTTTTTTGAAATAAGCGTCAGTGGTCCAGGTTGTCCCATATTTGATCTCAGCGTTTTCTCCCATGGACCGTCTACCAATGATCGCAAAAGGTGTCTCTCCAAACCTTTCCCGAGTAGCCTCAATAATAAGTTGATGAACATCAGTATAGAGGTATTCCTGGCCCTTTTCCAACAGAAACGCCTTAAGGATTTTATCCTTGGGGACCATTGGTAGAGCCTCTTGAGCAGCGAGGAAGGTTTCAGAGTCTTCTAGACTCAACTTCCCATTTTTGTCATAGTAAAGTAAGTCGCCATCTACCGCCAGGTTACGACCTGAGAGATCTCTTATTCTGATCTGTTCCATCATGTTTCTGCTGGAAAAAAAACCATAGTTGTAATCCATCCCCACGAAAAAGAGCCAAGACAATTCACTGCCTTGAGCACACCACGCCGCATATTGAATGAACGACGGTTTTATCGCTGCAACACCGACGTCGACTCCACCATCTATCGTGTAAATATAATCTAGCAAATCGTCATCGGAATACTCGTCACCTCGATCCTTCATGACTTGGCGGGCTTTAGAGAATTTGAGCTGCATGGAGCCTTTGGATCTAATCACATTAGCAAGCTTATCAATTTTTTTGTTGATCACATTTCTGACTACTGATGGAAGTTTTTCCGCATCGCTTTTCAAATCTTTAGTGAGACTTCTGGCAATTAGCTCAATTTGCCATTCCGTCTGACAAGCTACCAGTCTTGGATAATAACGGTCTCTATATTGAGCGTATAATCTGCTGACAGGAGGTAGAGCCATGAAAGTTCCGTATTTCTGGTAAAACTTGTCTTCCGCTCGCTGCAACATGTCTTCCATACTCCCGTTTCTAGAGGGATCAACGGCTAGGGGATCAGCGTGAAATCCCGATTCAATGGAGATTATGGATGCTACAAGCCCGAGAAGTTCCTTGCACAGAGGTAAATTATTATGCTCCGCAGCTCGTATGATGGCTTCTATCCAATGGCTTTGCATGTTAAAGGGACAATTCCATGGCCGCGTTGATATGAACTTCGACAGCCAGCGGTAAGCTGAGTCGCGGTCCAGATTTTGAACCGCTTGGCGCATTAACTGCTCTTCTTCTTCCAACGAAAAACTGATAAGTTTTGGCAATTCCTTTTTGTGTCTCAGATACTGATTACCTTTTTCGTCTTGTCCGATGTTGTAAACGCTATCTGTTAAATCTATCTGTCGGTGGTCATGGGGAAGGTCATGATTTCCTGGATGCTCTGACGGTTGAGTTTCGTCCCCGGGTTGCTCATCGGATATAATGGACAGTTGACCTGACCAGGCCCGGGGAACTGACAGAACACAGTTGATAGCTAACAAGTATGACAGAAAGATGACTAATTCAGGGACAATGCCGCAGAGATAAAATATTACCCCACCCATGCGAATTCTGGATAGAGATCTAGCTCTCAATTTCAACCCTGCACAGTCATTATGGTTTTATCCTAAGCTATTTACAGATTGCCCCTAAATGATCCAACTGTAAGGATTATTGTCCCCTTCGGGGAATGGGAGAAAAACCCTCGCCTTTAGGCGAAGACTTCAGTAGGCTTGCGGTATTATGCAACACTATCGCAAGACATCGCAC
>JAJYDQ010000006.1 GCA_021777225.1 Deltaproteobacteria bacterium
AGAAAGCTTCGGGCTACGCCCTGCGCTTGTCTCCCGTAGTTCCTAAAAAGAGGACAATTCATTTGCTATAAAAGCGGACAAATCTATTTGTTGCTAACATGTGACATAGATTCAGGGGAAATAGGCCTTTCCTATTGTAACTGATCCCACGTTTTCGGTTTATACAATAGTCGAAAGATTATCTGCCGCGTCTGGAATCGTTACTTGGGCGAGCCCTTAGGAAGCAATGTTTGGACCTGAAATGGATACTGGAAAAATTTAGAGTATGACAAGATTATCAGCATGAACAGCTTCATCATTGCTGCGATAACCTAGGACCCAATCAATTTCAGGCGTTTGGCGTCCGATAATTTTAATCATTTCGTTCGACGAATAGTTTATGAGTCCTACGGCAAGAGGTACCCCTTCCGGGCTTAATATCCTGACGGCGGAACCGTCTTCAAATTCCCCCTCTATTCTAAGCACACCAATGGGTAAGAGACTTTTCCCTTTTTGTATGATTGCTCTTGCAGCCCCCGCATCCACATACAGATCACCTTCTGGCTTAAGATTATAGCGTATCCAGTGCTTACGGGCCGATATTTTCTCCTTGGCCGGCAAAACCAGGGTCCCAATCATTTCACCTTCAAGCACATGACTAATTAAACGAGCTGTTTTGCCCTTAGCTATTATCATTGGGACCCCGGACATTCGCACCTTTTTCGCAGCTTCCAGTTTAGATGTCATTCCGCCTCTACCTATGCTGGAAGAGGAGCCACCCGCGTAACCCATGATCTCTGGTGTAAGGTCTTCCACAACAGGGATCAGACAAGCGTTGGGGTTAACACGCGGGTCACAGTCCATCAAACCATCCATGTCAGTCAATGTCAGTAGCAGGTCAGCGGAAGCGAGCACGGCGACAAGCGCTGAGAGATTGTCGTTGTCTCCCAGCTTGATCTCATCCACTACGACGGTGTCGTTTTCATTGATGATTGGTGTCACACCCCAGGATAAAAGGGTCATTAGTGTGTTTCTAGCATTGAGATAACGGCGCCGGTTTGCCAGATCATCTCGCGTCAGCAACATTTGACCCACCCGGGAGCCATGTCGGGAGAAAGCTTCCTCATAAGCGGCCATTAGGCGGCTCTGACCGACTGAAGCGGCAGCCTGCTTCTGAGGTATGGTGCGGGCTCCCTCCTTTAGAGTCATCCTTCTGACGCCAGCCGCCACAGCCCCCGAAGAAACGATGATAAATTCCTTACCCAGTTTGTTATATGCGCAGATTTCGTCGGAGAGTCCTCTGATAATTTTACGGTCCAATCCCTTATCAGTTGTTACTACGCTCGAACCGAGTTTTAGGACTATTCGCCGGACATTTGAAAGGATGTTTTTTCTTATTTCTACAGAATTCATTTCCGGGACCTTAAATCTTTAAGCGCTTTAGAAATCTCAAAAAGGAGGTCTCTCAATCCTTCACCCGATACAGCGGAAATTTTTTTGACACGCAGGTCCTGTTGCTCAACAAACTTATTAAGTTCCTCCGCAGCGGTTCGATTTTCGGGGATATCCATTTTGGTGATGACTACAATCATCGTTCTCAGTGTCAGATCAGCGCCATAGGACGAAAGCTCCAACATTATTGTCCTGAACCGTTCAATAGCGGATGGCTCAATCATTGGAGAAGGATCAATGAGATGCAAAAGAATGCTGGTGCGTTCGATGTGTCTCAGAAAACGATCGCCCATTCCTGCCCCTTCATGAGCGCCTTCTATCAATCCCGGGATATCTGCCACGACAAAGTCCTGGCCATCAGGCGCGCGGACAACGCCTAACCCGGGAACTTTAGTTGTAAAAGGATAATCCGCAATCTTTGGCCTGGCGTTGCTAACCCTGGAAATCAATGTTGATTTGCCACTGTTGGGTAAACCAACAAGGCCTACGTCAGCAATAAGTTTCAGCTCAAGTGTGAGTTCGCGTTCTTCAGCCGGACCACCTGGTTGCGCCTTTCTGGGCGCTTGATTCCTGGCGGTAGCAAACCTCGCATTACCTTGACCACCTCGTCCGCCTTTGGCCGCAATTACAAAAGAGCCCGTCTCATCAAGGTCTGCTATAAGTTCGCCTGTGTCCACATCAAAAATCTGAGTGCCAGGTGGAACGGGAATGTTCAAGTCGTCAGCGGATTTGCCTGTTTGGTTTTTGCCTCTTCCATCCTGACCTTTACGCCCGCGATAAAGCTGCTGGTACTGGCAGTCAAGGAGGGTGTTGAGCGATTCGTCAGCTCGTATGATTACATCAGCGCCCTTACCGCCGTCACCACCATCTGGTCCTCCCCTGGGAACGAAAGCTTCTCTGCGAAAACTTATGCAGCCATTCCCTCCCTTGCCCGATATCACTTTGATTTTAGCCTGATCAACAAATTTCAAAGGTTGTTTTCCGTTCTACCGAACTAGCTTGATAGCGCCTTCAAAATATTGGGCGCCGTATCTCCAGGACTAACTTTATACCATGCTTGCACAATTTTTCCGCCCTCATCAATCAAAAATGCGGAACGGATGATACCCTCGTAGGTTTTCCCATACATTTTTTTTTCTCCCCAAGCCCCATAATTTTTAGCGACAACGTTGTCGGGGTCTGAAAGCAACAGAAAACCAAGTTGATATTTGTCGTCAAATTTTTTTTGTTTATCGGGTTTGTCAGGACTTATTCCAATAGCCGCTACATTCAGTTCCGCAAAATCCGGCGAAGCGTCACGAACATTGCAAGCCTGTTTCGTACATCCGGAGGTGTCGGCCTTTGGATAAAAATAAACCAATAGCCTCTTTCCTCTAAATTCAGTCAATTTAACAACTTTGCCGTTTTGATCAGTTAAGGAAAAGTCGGGAGCCCTATCTCCCACATTTAGCTGCGCCATGTTGCTACCTCCTTATCAAGATCTCCAAAGATTGCCTATTATCTTATTATAATATATGTTTTAACGATATGATCGCAATTTTTGGGAAGAAGCTTAAGTCAGGAAATGATAGAAATAAGTGATTTTGGAAAAGTTAAACAGGTCAAATTGGCCGCAGAACTAAATGGAGAACCATATTATTGGGTTTCTTCGTATTTGGTTGATGGTCTATTGATTGACACAGGAAGCGCAAAAACCCTACCGGAGTTTTCAAATTTTCTCCGGAATGAAGAAATTCAAGTCGTTGTAAACACTCATAGTCATGAGGACCATATTGGCGCCAACAGATTAATTCAGGAAGAATTCGGATTGCCGATTTATGCTAGCAAGTTAGCGATTCCAAAAATTCAGGATCCTCCGACGGTGGCCTGGTATCGTGAGCAGGCGTGGGGTTCAGCCCAAGCAAGTGACCCGAGACCAATCCCACCCTGTCTGGAAACGTCTAAATTTCGTTTTGAAGTTGTTGATACACCTGGGCATAGCGCTGATCATATATCTTTTGCGGAGAGAAATCAGGGTTGGGTTTTTTCCGGGGACCTGTTTATAGGAAACCAAATGACCACAGCAGGTCCTGAGATGAATATTTCCGACATGCTCAGGTCCATGAGGCGTCTTATTGAATTCATGGACGACGGATTTGTTCTGTTCACTTCCCTACGTACAGTACGTATCGACGGCCGGAAAACCCTGCAGGATTTTGTTGCGCGCTTCGAGGAATTGAGGGAGAGGGCGCGTGAGATGGCGACTCAAGGTCTGGATGTACGAGAAATAGTCAACAAAATGTTCGGCGGAGAAAACCTGTTTGATTCCATCACAAACGGGGAGTTTTCTTCCGCCAAGCTTGTGCGGCTTTTGCTACAGGAATAATGGCATGGTCAGGGTCTGGTGTCCATGATCAGGGAGGTAAAATGACCAAAACTATAATCAGCGTTGTTGGCGCACGTCCCAATTTCATGAAGGTCGGTCCCATAGAACGGCAACTGAAGACGCACGATGACATTAATCATATGATAGTGCACACCGGTCAGCATTATGATGACCTTATGAGTGGGGTATTCTTCGATGATCTTGGATTATCGGCCCCTGCTCGACATTTGGGGGTCGGTTCGGGACGACATGGAGAGATGACCGGAAAGATCATGATTGAATTTGAAAAGGTGTGCCTTGATATCAATCCGAACCTGGTTGTTGTTGTGGGGGATGTCAACAGCACTGTGGCGGCCGCTTTGGTGGCCAGGAAGCTCTTCATACCGGTCGCACATGTTGAAGCCGGCCTCAGGTCATTTGATGAAACGATGCCAGAGGAATGGAACCGTAGGTTAACAGACTGTTTATCCAACCTGTTATATGTATCAGAACCAGCCGGTCTGAAGAACCTGGAACGTGAAGGCGTGGACAGAAGTCGAATTTTTCTCGTTGGCGACATCATGCTGGAAACCCTTGGACTTTTTCTGTCAGGGATACAAAAACGTAAACGCTGGATTGATTTTGGGCTAAGTTCAAAAAACTATATTTTGGTTACAATTCACAGACCGTCCAATGTAGATGAGCCGGCAGCTTTAAAACAGATAATAGAAATCCTTGAATCATTGCCTCAAAGCGTAATTTTCCCTATGCACCCACGTACTAGAAAACGCCTGGATGAATTTGGCCTGGGCGAAAGAGTAAGCCGTATAAAGAATCTTCTTTTGGTGGAGCCTCAATCATACATTGATTTTCTTTCACTATTAGAGGGGTGCTCAATAATCCTTTCGGATTCCGGGTCGGTTCAAGCTGAGGCGAGTTTTTTCGATGTCCCTTGTCTGGTCTGTCGAGAAAACACCGAACGCCCCATTTACTGCGAACAGGGATCCTGCCGACTCGTTGGCAGAGACTTGCGGTTGATAAAGGACTCGGTCAGGGAAGCCATGGAGGACGATTTTCCAAAATCCACCGAATATGTAAAAAGTTTGGGAAATGATGTTTCTGGAAAAATAGTAAGATCTATCGTTGAATTCTTGAGATGAAGCGTCGATGACAAATTTGGCGACTGATTTCTTCTCGTAAGAGGCAATATTTGATCAAATGTAATGAATGAGTTAGATTAATCCCTTGCAATGTAATTAAGACGGGAGAGATGTTTAGATGTCCGATTGTTACAATATTGCGGTGATTGCAGGTGATGGAACAGGTCCTGAAGTAATACGCGAAGGGATCAAAGTACTCAAGGCCGCTGCGTCTCTTTACGGTTTCTCACTGGATTTTGTTAATTATGATCTCGGTGGAAACCGTTATCTGAAAACAGGCGAGACTTTACCAGACTCCGTGCTGGATGAGCTTAGGCGCGCCGATGCTATTTATCTTGGAGCGATAGGGCATCCTGATGTTCCTCCAGGCACGCTTGAAAAGAATATTCTGCTCAAATTACGTTTTGAGCTGGACCAGTATGTAAACTTGCGGCCTGTAAAACTTTATCCGAATGTTGAAACACCAATAAAGAATAAAGGGCCGAAAGAAATAGATTTTATAGTGTGTAGAGAAAACACGGAGGGTTTTTACGTAGGGTCCGGCGGCTATTTCAAAAAGGGAACAGCGGACGAAATCGCTATACAGGAATCGATAAATACTCGCAAAGGAATCGAGCGTCTTTTGAGGTATGCATTTGAAACCACAAAGGCACGCGGAAAGAGAAAAAAACTTACTCTATGTGGCAAGACGAATGTCTTAACCTATGCTTGGGGACTATGGACACGAACTTTCGAGGATATGGCCAAGGAATATCCCGATGTTCAAACAGACTACGCGCATGTTGACGCAATTTGCATGTGGTTTGTCAAAAACCCCGAATGGTTTGACGTAATCGCCACAGACAACATGTTCGGAGACATAATTACAGACCTTGGGGCGATGATTCAGGGAGGAATGGGCATCGCCGCAGGAGGGAACATCAATCCGCAAGGCGTGTCCATGTTCGAACCGATAGGCGGGTCGGCTCCTAAATACACAGGACAGAACATCATCAATCCGCTTGCTGGAATCCTGGCTGGATCTCTAATGCTTGAGACGCTGGGCGAGAAAGTCGCCGCCAAGTCAATTGAAGACGCTGTGATAAAAGCTCTTACTAAAAACATCAAGAGTCTGGAAGCGGGAAGGATGGGACATTCCACTTCAGAGGTTGGAGACCTGGTGGAAGGATACCTTTGCTGAAATAATGGTTGTTAAGGGTTTGAACGGTTGGTTCTGCAACGATTGGACAAGGAGCTTTTTCATTTTTTTTATCGGTTCGAATGCTTACTGGGAAATCTATGGGGAACAGCGAAACGTCAATTCTTAAGATTCTGCCTCTTGGGGGACTTGGAGAAATTGGTCTAAACATGACACTGGTCATCTGGGACGACTGTGCGTTCATTTTGGACGCGGGCCTCATGTTTCCGGATGAATCAATGCCCGGCGTTGATTATGTGATTCCGGACGTAAATGTTCTGACAAGACTCCATCAAAACATTCTAGGCATAGTAATCACCCACGCGCACGAAGACCATATTGGCGCTCTGCCTTATCTGCTCAAGAAGATAAACGTTCCAATTTATGCCACCTCTCTGACGATGGGATTTATTGAGAACAAGTTTGATGAATTCGACCTGCTAACAAGCACTGACAGGATAGTAATTTCAACGGATTCACCCATTCAGCTTGGGCCCTTTGTTTTGGATTTTTTCGCGATGTGCCATTCGGTCCCGGATGCTGTGGGAGTAATTGTGCAAACTCCGATAGGAAGGCTTGTCTTTTCTGGGGACTTCAAGATTGATCCAAAACCGATAGATGGAAGGCCCTGTGATCTCAAAAAATTAAAGAAATATGCCAGAACAGGTGTGCTTGCGCTTTTTTCCGACAGTACAAATGTGGAATTTTCGGGGCGCACGCGGTCAGAGAGTGATCTCAGGCCGTCATTTGAAAAGATTTTTGCAAATGCGAACGGTAGGATCCTGATAGCGACATTTGCGTCTAATATCCACCGTTTACAGCAAGTGCTCACAGTTTCAGAGCAGTTCAACCGTAAGGCGGCCCTTGTTGGGCGATCAATGGTTGCAAACGCTCGAATTGCCGCTGAGCGTGGCTATCTGAAAATCCCGGAAAACATACTTGTGGACATTAATGAACTTGAGATGATTCCTGACAATCAGGTGACAGTTTTATCAACTGGGTCACAAGGTGAGCCAATGTCCGCTCTGGCTCTAATGGCTTCGGAACGCCACAAATACCTAAAGGTGAAAGAGGGCGATACGGTAATATTCTCGTCTCGGTTCATTCCAGGAAATGAAAAGGCCATCAACAGCATGATAAATGATCTGGCCAAACGCGGGGCCAATGTGATGTATGAAAAGATAGCTGATGTTCATGTTTCAGGACACGCCAGAGAGGGGGAACTCCGTACATTGCTGAAACTTGTCCGGCCGCGATATTTTGTTCCGATTCATGGCGAGTACCGACATCTTGTACGCCACTCCCAACTGGCTATCGGGGAAGGGGTTTTGCAAGAAAATGTTGTAGTGGCTACCAATGGAGATGTGATCGAGATATCTGAAGAGGGAATCGGCGTCACTGAGCAGATCGATGTCGGTCGAGTCTTTGTTCACGGTAAAGGTGTAGGCGATATAGGACGAGATGTTTTAAGGGATCGAAGGACGATATCTGAAGTAGGTTTAATCACAGTGGTCTTCGTTGTTTCAACCCACGACGGCCGTATATTGAGCGGTCCAGAACTCAGGTCTATTGGAGTAACATATGAGGAGATCGAACCTGAGCTGATGGAAGGCATAAAGTCGGCAATAGTGGAACGGATTTCGAATTTGCGTCCGTCTGTTTCATCGGACTGGGACAAAATTCGCGACGACATCCGTCTTATTACACGTAGGTTTGTCAATAAGCTTTTGGGGCGCAAGCCAGTGGTCCAGACGATAATATTGGAAGTATGAAAACGCGCCTTGGCGGAAAAGAGTAACATTTTTCTTGCATTTTTGAAGATGTTAGCTTAAATCATGACATCAGATTGAATAAAACCCGGACCCAATGGTTTTTTATGATTTACGACCCGGGTTTGAGCTGGACGAAAGCCCGGATTTTTCTTGACAACGGGCTTAAACGCGTGATACGGTGCGTTAAATCTATGGTATAATAGCTCTTGAATTGGAGTATGCTCATTTAAGGAGGGTTTAGGATGAAGAAGTCGTTGGTTATTATGGTTGTTCTGGTGGGATCGCTTGCTCTGGCTGGTTCAGTGTTTGCTTCAGATTGGGGCTGCTATTCTACTCCGACCTGCAAACCGGCTCCTTGCAAAGACGAAGTTCTGTGCAAAGGTAAAGCTGCAGGCGTCGAAAAAATGTGTGGTCCGTGCGCGCCGACAATTAAGTGGGCTGGTAGCTGGATGACAGTTTTGAAGTGCCCTGCTTCCGCCGCGCCTGCTAAGGCTATGGCCAAGAAGGGTAAAGGCGTAGCTAAAAAAGGCAAAAAGAAATAAGTCGGTTGGCGCAGGTTTTTCTGCGCGTAACTGTATTTTGATAGCTGTGAAGATAACCCTTCCTTTTATGGAGGGGTTTTTCTTTTTGTAAAGGCCAGTCATGAAAACGCCATTGTTAGACCTTGAACCGATACATAAAACCATTAGAGAAGACCTTCGCCAAGCTGTCCTTAGAGTCCTCGACAGCAACCAGTTTATAGGGGGTCCTGAAATTGACAATTTCGAGAGTGAAATTGCTTCATACTGCGGAGTAAAGCACGCAGTAGGAGTATCTTCAGGAACTGACGCCCTCTTGATATCGCTGATGGCGCTTAATGTCGGTCCCGGAGCCGAAGTCATAGTCCCGGCCTATACTTTCTTTTCAACAGCCGGATCAGTTAGTCGTCTCGGCGCTAAACCAATTTTCTGCGATATAGACCCAATAACATTCAATATTGATGTCAATAAACTCAAGAACCTCATATCTCCGAAGACGCGAGCAATCATACCCGTACATTTGTTTGGTCAATGCGCCCCGATGGCTGAGATCATGGCGATTGCCGAAAATCACGGCTTATACGTGATAGAAGACGCTGCCCAGGCTATAGGCGCGAAATACAAGAGCAAGATGGCCGGAGTAATGGGAACTACCGGGTGTCTGTCGTTCTTTCCATCCAAGAATCTCGGAGGGATAGGCGATGGTGGTCTGGTCATGACAAATGACGACACCATCTATGATCTGTTGGTCAGCTTACGACAGCATGGAGCCACTAAGAGATACTTCCATACCATTATCGGTGGAAATTTTCGATTGGACGCGATTCAAGCCGCCGCGTTAAGAATCAAACTGACACGACTCAATGAATGGTCAAAGGTGAGACGTGAAAACGCCAGATACTATAAAGAGTTGTTAAAAGATTTGGAAAGTAATGGTTTCATCAAACTCCCTGTTGAACTTCAGGACAATTTTCATGTTTATAATCAGTTTGTGATCAGGGCGAGTAAACGGGATGCCCTGCAAAGTTATCTAAGCAACAATGGAGTTGGCTCTGCTATATATTATCCGTTACCTTTACATCTCCAGGAGTGTTTCAAAGGCGCCGGCTTGAAAAAAGGCGCCCTTCCGGAGAGCGAAATGGCAGCTAATGAAACACTTGCGATACCGATCTTCCCTGGCTTGACTGAAGAGCAAATGAATTTGGTTGTAATGCTTGTTTACCGGTTCTACGAAATTAATATTTAATTCAGACTTTTAAAATTTTTTTGATCTCTCAGTTTGCTCAGGGCAGCGAGATTTAAGGGACTGGTTTCTTCGGACTTGTACAAAATGTAGACGAACTACTTGTAACGATCTCCGTCTGAAGCTAGACAAAAGCTTTGGTCAAAGGGCCAAGCCCGACCAGATAAAGAAGACGAACACTAGAACGCAAATTCAAAAATTCTCTCGCTTCGCTGTCATAAAATGCGCCTATTCCGCAGCATCCAAACCCTAAAGACTCGGAGGTCAAGTATAACAATTGGCCAAGGCGGCCCGTTTCAAGCATGGCGTAACGGTAGGAACGCGGGCCGAATTGTTCTTCCAGCGCTGACAGGTCGGCTAGAAAGACGAAATGACACGAGCAATTTGATAACCACATCTGGTCTAGGCAAATGTGCGCCATATCCTCAGTCAACAGACCAGAGCGCACAAGGAGCAGATCGCCTTTATGTGGTTCGATCAGATAAAACCCTGGGACAATACCATCAACGTCTGCGATTAAAACGCCAATTGACAAAAAGTGTTGCCATGAAATGTTTTCATGACAAAACGTAATTCCTTTCCGCAAAAGACTCAGTAACCAAGAGAAGATATTAGACGAAATAGGTTTGCGGACAAAATTGCGCCGTGATCGTCTTTGTAACAAAGCCTGGTTGTAGTTAATGAGTTCAGGGGTGTCCCGGAAGAGCGCCAACCTCACGGGCCTACCTGGGCTTGTGGAGACCAAGCTTTCCGGTCGAATTAAATCCTTTTTCTTTCCGTCTCTTTTAATGGAAGTAATGGAATATATCTCGTTGATGGTTGGATAACGTTTCTCTTCCTGAGCGCATATACTGAATTTCTTGAGATCAATAGAAGGGGGTTTGAATGAAATTCGATTCTCATCAATTGGGATTTTGTCCCCGAATACTCCAACGATAGCTAGACACACTTCTTTGTTACTATCAATCATGAGGAGTTCGTTAGTAATCGAGTCATCAAAGTCATAAGATATCTCAAACTTCAACTTTTCTGATTTAAGAGCAAGGGCCAGGTTTTCGCAGAGGTGACCGGTGTCGAGTAAATGATAACGAAAGGCCCTATCGCGATATTTCCAGGAACTCCGGAAAAACAGGGCGGTCAAGAAAAAAACTACCGCTAGTTGGTCCTCACATTCAAAGTGAGCCTCTGAAGCAACAGTGTCACAAAAGTCGCCTTTTCTCAGTTGAGCGATTGATTGATCCGCCGCTGAATGATGATACAGTCCTTGTTCAAGATCATGAACATTAAAAGTGGCCAGATAAGTTTCGAAAGGGTACAAGGCGCCCGCTGATGCGACGTTCCTAAAATAGAAATAACCTGGCCCGGACCTTACTTTACGAGTCAGGCAATGACTGAGTTTAAGCACACTACCAAGATCTTGAAAACGGATTTCTTTAGAAACCGGAGTTAGATTAAGTCTGAAAAGTTCGGACAGTAGTCCTTGATACGGTTCTGTGTCCTCTTCAAGTTCAGTTTTTGTTAAGCCTTGGTAAGTTTTGAAAGTGTTTGGTTGATTCAGCCAGTCGAGCGCGTGACCACTCATTTTATAGCGATCATAGCTTGTGAGATCATGATAATCTACGGCGGTTAACAGCAAGTAAACCTCTTCCAGTGATTCTCATCTCAAAATAAGACATGCAATTTATGCAATAAAATGAGAAATCATCCTCCCCAAGGCATTTGAGAGTAAACTTCCGATAACTTGTCCCGATATTCCCTAAAAAATTTCTCGTGTTCTTTCTCCCAGCTAGACAGCATACTTAGGGCCTTAGATGCAGCGCCTTCGGTCTTTTGAGCCATGGATGCGTAAAACTCACTGAGGTCCTTTTCAATTAGCCATGCAGTATTAAATATTGTAACGTCGGGAACCATGGAACCTTGTACGCATTGTTCAAGAAATTCACTTCTGGCCCTTTGATCAAAATAGTTGGTTGGTATTAGCCCTGGGTCCTGAGCCAAACTCAAGTCTATTTCATTGCCTTGTTTTAGGTCATTAATTATGCTCTGAACAAACGTAATGTGTTTCTTTTCTTCCTCAACCAGGCGCTTCAGGGCTGTCGCCGCCGCCCCTATGCCCATACGCTCAATTGAATCCTGAAAAAAACTCATACCAGTTTTTTCCTGATTCAAGGCATATTCAAAAATTTTCTCAAGTTTTGCGTCCTTTGACATTTTTCTGTGACTCCTTGTTAGTTATAAAATGATATTTATTCAAAAGCACAAGGTCAAATCAAAAAAAGGTTTATCTAGAGTAGTCGGAACAGTATGACAAAAAGTCACTAGTTGTTCGACCTATCTTCAGCGAACGGATCAAAGAGAGTTATGTCACGCATTGCTCCAAAAGGACAAACGACCCCGCACATTCCGCACGCTACACATTTCTCGACATCAAATAATACCGTCATTTCAGGGCGTTTTATACTCAATGCGTCTGTAGGGCACAATCCTGTACAAGCTCCGCAATTAACACATTTTTCTTCTTCTCTCCAAACCTTGTCAGAGAGAGGTTCTACAACGACTCGATTTTGTTCTAAAAATCTAATTCCCTCAGCTATGACATCTTTAGAACCCCTAAGCTCCAGCAATATTCTTCCTTCCTTGCGAGGGAGTATTTTAGCTTCCAGAATATTGAACACCAGTTCAAAGTCCCGGGCAAGCCGGTATATCACCGGTTTGTACATGATATTGGATTTGAATATTAACAGGATATTTTTTGAAGTCATTTGAAATCCCTTCCTTTTTGGTCTAGGTTCTAGATGGAAGACCGTCTGAATGATCCACGGGCGTGAGTTCAATCTCGCCTGAAACGGCCAACTTGTCTTCAAAGATGACCAAAGCCGCCAGCACTCCATCAATATTCATGGCCCATTCAACTGCGGACTTCATGTTTCTTGCGGATGTTATTCTATTTCCAAGGCCGGTAGCGACAGCGTCAGCCAAGCTAACATCATATGAAACTACTGTAGCTGCGTCAGCTTTTCCTAAACTGGTCGATGGACCAACTTTGGCCGAAGATGTGCAAATTCCCAGGGGCATGGCGGTTGGCCCAATCTTGATCCCAATCTTATCGCTGATAGGTGACGTACCGGCGTAGACCCCAATCACTATAGGTCTGTTTACATGAACGAAAATGTCCCCACCATTTTCGACAACAATCTCGCGCGAAAATAGTAAAAGATTTCTACCCACAAATTCGGCGACTGCTCCTGCAACTGCAGCCATAGGGCCAACACCAGCCTTTTTTGCGGCCTGAATCATCCGAGTAGGAGTTGATGAATCCAGGGGATTGGCGTCAATTGGATCAAAACTGGTCAAAAATTTTCGCCTCCTGGCAATGGAATCTTCAATCTGGGCCCTACATTCCATGACAAAAGCTTTAGCTTGATCTTCAAGATTGCTGAGCGCTTTGATATAAAGGTCGGAAGTATCGACGACAACCCTAAAGTTTGTAAATACGTCGTGATCCGCGTATGACCTATATGTCCTCGGCTCAGCAACTACAATGTTAGATGAATGGTTCATTTTAACATTTCAAATCCGCCAAAAGGGGCTGATGGCAAAGTGTCCTGGGGCTCTCCCAACAAGAATCGTCCGGATTTGATCCAATCTCTGAGGACTTCGGCGATCTCCAAGGCTGTGGAGTAACTGGCGAGCGGAGAAGTAGTCACTTTCTGTCCATTGAAATCCATCTCCCCAGTCTTAAGTTGAGCGTATGATACATAACCTAAAGGAGCCCCGGTTCCCTGCGGGTAATCAAGACCATAATCAACAATGGGGGCTAATATGTCGTCGTCGGAGACAGAAGTGAACATCGCCATTTCTTCATTCAAGATAGGTATGGGAACGCCTATCCCAACATTTAAGGAACAACCGTAGCCAGCCAGAGAAGCGCCCCTTAAATACTTGGGAGACATGTGTTTCAAGTCTCCCTTGACTGAAAGGGTACCAGCGCCACCCATGACAACCCCATTCTCAGACCTTTTTACTTTCGGATTATGTTGGGTGCCATTCCCTATGACATATCCTATACCCCCCCCAAGAAATATCCTTGTCCCCAGGCCGATGGTCCTATAGAAAGGATCGTTAAGTAGAGGACTCAATTGACTGGAGGTCGAATAGTTTGCATTAGTGCAATCAGGCCTTAATACTCCCATGTAGGTGTAGATAGTCCTTTTCGATAAATTCACTGCGCAGTTATAATTTTGATAGCCGTTTCTAGGGTTGAGAAGCCAGGCGTCAGGAAAATCTTTTAAACCCATATCCGCCTCATGGCGCAGGTTTGGGTAACAATCGGTGCCATAGGCCAAAGCCTCAAGCCTTACCTGTTTGCCAGAGACCAAGTCTTCAATTACATGTCCTCCACCATAACGAAACCTTCCCGGAAAAACCTTGTTCAACGGATCATCCTGACGCGTCTGGGCGGCCCCTAAATAGCAATCGACAGCAGCTATTCCGGCATAGGCTTCAACTCCATTTATGAAGACTTTGTTGGCTTTGATGCGAGGTTTAGAATGTCCGAAATTTAAGAACGCGCCGGAAGAACACATAATGCCAAATGTGCCGGTTGTGACAACATCAACCTTGCGAGCCGCCTCTATAGGACCAAGCTCTTTGGTTGCTCCTATCATTTCTTCGGCAGTTAGCACCACCACAGAGCCATCTTGAATCTTTTTGTTGATTTCACCGAAAGTCTTGTTAATCTTAAATTCACCCATTATGAACCTCCTGGGCGCTTACTGAGAATATGAGAATATGAGAATCTAAGTTTGTAACTCTAATTAGTTCAATTATTCTTATCAAGAAACATTGTGAGAGATTTTTCAACTGTTTTCAAAATAATCTTTGACAAGCATTCCTTCAAATATGAAAAAATATATACATTCGCTTCATTCATATAATATAGGAACTTCTGAATCAGTTTGTGCAGGAGATTCTAATGCTTGCTGAAAAACTTCAAATCAGTTCAGTGAAAAGCGCAAGTAAGGCAATAGATTCTGTAGGGTCTAACAATAGCGAATTGATGGCTTCCAGAGCTATTCATATCAACCTAATAATGCGACAGGTCCTTGGTGTAGACGCTAAATCCCTGAAAAAGATCTACAATGAGATAGGGGCGGAAGTAGCTATTAGCCGTCAGGCCTACTATGAAGAGAAAGACGCGATAACCGACATGATAATTATGGGAACAGTCTATCAGCACAGGGAAGCGCGCCGAATACTTGTAGACTCAAAAAATTTGAAACCATATGTAGACGCAATATCTGAAGCAATCGAAAATTCGGACGAGGTGCGCGCTGAAACCAGAGAATAGAACGAAACGAGCGCCAGATTCCCTAACAGTCAATCAAATTGCTCATTTCCCAACATCATAAAATTTCTTTCATTTAACGCCCTGAACAAAATTTGGATATGGGAGCGTCTCCTAAAATTGTCGGAAATCAAGCCGCTTCCAGGGCTTCTTTCAGAGCGGCGATCAACAACAGCACGTTTTCGTGTCTGCTATTATGTCCCATTAGTCCTATTCGCCAAACCTTGCCCGCTAGCGGTCCAAATGCGCCTGAGATTTCAATGTTAAAGTTGTTTAACAAATAGCAAATAACGGCTTTTGCATCCACACTATCGGGGACCAACGCCGTTGTAAGTGTTGGCAAACGCCAGTCTTCATCCACGTGGAGCCCGACGCCAATTTCCTCAAGCCCTTCCCACAAGGCCCTGGAGTTTGTCAGATGGCGTTCCCATCGATTCTCCAAGCCTTCTTCAGCTATTATTCGCAACGCCTCTCTCAGAGCAAAGTTCATGTTCACCGGCGCTGTATGATGATAAGTTCGTTCAGCCCCCCAGTATTTCCCAACGAGGCTCATGTCTAGATACCAGTTGGCTACCTTGGTTTTACGACAATTGAGTTTCTCAATAGCTCGAGACCCAAGCGTCAAAGGCGCAATACCTGGAGGACAACTTATACATTTCTGGCTGCCACTGTAGGCTACGTCCACATGCCAGCGGTCCAGGAAAACAGGAACGCCTCCAAGACTTGTAACTGTGTCGAGTAACAAAAGACTCTTGAACTCGCGGCAGAGCTTTCCAATTCCATCCATAGGTTGCATCGCGCCAGTGGCCGTTTCAGCATGAATGAGGCCAAGAAGCGCTGGACGATGCCTCTCCAGCGCTTCTCCAATTTCATCGAGTGTAAAAACATCTCCCCAGGGTTTTTCTATACGACGCACATCAGCGCCATATCTGGACGCCATATCACAGAGACGTTCTCCGAAATAACCGTTAATGCCAACTAAAACCACGTCACCGGGTTCGACGCAGTTGGCTATGGCTGCCTCCATGGCGGCGCTGCCTGTGCCACTCACAGGGATGGTGAAAGGGTTGTCTGTCTGCCAAACATACCTGAGAAGCTCCTGAGTCTCGTTCATCAGGTCTATGAATTTGGGATCAAGATGACCAATTTCATTAGTAGAAAGAGCGTGACGCACACGACTATCGTAATTTGAAGGACCCGGACCTAGCAACAGGCGGGGTGGAAGATCAAGCTGTAAGACGCAGATGCGGTGTTTGCTATCAACCGAGGTTGTCTTGTGGTCCATAAATAGTTTTCCTTCTTGATATTTAACGCCAAGTAATCCTGGGGACATTTCTGGTCGGGATTCGGTGGTACGGATACTGTGGATAACCTACCATTAACGCGCCAAATGTTTGGTGACCAGCAGGTAATGCTAGAGCTTCCTTCATAGGATCAAAGAAATTTGCGGCTGCGTTAAAATAACCAGCCCAACATGTTCCAAGACCCTTAGTCGAAGCGTAAAGTTCGAGGTACGTAAGAGCTATGATGCAAGCCGCCTGCGACGGTGGTAAATTTGACAAGGCATGCGCGACTATCATGTGAGGCGCATCCCTCAAGATTTTATCCTGGCCCATTTCCCACGCTGATATGACACGATCGAAATGCATTAGTTTAGCAAAAGCTGGTTGTGTCTGGACCATAGATTTCATCCAATCGACGACAATAGATGCCAAAGCCCTGACATCCGACCCATTCTCAACTACAAGCCAATGGACAGGCTGTGAGTTGTGTCCCGTTGGGGCGTGGCTTGCTATTTCGATCAACTCATTCAACACGGAACGTTCAACCAGTTTGTCCTTGTATCTCCTGACAGATCGTCTTGATTTCATAAGATATGCCACTTGTTCAGGGGAAGGGGAGAATTCTTTTGATACAGGAGCGCAATCTCCAGGGCGCAGAAAATTGAGCGATATAGCTTCGTGTGGACAAACAGATACGCAATGACCGCATTTTATGCATAATTCATCAGCCCCACGAATGGGAGCAGGGAATGAGTCCCTTGTTTTCATCTCTATGATTCCCATAGGGCAATCGGATACGCAAAAACCATCGCGTTTACACTTGGTTTCGTCAATTTGGAAAAGACTCATTTTGTTTTTATCCTCAATTAATGGGCAAAGTTTAAGATTGGCTTTTTTAAAACAAACCCTAATAATGCCATCATCAATCAACTAAATCAATTTGAATATTTGGTTGACAAACCAGCTGGATAAAAAACAATCTATGTCTTAAGGACCGCCATCCAGTCCTCAATGGTTATACCTGGAGTCTCAAATCGATGTTCAGCATAGAATCTCTCGACAGTAGGCTTCAAGTCATCAATTTTCACGCCCTGAATTTCCGATTCCAGGACCGAAACTGCGTCTCGTGGGTAACAGAACCAATCGCCGGAAAGGCAAAGCTCTCTATACCTTCTGTCCATTATTTCAAAATCAGCACGGATAACACCTCCGGGGGCCTTGTGAAGCCTGTGGACCAAATTGACCCCTGATCGGATTCGCATTTGCCTGCTATTCAGGACGCGCCCGCGTCTGAAAAGCCATGAATCCGTCTTCATAACTTTACCCATGTCTTCCATCTTTGATCTTAGCTCGTCATCAAGCTCCCTTCTACTAAATGTTCCAAAAACCCTCTGAAATTCTTCCACCATGAGACTGTAAAGCGCCGCGTGACTCCATCGGGAAGCTTCTTTAACTCCAAGCTCCCTTCGTATTGTTGTCAAGTTGGCTTCAATTGTCCTATGGACCTTGTCACGAAATTTTTCGTCGGGGACTTTTAAAACCTGCGACATGATTTTGTAGTTGAAATCGAATATGAGGTTCCCCACGAACACAACGCAATCGCCAATTTCTCCAGCTCCAGTCCCGGATATTTTTGTGAAGCCAGTCACAACGTCGTTTATGGGCTTGAACTGCGCAGGTATTCCGATTCGTCGATATACATCGATCACAGGTTGGAGGAACTTTCGATAAAAGTTTTCTTTATTCTTAGGAACCGATTGAGAGTCCCTTCTCAGAACAATTTGAAAGAAAAGTTGGTCCCCATCCAGATAGACCGCACCTCCACCCACTTGTCGCCGGAACACAGGGATGTCGTGTATCCTGCAAAAGTCAAGATCAACTTCCTGCCTGGCATCCTGATGATAACCCACGCAGACATAGTGAGTTGCGGGCGAGACCAGTATTAAACCTTCCCGGCCTAATTGGGCCAGCGCATGATAAGCCAGTTGCGAGTCCTCCCATGGCACATTACCCAACCGATACAGATCCACAGTGACATTTACCTCATTGCGATAGTTAAACGAAATTTCCCAGTCTTAATAGCATTTCGCGCAGTAATAGAAAAGATTTGGAATTTTTGAAGTGAAAATCAACGCAGATATTTCCGTTAAATGGCCTCAGACAAGTATCTTGGCCAATCTCTTGATGATAAAGTTTTAGACAAAGGCTTAACGTTGAAGCGCCCGTCTAATGAACCTGGTTATGTCGAAAACCTGAATAGGAACTTCATTACGACGGACCCAGGTGGTTATTGTCCTGACGCACTGCTGACAAGATGTTATCACTGCCTGGGCCCCTGTAGCGAGAATTTCTTTAATCTTACGTTCAGTAATCTTAGCGGATAGCGCAGCGTCTATCATCTCAAGGTTTCCACCACCACCGCAACAACGACAGTTTTCCCGGTTGTTTTCCAGTTCGATGAGTTCTACTTCCGGCACACTCTGAATGAGCAATCTGGCGTTCTCAAATTCCCTCGCGCCCCTCCCAAGATCACAGGGATCGTGATAAGTGACTTTCATGGGGGACCCCTTAAAATTAAGCCGGTTTTCTCTAACAAGCCGCAAAAGGAATTCGGTAGTGTGGGCTATAGAGAATTTACCTCGGTAGGGATATCGTTCCTGCCACATCCGATAACACGAAGGACACGAGAATACCACTGTATTTGCGGCCTTTTGTTCCACCATCGCCATGTTGTGATTGATGAAATCCTCGACAAGAGCATCAAGTCCCGCTCCCAAAAGAGGAAATCCGCAGCACCACTCGTCCTGACCCAACAGGGTAAAATTCACGTCCGCTATCTGAAACATCTCGGCCAGAGCGACTGGAATTTGTTGCGCCAAGGGATAAAACGATGACACGCAACCAGTAAAATAAACAATATCGGCCGTATCTTGGCAAAAGCCACTATCTGGCGGGTCTCGGCACTCTTCAACCCAGTCAACTCTTTCTTCATTATCCTCTCCAAAAACATTATGGCTTTCGTCAAGATTTTCCTGGATCGTATCAATTTTTTCCGGATAATAAAGAGAACGCTTCAGGTCCTGTCTTACTTCCAGCCATAGCTCTTTTAGATGAATTCCTGATGGACAGACCTCCTGGCAAGCCCCACAGAGAGTGCAACTAAAAACTGTTTGGCTGAAATCTTTCCATTCTGACGCAGTGGGGCCTTTGTAGCGGAAAAGCTTGCTCCAAAAAGCCGTTCGAGACCTTAGGATATTCTTTAACTGACTTACCCGATAAACACCAGAAAGTTTTCCGTCTCCTGTGGCCTGGACTGCAGGGCATACTTCAGCGCAGATCCGGCAGTTTGTACAAGCCTCAATCTCGAGGATTCTCCGGGAACTATAATCACTATTCGACAAGCTTTACCTCTTGTAAGTCTCAATACTGGTCAACATCCATGCGGTAACGGCATCTTGACCGTGGATAAGTTGCCGGATATCGGAAGCGTTTTCGGGTTTGATCTTATACATCCAACCAGTGCCGTAGCAGTCTTGATTTATCAGGCCAGGATTATTTTCCAAAGCCTGGTTCGACGCCACCAACACCCCGGTCACAGGAGCAAAAACCTTTCCAACCCACTTTCCTGACTCTATCTTTGCGAATTTCTTACCGGCAGTTAAGACTTTTCCCGGTTCTGGGAGTTGCACAAAGACAATTTGGCCAGCCATTTGTTGGGCAAAGTCATTCATTCCCATGACCATGATGTCATCCTCCGGGCGTACCCAGAACTGATTCTTTTCATAGTACAATTCATCCGGTAAATTATAACCTTGAATTTCCATTCGTTATCCTCCATAACCCGTCAGTTGACAGACATTATGTTTGTGAATCCTTTAGTGTCTAACAGCAAAAGCCGTTTCAACAATCAGAGGGTTCTTTTGTGACCTTCTTGACCCTTTCAATAGGTTCCACTGGTCGTGTGGCATTGCTAAGAATGACTAGAGTGGTCAGCGTCAGCGGAATCCATCGCCATTACCAACGGAGCCATTATAAGATGTAACATCCCGCTGAATGGCAGGTATATTACGAAAACACCTGTTAAAAAAGCATGCAGGTACCAGATGTACCCATAGAGTTCGCTCAGCCCATTAACGCCAAGCCACAAAAAGCTCAGAGCCCAGCCAACAAACGCAAAATGGTTTATGTCAGTTTCGCCGGTCAAGGCAATGCGCGCTCCTTCCAGAATAAATCCCACAATGATAATCAGCGCCAAAAGGGTCACGGCTAACCAGTCACGCTCGGGAAGCCCGTTAACAGTTTTATCATCTCCCGTCATACGACTGCGAAAAATCGCCAATATTATTCCAAAAAGAACCAATACACCCGTAAGGTCAAACAACACCGCTGTCACTGGATTATTCTTGTCAAGCATTTGCCAGACCCAGGAATTGCGAGGCCATATTAAAGACCCGACCAAAGCTACCAGACCCCAAGTAAACCGTATTAAAAACGGCCAGAAAATTAACGCATGAATAAACCATCGATAGTGAGAATGTTTAAAGAGTCTTCGTTGAAGTAATCCGTCTACAAACAGGGTCTTTAAGCCGGCAAACAGCCGTATATGAAATGTTGGTTTGACTGATCCATCAAACAACCTAGCTTTGCCACTTTTTGTTCGGGTTTTTCCGGTAAACCACACTGAGATAACAGCTAACATTCCCAGAAAAAAACCCAAAATAGCTACTATGGTAATCGGATCTCGGATGGTGAATGTGCCTACGTGGCACGGAATGCAAATTACGCTTTTGGCAGGAAGGACCATGGCGGCTACTCCGAGATGGTTTCCCTTTTTGTGGCACCTCTGGCATGACACGGTTCCATGACTGGGTGTCATAATGTTAAGCACACTAACATCCGAGGACTTTCCAAGTCTTTCCCAGATAATTCTTTTTGTCTGCGGATCCAGGGATAATGTAATTCCGGTTAGGTGGCAGTCCTGGCATTCCACCCTGGAATGAGCGTCATGGAGAGTCGCTTCGTCATGGGGAGTGTGACACTGACGACACCTAACGGGTCTCTGGAGGTTGTGTTCAAATGAGGCGGCGCCGGAATGGCATGCCAAACAATCTAAGCTCCTGTGTCCTTGGGAAATGTGTTTAGCCTTGTCGATCCGGGGAATGGTTACTGATAACTCGCTAAAAACGACATTCGGGGAATGACACTTCAAGCACAATTGGTCAATGTGTCGATGAGAATTCTTATCTTGAGGACCAAAATCTTCGTGACATTCCATGCACCTGACATCATCACTTTTAGCATGAGGAAGAGATTCCTTTTTCTTATGGCAGGAGGCGCACAGTTCTATATTTGACGAGGTTGGTTCTACGCCTGGGAGCAATTTCTTGCCGAGTCCAGGCTGATAGTGAGGATTGTGACAATTAAGGCATTTGCTATAATCTTTTTCTTTCTGAATCGGTTTGCCGCCATGCAGGCCCTTTAAAAGATTTTCCTTAATACTGTCCTCGTCGTGACAATTGAAACAAGTATCGGGATGAAAGAAATTTCCCAATCTACGGGTAACATCGGAAGGGTTTGGGTGGACTTTCCTCGCTGCCACGTCCGCATGGCAATCCTGGCAGGAAAGTTGCCCATGCACTGAGACATGATATTTAAATGGGTCTATAAACCACTCTCTTGAATGTTGAGGTTGGGCAATGGCCAAGACCGGCACCAGCACGCTGAGCAAGATTCCTGAAAGCAACCCCTTAGTACTCATGTATCTTGTGACAGTTGATATCACCGTGGAAACCTCTGTCAAAACCTAACCCCCAATTGTCCAATTAAAAATCCTGAATTCAGAGAAAAAACTTTTTTCACGTTTCTAGGAAGAAAGGCGCTACATAAGGTCCCTCCGGGATAATGGCTACGCACTTATCTTTTGAATGCTCGACGCTTTTCCGAATGGCTTCATGGAACAAGTCCAATTCTTTAAAAGTTTCGACCCCAGTTAAATCTAAATCATGTTTGCTGAGACCTTGAGTATACATGGAAATGGCTCCGATCCTCATGGGTTTGAGCTGCATTTCGGTCTGCCATTCGTCTATTGCCGCTTGGCTTTTAGGCCATAATTCGTCAAGAAATCTGTCTGGCCCTAGGTCGCAGAGCCTTTTCTGAGCCGCTACATATTCGGCGGAACCCATTCCTTCAGAACATTCAGACACTATAAACAGTTCTCCTCCGGGTTCAAGCAATTCCATGCCGCCGACCATACCTTTGACGGTTTGATAATACGTCTTGTCAAGAGGATATCCCGCAGAACTCGTAATCACTGTTTGAAAACGACGTGGCACGTTAATGACAGCGAATTCACTCATAAAATCTACTGCTGCCTTATGACTTGAGACAATTTCGCCGAAATTCAGAAAACATGGGCGACGGAATTCATCGATCACAACATTTACGGCCAATGATCCTCCGATGAGCTTCACGATTTCTAATTGTTCTTCATGCAAGGGATTAGAATCCAATATGCAGTTTGCCGCATAGGGAGATTCCAGAAAAGTGGCGGTATGAAGTCGAGTGATTGTGTCATGATGCGCAACTCCAGGAACAATTACCTTTCTTCCTCCTGAATAACCGGCCATGAAATGGGGCTCTACAAGTCCAGTTACAATTCGCAGGTCCGCTTCTACAAATCGGCGATCCAACTTGATGGGTGTCCCTCTTGAAGTTACCCCAAGATCTACGTGATCCTGATCGTTACGGGCAAAATGATTAACTACACTTACAGTATCCAGGACCCAGTTGTCACCAACAACGTCGCGAAGTTCAGGACCTTCGTTGGGACGATGTAAACCAGTGGCTACCAGGACGGTGATCTGCTCTGATTTGATTCCTGCCTCCATCAACTCTCTGATGACCGCAGGAAGAATTAACCCGTTGGGAACTGGTCGGGTCACGTCACACATAAGAATGCATGCTGAGCGACGTCCTTTAGCTTCATCGAAAAGGGTTTTTGATCCCAGTGGCTGTTTCAATGCAATCGCCATGGTGGTGTCTGCATCCGGCAGCACGGGCATTTCTTTCTTACGGATAACGGTAACATTCCAATGGTCGGGCAATTCGAGTTTTAATCCGACGCGTCCGTAATTCATGAGATATTCCATCTTATGCTCCTAGAGCGCCAAAGTACTGAGTTCCAGGGGTGTCATAGTGGTCAAATCACCGCTGATTTTTTGGATGCCATTGTAGCTTCTTTGTCACGGCGATCGTCAACTTTTAGGTCAATGACAATCCGTTCAGCTCCCTCAGCCACGTGAGCAGCGTGCACTTTCTTTACAAGATCGAAAAGAGCATCCAGTCCTGGCGTTTCCACAGAAGTTGACATTGCGCCAACCTCGTAGGCATAACCCGACTCCTTGACAACGGCTATACCTTTCTTCACGAAGCGACTTAAGCTCGTACCCTCACTAATGGGATAAACTGAAAAACTGGCTATCATTTGGCGCTCCTGCAAAATTATTTCTGCGACAACGATTTCAGTACCAATTGTGTCAAGTCCATAGCGTTAAGCTCGATGTTTTGCCTACGAGCGTTGGTTACAATTGTACGAAGACATTGCTGGCATGATGAAATTACGGTCTTGGTCTCTGTGGAAAGAATTTCTTCAATTTTTCGCTGGGCTATCGCAGCGGAAAGGTCAGGGGCCACCATTTCGACGTTGCCACCTCCACCGCAGCAGACGCTCATATTCCGATTGTTGGGAAGTTCAACGAATTCTATGCCAGGGATGGATTTTATTACCTCTCTAGGTTCCTCAAAAACACCCGTGTTTCTTCCCAAGTCACATGGATCATGATAAGTAACCTTAAGTTCGACTGGCTTAAGGTCCAGTTTATTTTGACCGACCAAATCCCTCAGGAGTTGACTGGAGTGTAAAAGTTCAATGTCAGTGTCGTATAAATGTTTCCACGTGTGAAGGCAGGATGGGCAAGAGAATACAGCTTTCTTTGCGCCAACTCTTTTGATTTTCTCGAGATTGTGGGCTTTCAGTTCGGCCACTTTTTCGGGCATGCCGGCCCCAATAAGAGGAAAACCGCAACACCATTCTTCTCCGCCGAGAATCGTGAAATCAAGACCAGCGTGATACATGATTGTAGCAAAGTCCGCCGGAATCTTTTGAGCCATGGGGAAAAATGACGCCACACAGCCTACAAAATAAACAATTTCAGCGTGATCTTTCTCAATGAATTCACCCGGCACATCTTTAAGATATTCCTGCCATTCCGCCCTATCTTCGTTATCATCTTCGGATATGTTGTGGTATTCATTCAGAGCTTCAGAGAGTTTTTCGAAAATTTTCGGATTGGCGTGAACTTCAGTAAGACAGGCCCTATCTGAAAAAACCGAGTCCTTGGTGTTTACGGCAGGGAAGCATGCTTTTGTGCAAGCTCCGCAGCCGAGGCAGGTAAATATTGCCTCGGCCAAATCATCTGAAAGTTCCAAACGTCCTTCTATTATGGCACGAGTAATCGCATTGCGCCCTCTTGGTGTAGAGGCTTCGTTCCGTCGCACTGCGTAAGTGGGACAATTGGGCAGGCAGAACCCACATCGGGTGCATTTCGCAACCTCTTCATATTGAAGTTTCTTTAATTGGACGATATTCATAGTTTATATCCCTCCGAGAAATCGACCGGGATTTAATACGTTAAGTGGATCGACGCTATCCTTGATTCTTCTCATGAGGACGAAATCCGCCTGGGGACTGCCCCACTGATCCAGCTTTTGTTTGAGGGTTGCTGGAGCAAACTCCACTACCATATTCCCTCCGTAAATTTTTACTGTTTCTCGAAAGGCCTTGCCCAGCCTGACCGCACTTTCAATATCTGTGTCGGTTTTGACCATGATGTATGCGCACGCTAATCCCAAGCCCGCCGAAGCGGTCAACGCGCAAAAGTCATTGGACAGGATGTTGGTCCATGCTTCAAGGACCTCGGGAAAATTCGAAATCAGGAAGCCAGCCTTAAACTTCACCATTGTGGCGCCATCTTTTGGCAAAGTTAAAGCGCAATTGGCCAGGTTCTTCCAGAATACTATTGTACTATCCCTGCCAAGTTCGACCACATCAATCGCTTTTTCGAAATGAGCCATATCTTTTAGATCGATGATCTCTCTTTTTACTTCTTCACTAAATCCTTCTAAACCCACGGCCACATACCACCCACCGATTGAGGGCCTTAAATCTGAGGATGATGAAAGACTATAGCCATCACGGTTAAGAACTTCGAGTGAGGTCGGCAAAAGTTTGGAATTGAGTACACGTTTTGCGAATGCCGTAGCGGCCGTAAGTTCCTTAAAAGAAGCCAGTATTGTGGCGATCTGCTCCGGTAGTGGCAGGAGTCGCAGAGTAATATCACCAATAATACCCAATGTACCTAAAGATCCAATCATGATTTTGGAAACATCGTATCCACTAACGTTTTTAACGGTTTTACCGCCCATCCCGATGATTTCCCCTGTAGGAGACACATACCGCACACCAAGAATAAGGTCACGGGGCATGCCGTAACGCAATCTTTTCGGTCCGGTGGAATTCGTGGCTATTATACCTCCTAACGTCGCCTTATCAGGAAACGGAGGGTCCAGCGGCAGAAACACACCCTTGTAATCTCTAGCGGAGCACATGTAATCGGCCTGAGATTTAAGGTCACCTTCCAGCGGGAAAAAGCACCTGTTCTCGGCGCCTCCTAGAAGGTCCTGAAGGTCACCCAGCTTTACCCCTGCCTGCGCAGTCACTGTGAGATTGGCCACATCAATGTCGATGATCTTATCCAATCGGGCAGCGCACAAGACTAGGTCCAGGCGCTTGGGCGCTCCTCCAATACCTATTTTGGTACCACTTCCCCACGGAGTTACAGCCCATTTCTCCCTGTTGGCAAGTTTAATCACTTCAGAGACCTGACTCAAGTTAGCTGGATAAACAACGGCCTCCGGGACAAGCCCGTCCACGGAGAAACGGGTCAGAGTGGCGGTGTCGGACGCCACCATTTGGGGATTAAGGATACCATGCAGCAACTTTATGTCCATTTTCCGTTTTCCTTTTTGCTCTCACGATGCGAGTGAAGGTAACACCTTTCCAGGATTGAACCCGCCCACCGGATCAAAAGCGTTTTTCAACTTCCACAGGGCTGCTATATCGTCTGGAGAAAAAATGAACGACATTTCATGCAGCTTTTCCAGACCAATACCGTGTTCTCCACTAATAGTGCCACCTGCGTCCACACAAAGCCGTAAAATTTTCGTTCCCGCTTCTCTGACCCGAGCGGTTTCCTCTTCGTTCCGGCAATCGAACAAGATCAGCGGATGTAAATTCCCGTCACCGGCGTGGAACACATTTCCGATTGGAAGATTATACTCACGACCGATTTCCGTGACCCTTCTCAGCACCTCAGGAAGTTTAGTTCGAGGCACTGTGCCATCACATACCATATAGTTGGGCCGCAGCCTGGATACTGCCCCAAAAGCGCCTCGGCGCCCGGTCCAAAGGATATTTCTTTCCGTCTCATCCTTTGCGACTTTCACTTCACGGACCTTGTTGGCGAGACATATTTCAATTATCCTGTCCGCAATTCTTTCCATGCCATCCTTGAGGCCGTCCAATTCGATTATTAGTACCGCTTCGGCGTCCTGAGGGTAACCAGCGTGAACGGATTCCTCTACGGCCCTGATGACCAGCCTGTCCATCATCTCCAGTGTAGCTGGGACAATACCTTCCGCAATTATGGCCGACACCGTATTACTTGCGTCCTCTATGGTCTCGAAAATTCCCAAAAGCGTTTTGATCGCTTCTGGTTGTTCTATGAGTCGAACCGTTATTTCGGTGACTATACCCAGTGTGCCCTCTGAACCGACCAGCAGACCCGTTAAATCATAGCCTGGTCTGTCAGGAGCTTTACCTCCGGTGTCGACCACCTCACCGTCATACAGTACAATTTTCAGACCCATGATATGATTAGTGGTGACTCCGTACTTCAAACAGTGAGGTCCTCCGGAATTTTCCCCAACGTTTCCTCCCATGGTAGAGGTTTTCTGGCTGGCCGGATCCGGAGCGTACTGTAACCCCTTTTTGGCGACCGCAGTCTGCAAATCCAGCGTTATTACACCTGGTTCGACCCTTGCGCGTTTGTTGACGACGTCGATTTCCAGGATGCGGTTCATCCTGGAAAAATGGATTACAATTCCGCCCTTTAAGGGTACAGGCCCTCCACTCAGACTTGTTGCTGAACCGCGAGCCGTAACCGGAACAGCCTCCTCATAAGCGAGTCTCACAACTTGACTGACTTGTTCTGTATTCTCCGGAATGACGACCACGTCCGGTCTTCTCATTTCCAAGTAAGCGTCGTATCCGTAAAGCATCAGGTCAACATTTGAACTCAATACGAAATCTTGGCCGACAATTTCCTTAAGGCGTTGTCTCAGAGCATCAATTTCCATCTTTTCACCTCCATAAGACTCGGTAGTGCAGTCTTCTCCGCCAATCTCAAAATGTTCGAAACTCAGTCACAGCAAAGACGCCTCATAAGACCAATCAAGGTTTGAGGTACCGTATTAAGGCTCTCAACGTGACGAAAGAGCCCATTTCCCATGCGGGCCATTTCCCTGCCCAATTCCACGTTACGTTTGCCAACGAGCGCCACATGCAATCTCCTAAATTTTTTAGCTAAATCGCAAGGATCTGGGCCCGCAGTCCGTTCCCCATCAGTGATGAGGATCGAGTGAGTTGGTTTGCCGCCTGATCCTGCAATTACACTTAGTCCATAATCAAGCGCCGCAGCGATGTCAGTTACACCACCAACGGGACTTACTAGTGTACGATAGGCGGCTTCCAATGGTTTCAAGCGTTCCTCGAAGCGTATGATCAATTTCGATTGAGAGTCAAATGCCACCATGGCCAATCCACCGCTCGGGCTATGCCTGGCGAGAACGGCCGCTATAACGGCGGCGGACGCTCTTTGCGGAGCACTCATCGACAGGCTGGTGTCCAACATCACTAGTAGTCTTATGGTGGATTCAGGCCTGCATTGGAGGACGATATCCTCCCGTCCGACACAAAGGCCTTTCAGGCTTGCCCCTTGTAGGTTAAGAGTCGGTACAATTCTTTCCAGCGTGGCCTCCAGATCCAGAGTCGTAAGAGGGGTTTCCGCTGCGCTGTACGGAATTCTGCGAATATGAGCCCTACTTGAAGAACTCTCTGTAAGAAAGCCTGACCTCGTTAAGAGACGGGGTAACACAATTCTTCTAAAAACATCTCTAGCCGGATATGTTCGAGGTCTTTTCCGAGTAGCGTTCCAATCGGGGCAAAAGAACAACGCCGCTGAAGGATATTGACCTTCCTCCGACTCTAACGGCGAAGCCATTGACCGTCTTTCCTCGTCAGAGTATTCGTTCATAAATTTTAGCACGAGTTTCGGTTCAGTTTCGGGGCTTTTTTTTTGAGTGTATCCTCGACAAGTTGAATCACAAATGACCTTGGGTTCTCTTCCATGTCTTCCTTGAATTCTATTCTCGTCGGTAAAGCCAATTCCGCAGCCCTCGCCAAGGCCTCGTTTCCACCCAATTCGTGAGCAATCAGCGTCATGGCCGCCGCCGCTCTTACGCTAGCTCCGCGGCGCACAAGCGGATGATTGCGAGTACTACGTGTAAGAAATACCGCCTCCCTGATCAGGAGCGTGTTAGATAGTCCCGTGAGTTGCGCCACGATGGCTTCCTCTTCTTCAAAGGTCTGGTAATCCAGACTGAGCAACTCAAAGCGGTCTCTCAGCGCTTCGCTGACGAGCAAGACGCCTACGAATTCCTTTGGATTTTGAGTAGCTACAACTTGAAAACCCTTTGAGGCCCTTATGCTTCCAATCTTTGGTATTTGAAGAACATTCTCATCCAAAGCCGGCAGGAGAATATTCTGGACTCCGTCGGGCATACGATTTAGTTCGTTTATGAACAGCAGCGCTCCCTGACTCATTGCAAGATACAAAGGGCCTGGGCGAAAAGACTCCGCGACATAACCATGAGTGACCACCGAGGGTGGGTCAAACCAGCCGGCGAGTTTTTCTTCCGAATAGCGCTCATCGCCATCTACTCGAACTATCGGTCGATTCATAGCCCTGGCTGCCTCTTGGGCCAGGCGCGTCTTGCCTACACCAACCGGTCCTTCTATTAGAAGATTTCGCCCTGCCTGCAAGCACGCGATCAGAAGCGCAAACTCGCGCTTCCTTCCAATGAGTGGTGGATTACTGTCAGTAGTCATAACCCTAACCGAGGTTTTTTATTAATTCAAAGCGTCCTTCCCATGCAGCCTGAAGGATTGGCCCCATATAATCGTCTACTTGAGCGGCGGTCATAGGAACCGGCATGTTTAAAAGTTTCATCTCGAGTTGAGGGTCTTTTGCGGCGTTGAGACAACGGGTTATGTGAGCCCTGGTGATTCCAGACACGTCTGTCAGTTTTGTCGGGAAACCAATGGCCTTGCTCAGTTGAACCATCCCTTCCGCAACCGCTACACCAAGATCACGTCCACAAAGCTTGTCAAGATCTGCCTGGATATAACCATGCTTTTTGTACACTTCACCTATGACTCTGAGTTTTTCTTGAATAGCTGGAGCGAAAAAGACAGTGTAGTATGGATTCATCAACGCACATGCTCGACCATGGGAGAGGACGTCTACAAGCGAGAAACTGTTTAGGTGAGCGCCACTGGTACCACCGATCATTATGGCGTAACCACCCAGGTCGGTTCCGAGCCCTAGCTTCAACCGAGCATTGAGACTTTCAGAGTCTCTATTCAATTCGCTCAAACCGGAAACCAGAAGATCTATTCCTACCTCAGCGACTTCGCGCGTCTTTGACTCTATGTCACCCTTGGCCCCATAATAAATTTCCAGACAGTGAGCGCATCCATCCAGGGCCCCATCCTGGGTTAGAGAGGCGGGCTGGCTCACTGTGACACTGTAATCAAAAACAGCCTTGGGTGGAATTATGGCCTCGTCTACAATGAGTTTCTTCTGCCCTTTAACAGGGTCAGTAATATTTGAATACTTGGTTAAGTGTGCGCCCGAGCTGGCTGCCGTCATTACAGCCAGTACAGGCATAATTTTACGGCCAGTCAGTTGGCACACTTCTGTGACCTTCCCCACTCCAAAATAGGGGTCTAGTTCCGATTTAATGTCACCCAGGGTGGCCAAAACCGCTGCGGCCTTCACCGCATCGATGCTGGACCCACTGTCCATGACCACCATTACGTCCGGTCGCTTGTGCATTATATGGGCGTGAATTCGGTAAACGTCCACAAAAGGGGCGTTTGGGCCTGCTCCATTGACGACATCTACTACTTCAAGACCGGCCTTCGTTAGATAGCCGAGAACACGATCCTTGTACTCCGTGAACCAGTCAAATTGCACTGGTCCAACAAACATGGCCTTTTTCCCTGAACCTGGTCGGTCAGCTAACATTGCGGCAAAAGGACCGATTTGATCCAGCACATCAAATCCAAACGCATACGCGTCTCCCTTAAACTGTCTCAGGATAGCCTGAGCCCGAGAAACTGCGTCAGCCATCTTAATATCCTCCGTTCCATCTATGAAGCGATTGCTAGACAAATTCTCTGACAGCGTCAATAGAGACACCCATAGAGCAGTCAGTCTCACGTTCCAGTATTATGTCAATAACGTATGGGGTGTTGGCGGCTACGCCTCTCTTCAGAGCTTCCTTTATCTGATCGGGATTTTCCACTCTTTCCCCGGTTGCGCCACAAGCTTCAGCGAACTTGACGAAATCAAAACCTCTTCCATTGTTGATTGCGTCGTACCAGATCTGGACTTCGAAATTCATATCATAGACATATTTTTCAGCCTGACGGATGAGCCCAAGATAGCCATTGTTAAGCACCACTATCACAAATGGCACGCCATACATGACGGCGACGGGGAGTTCTTCCATACAAAACTGAAAACCAAAATCACCCACAACCTGCACAATCTGCTTGTCGGGCCGCGCCACTTTCGCGCCTATGGCTGCAGGCAGGTCCCAACCTAGTGGGCCAGCGCCGCCGCAATCAAGGTAATGCCTCGGTTTCGAGATCTTTTGCAATTGGCCTGACCATATTTGATTCAGACCGATGCAGGTCACAAAGACAGTTTCTTCGTCAAAAAAATCATTTAATTCCTTGAAAACCCTCTGGGCCTTTATCGGCACATCGTCATAGTCCACTTTACGAGCTAGTTGCTCACACAGGTCGGGAACCTTTTTAGCCCAGGCGTCTGCGGACCGGACCGATGTGCGATTTCGGACTTCATCTAGGATTGCAATCAGGGCTTCCTTGGCGTCCGAGCATATACCTAGTTCAGGCGTAAGGTTCTTGCCAATTTGTCCTGGATCTACATCTATGTGTATGAACTTCCGATTCGCAGTGTAAACTTTGATATCACCAGTGTGGCGGTCGTTAAACCGCGCCCCTACGGCGAGTACTAAATCCGATTCAAGGAATGTCCGATTGCCTGATGGTGTATTGCACTGGATCCCCACATGTCCAGCCATCAGCGGATGGCAATGGGGAATCCCGGATTTGCCCATGTAAGAAGTAACCACAGGAATTTGCAAATATTCGGCTAGAGCTACAAATTCTGCACATGCGTCAGCGAGAATTACCCCGCCACCAAGCAACATGATCGGTCGTTCAGCGGACATCAGCATGTCGACAGTCTTTTTTATCTGTCTTGAGTTAGGCCTAAGTCTTGATATTGTCAGAGGCCCGTCGGATTCAGGGTCGTAAACTATCTCTCCCTTCTGGACGTCCAGCGGGAGGTCAATCAATACAGGCCCGGGCCTGCCTTCACGCATCAGCTTGAATGCCTCACGAAAAACCCAAGGAACCATGGCTGGTTCCTTGACGCAATAAGATTTCTTTGCGACAGGTTTAGCAATTTCAGCGATGTCCACAGCCTGAAACGCCTCCCTCCCCAGTTGCGCACGAACGTTTTGACCGGTCAACGCCAACAATGGGATGGAATCAACTTGAGCCGTATAAAGGCCCGTTATGAAGTTAGATGCTCCCGGACCGGAAGTAGCGGCGCAAACTCCTATCGTTCCGATTGCACGCGCATAACCGTCAGCCATGTGAATGGCGCCCTCTTCGTGTCTGCAGACCATGTGCTTGATTTGTCCATGGTTTTTTAATGATTGGTAGAAAGGTAGAATCCCGGCTCCAGGGATCCCAAAAATGTGACGGACTCCTTCATCATAGAGTATAGAAACCGCCGCGTCCATTGCAGTCATTTTAGGCATGCTAAAATACTCCTTGTAATCTCTTTTATAATTCTAAACGTCAAAAGTCCTCTTGATTTGTAAAAAATCCCTCACACAATGACGATCCGTCCCAAAGTCGGAAGCCTGGATGAGAGTCAAGAAGGTTCTCAATTTGTGTAGCCAAGGTCCGCCGAGATCTCGTCGGCTGCACGACGCACCAACTCTCCGACCTGCGGGGTCCTGTCACAGGTCAACCGCGAACTCGGCCCGGATATACTAACCGCTGCCACGATACTTCCGATATGCTGACGAATAGGTGAAGCTACACAGCGCACCCCAATCTCCATTTCCTCGTTGTCCACAGCGTATCCAAGTCGGCGAACCGCATCAAGTTCACGGCTCAAAACCGTTTCATTCAAAATGGTCCTTTCCGTGTACTTCTTTTTGTCCGCAGCCCTCCAATATTCAGAAACAAACTCTGCTGACTGACCAGCCAAGTATGCTTTGCCAACTCCAGTGCAGTAAAGCGGCGCCCTTGTGCCGACACGTGTGAACATGCGAAGCAGGGAATCGGAATTTGCTATTTGATCTACGTAAACTATTTCAGGGCCCTCGAAAAACGCCAGGTTTACGGTTTCTGTAGTAGCTTGTGTTAGAATTACCATATGGGGGCGCGCTATAGTAATCACGTCAAGGTTTTCCCTAACTGCAGCGGCCATTTCCAAAAACTTCAAGGAAAGTTGATACTTCTTGGATTCATGGTCCTGTTTGAGGTAGCGGGAATTGGTCAGGACGCCCAGGAGTCGATGTGTCGTTGAAGGAGGGAATCCTAGCTCCGCTGCAAGATCACGCAGACCCACACTTTTGGTTTTGGCTACGGCGTCGAGTAGCTTTAGCGCTTTTTCCAAGGACGTGAGCTTGGCCATCTTTTTCTCCGCAAGGCGGCTATCCAATGGGTTGTTCCATTATTCGGAACATTGATCAACAATGTGGCACAATAGGACATTAATCCTCATTCCCTTCTTTGTCCATACTTTTCAGTAATGACAACAACAAAAAAGCAAATTACTTCTTCACCCTGAATGGTTTAATTTCCTCGATTATGTAACGCTATGAAAAGAGCGAATGCGCTATTAACCCCTTGAAAAGGAAATATAATTGAGGCACATTACATCTCCGGAGTTTAGGAAGCGGAGGAGTTGTTCAGTCTGAATCTTCAGAAAAGCCAGGAATGCCGAGAGGGCCGTGTTAGAGTTCCGAACGCCCACCTCCCAAGAATGTTTCTGGACCCCAAGTCGTGGCGGACATCTAATCGTTGCGGTAAAACCACTTCGGGAAGCCATTTCAATCTGCAGGTATCTCAGGAATGAATTACGACGAGTATGTCAAAGGTTTTTCTTTTCGCTTCGTAAAGCCGCGAACAAGACTACCCATTTCGGATTCATATTTTAAATCCCGTCTGGTCAGCATACTATCTTCTGGAGGAATGGGTATTCCCGAGAGAGTGGGGGCGCTATTTGATCTAATTAATACCAAGTATCCCGAGACAAACCAGGAGATCAGATCCAACATGAGGAAACTGATCTCCGTGCCTCGCATGTCCACTTCCGCAATAGGCGCAATAATTAACAGAAGCGTTTCAGAAATGAGGCCTGATGAAGTCTTTGTAAATGTTGGGGTATGGTACGGTTTTACTTTTTTCTCGGGAATTATCGGAAATGAATGTAAGACCTGCGTGGGAATAGACAATTTCTCTCAATTTGGCGGGCCTAAGCAACAGTTTTTAGAAAACTTTGTCAGATTGGCCGGTCCTCAGCATCAGTTTCATGACATGGATTACGTAGATTATTTAAGTAAAATCCATTCCGCTCCCATAGGTTTTTATATTTACGATGGGCCTCACGACTACGAAAATCAGTTGTTGGGGCTACGATTGGCAGAGCCTTTCTTTTCCAAGAACTGTGTCCTGCTTGTGGATGACACGAATTGGAAAGAACCCAGAGAAGCCACCTTTGATTTCATGTCATCGAGTAAAAAAGAATATGAAATATTATTGGATGTGAAAACCGTTCATAATTGTCACCCCACTTATTGGAACGGGGTGATGCTATTGCGCGTTTGTGGTCCGGACTAACCAGATCAAAACTGACGAAATCAAGCAGCAGTAACCGGGATGTCCAAAGCCTGGAGAGAAATTTCCCGCAGAGCGATGCGGCATGTAGCCTCTAATCAGCCGACTGAGCACGCCTGACAGATTAAATGCCGTAGGTATGATTACAGCCAACTCCAAAGGACTGGCTCCGATAGGGGTCCAGTAGTACCCCTGTGAACCCAAAAGCCCTTGGGAAAAAAATTGCAACGGAGCTTCCAATTAGGGCTTAAAGACCTCTATTATCGTCGGGTATTTGAATCCTCCTGAGGGAGAAAAAGAGACAAAAAACAAATATTATTTTTGAGTTTCTTCTGATTTAATCAGAATTCGGTTTTTGAAACGAATATGGACAATTAGACGTTTAGCCCATATACTACTCCACAAACCTAAAAAATTGGAGAAGCTGGATTGAACAAATTGGTGGAAAAAATCGCTTCTGAGGAAGGTATCACTTCTCAAGCGCTTGAAGATAAACTGGGTTCCAGCAGGGCCATCATATTCAAGGCGGCTCCATCCGGTAAGGCCGTGGCTGTTGGAGAAGGTTTACGGGTCAAAGTTAACGCCAACATAGGAACCTCCCCCGATCTAGTGGACGAAGATCTCGAACTGCGAAAATTGGACGCAGCCGTAAAAGCCGGCGCCGACGCGGTTATGGACCTGTCTACTGGAGGAGATCTTCGGTCGATAAGAAAGAGGATCGTTAAGGAATCCGCCATCCCGGTGGGATCAGTCCCTATTTATGAGGCTATAGTCAAGGCTGTTCGAACCTTGGGTTCTGCTGAAAAAATGACCGGGGACCAAATGCTTGACGCAATAAGATTGCATGGCGAAGACGGCATCAGCTTTGTTACGGTTCATTGCGGAGTCAATTGGAACGCTTTAGACAACTTGGCGAAAAGGCCTCGAGTTTGTGGAATAGTCAGTCGAGGCGGAAGCTTCATCGCGCGCTGGATGAGGGCCAACAAAAAAGAAAACCCTTTGTATGAGCGTTATGACGAAGTTTTAGAAATTTGCAAACAATATCAAATGGTATTGAGTTTAGGTGATGGCTTGCGACCCGGGGCGATAGCTGATTCGATGGACGGCGCCCAAGTGGAGGAGTTAATCACGTTGGGCCATTTGAATCGCCGCGCTAAGCAAAGAGGTGTGCAAGCCATAATAGAGGGACCTGGGCATGTTCCGCTAGATCAAATTCCCGCACAAATGATGTTACAAAAAAAATTGTGTGACGACGCCCCATTTTATGTTTTGGGCCCACTGGTGACGGATATCGCGCCAGGCATGGATCATATAACTTCAGCTATCGGTGGAGCGATCGCCGCAGCTCATGGAGCTGATTTTCTGTGTTATGTGACGCCATCAGAGCATCTTGGCCTACCGAATGTAGAAGACGTTAGGACTGGGGTCTTAGCCGCAAGAATCGCCGGACACGCGGCGGACCTGACTCGTGGAATAAAAGGGGCATGGGAATGGGACAGGCTAATGAGCGTTGCCAGAAAAGACAGGAATTGGCCGGAACAATTGAGGATGGCGCTCTCCCCTGAACTGGCTCGAGACATAAGGTCTCAAACGTGCTCGGAGGACCATGAAACCTGTACGATGTGCGGAGATCTCTGTGCTTATAAAGCCGATTCCTGAACAAGCTCCCGATCATCGAAAAGCCGTGATGCCAAGGAAATCAGGGGTCGCCGGTTTTAGGGGAACTTGAGGTCACTTTCTTCAAGAAGCTTAAAGATTTGATCTGAGTTTTCAGCCTGTTTTAGATTGTTGGTCAGAAGAGGGTCTTTAAAGATTCTTGAAATCCTGGCCAACGCCTTCAAATGATCGCCCGCGCAATTTTTTGGAGCGATTAGCATAAAAAACAGGTAAGCTGGTTTATTGTCCATTGATGAGAAGTCAATCCCTTTTTGACTGCGACCAAAACTAGCGGTTAACTTTTCCAGACCTTCAAACTTGCCATGTGGTATGGCTACTCCGCCTCCCAATCCCGTGCTGCCGAGTTTTTCTCGATCAAGAATCGTCTGAAATATCTGCTTTTTGTCGAGACGCGGATTAGCTTCAAGAATGGGGGCCAGAAGTTCCGATAAGGCTTCATCTTTGGAAGAAGCCTGCATAGATCCTATTATGCAATCACTTCGGAGGAAGTCCGATATCCTCATATGAAAACTCTTTCGTTCCTTTCCAGGAACCTATACACCAATTTAAAGGGTGTAGATTACCCTACACCCTTGTTAAACGTTTGGTTTTAGCCAACCGGTGATTTCCGAAAAACTTGGTTTTAAACTACTTTAAAATGTCAAGTCCTATGGTAATGTACGTTAGAAACACACATACCATCTTATCAAGCGCTTTGAGGCACTATCAACCCATAATTTCCATCTTTTCTTCTGTATACTACATTGATTGTCTGAGTTGAAGCGTTATTAAAAACAAGAAAATCTTGATGTGAAAGGTCCATTTGCATTGCGGCTTCATCTACGGACATTGGTTTTATGAAATAGTTTTCTGTTCTTACTATAACCGGTTCCCTGTCATCCTCAAAACTTTCTGGCTCATAAATTTCTCTCCGCCATCTAAGTTCTTTCCCTTGCGAAGGTTTATGTTTTCTAATTTTTTCCCTGTATTTCTTAACCTGTCTTTCCATTTTGTCCATGACCAGATCAATGGCCGCGTACATGTCTTCGTGAGTTTCCTGTCCAGTAATTCGAAGACCGTCCGCATTGATGACGACATCAGCCATTTGACGGAACTTTTGTACCGACAAAGTAACTTGACTCTCCAAGGGTCGGTCTATGTACTTCGTCAATTTGGTTGTTCTGTCCTGGACATAGTTTTTGAGCGCATCTGAAGGCTCCATATGTCGGAAAGTTACGGAAAGTTGCATTTCATGACCTCCTTAAACAAATCCACTCGGCGCATCTGATTATCAAAATTTCTTCTTTCTTTTACTTGATGGAGCAATACCCAGCATTTCCCTGTACTTCGCAACAGTTCTTCTGGCTATTGTAATATCCGACTTAGCCAATTCTTCCACGATCTGTTTGTCGCTAACTGGTGTTTTTGGGTCCTCCGATCTTACGATTCTCAGAATCTGGTTCTTTACGGATTCAGAAGCGATTTCTTCATTTCCGTGTTTTATCCCTGAGTTAAAGAAGAATTTTAATTCGAAAATACCTCGTGGTGTATGAACATATTTATTTGAAGTAACTCTACTGATAGTAGATTCGTGCATTTCTATGTCATCAGCTACATCTTTCAAAACAAGTGGTTTCAGATAATCAATTCCCTTATCAAAAAATTCTCTCTGAAATTTCAATATAGATTGCGTTGTCCTATAAATTGTTCGTTGGCGCTGATGAATACTCTTGATCAACCACATTGCGCCACGCATCTTTTCTTGAAGATAATCCTTTGTAGATGAAGAAGAAGACCCACCGTGAAGTTCTTTCTGAAAAAGGGAATTTATTCTCAGCCTGGGTAACCCGTCATCATTCAAAACTATGGAATAGTCATTCCCAACTCTGAAAATAAATATATCGGGCGCAATGTAGACAGTATCAGAACCACCGAAGATTTGCCCCGGCTTAGGGTTCAATGTGGAAATTAAATGGACAGCGTTTTGTGTGTCATCCAAAGTTGCTTTAAATTTTCTGGCTAGAATTTCCATTTTTCTGGATTGCAGCAAGTCAAAATCTTCTTCCAGAATCCTGATGGCCAATTGATTAGGCTTTTCTAGAGATCTCACCTGAATGAGCAGACATTCACGCAAATCTCTGGCTGCTATCCCAGAGGGCTCAAACTCCTGGACCCTTTTCAACACCGATTCAATTTTCCCGACAGGTGTATTTATGCTTGCCGATAGGTCTTGCAATGAAATTTCAAGGTAACCATCATCGCTAAGATTTCCGATTATCTCTAAAGCTATGCGACGATCTTCATCTTCGATTTTGCTGAGCCTGAGTTGTTCGACAAGATACCGAAAGAGATTATTCTTATAGGAAATCAGATTTTCAAAAGTAGGGCGATCCGAATAATCACGAGTAGGGGGGGAGTAGTCTCCTCCATAATTCTCCAAATAATTGTCCCAATCGGCCGCCAAGGCTTCGGCGACAGGATTGACCGATTCAGTTGTAATGTCCTCAAGCGATTTCAAATCATCTCTGCCAGGGGTGTCTTGATCGCTGAAGGGATCATCAAAGCTGGCCGTTTCCAAGGCAGGGTTCTCCTTAAGCTCCTGTTCTACTGCATTGAGCATTTCGAGATGGTTGTACTGAAGGAGTTTTATTGCCTGCTGTAACTGGGGCGTCATAACCAGTTGCTGGATCTGACGCAGTTGTTGTCTGATTTGAAGGACCATGTTTATACAAATACGTTACATGCTGAACTTTTTGCCCAAATAGACCGCTTTTGCGCGTTCACTCCCTGCGATCAATTCAGGGGGGCCTTCTTCAAGAATGTGACCTTTGTCCAAAAGATATACTCTATCACAGACCCCTAGAATTTCTCTAGCATTATGATCGGTTAAGACTATGCCAATACCGCTCTCTTTCAGTTTGAATATTATTTTCTGAATTTCCAGAATTACGATGGGGTCTAACCCCGCAAAAGGCTCATCAAGCAGCATGAAATTAGGTTTGGTAACTAATGCCCTGGTGATTTCCAGTCGTCTTTTCTGACCGCCGGAAAGACTCTCCGCCTTCTGGTTCCTGAAACTCGAAATGTCCAATTCCGCCAATAGTTCTTCAAGTCTCTCCATTCTTCGCTGTTTGTTAGTTTCAACGGTTTCTAAAATAGCCATAACATTCTGACTCACGGTAAGTTTACGAAAGACTGAAGTTTCTTGAGGCAAATAGCTGATGCCGAGTCTTGCCCTCAAATAAACAGGCAGGTCTGAAATGTCTTGTTCATCCAGGAAGACAGAGCCTTGATCGGGTCTTATCAAGCCCGTTATCATGTAGAAAGTGGTGGTCTTACCTGCTCCGTTAGGTCCGAGAAGACCCACTACCTGTCCCGAGGCAATACGGAGACTGACATGATCGACTACCAAACGGTCTGCATACTTTTTAATCAAATCGCGAGCCTTAAGCTCTCTTTCGGACGTGACTATTTCTCCTTTTCTTTCTTAGGCTTCGGAGGATTGATAATTGCGGTTATTAGCGACTCATCTCCACCTAATAATTCTGAACGATTTTCATCAAGATATATAATAATAGTTTGAGCGGCCAGGACATCGGGTCCCTGCCAGAGTCGGGGAGGTCCTTCAGTCAAGGTTATAGTTCTTTTCACATTGTCAAAAACTGCTTTTCCTGCAACGGCCATGCGATCATTTTGAGTTATTTTGACGTTTCCCAAGGCGGTTATTGATTTTATCCCACTAGGGGTTTGCAGTTCTTTAGTGGGCTGAGTCCTAGAGGAACCGGACTGATTGGATCCTGCCATTTTCTCATCGTACATTATCACCAATCGATCGCATGTAAGTACCAGATCACCCTGCTGGACCTTCACGGACCCTTCAAATGTAACTTCCTTACCACCAGAAATGTTTTTTGCCGAAAATCTTTTTGAAGTAATGTTGATTGGTTGATCAGAAGAAGGGCTTATCGCCAAATAGTCCTTTTGGCAAAGGCAAGGGCATGGCGGCGACAGAAACGCCATGACAAATATTGCTATTAGCAAAATACGGACCATTTATAAATCCTTTTGATTCACATCGGAAGCTTTCGGCCTGGATCTACCAATTTTACGTTGAACAGGCTTGCCCTGACCTCATGCTCGATCTGAATTTCTTCCTTTTCGACTGATAGCTTTAGCCCTTTCCCTGTAAGTTTGAGATTGCTCCCGTTGAGTGACACAGGAGAAGACGTAGCGGCTTGCAACAATCCTTCAGAATAATTCACGTCACGGGATGAAAACTCAAAATCCTTGTAGCGAATTTTCACACCGCCACTAACGGACACAAATCCTGTCTTTTTATCGAGGTTGCCAGATTCGGCCGCCAGATAAATTGCCCCACCAAGACCGCCGTAATATACGACTTTGGGCAATGTTAGCTTTACATTATCCATCGAGTCAGCTATATGCGCGCTGGCAGCCTGGAGGTCCCAACGCGGAAATCCCGGCGCTGAAAATGTGAAATTGCCAATTCTACTTCCATTACTCGAAATCCGAGAGGCCTCGAAATCCTCGGCTTTGTCCATGACCAACCGGGAGACCGCCAAACCAGAAACGAGCATCAATAAAGCTCCCAGAACGAGAATTTGGGACGCCCGTTTCAGGTTCTTTAATCGGTAATGCCTTTCAATATGTTTGTGGTCCATGTGGCAAACCTGAATCAACTAGTTGCGATTTCATGAAACCAATTAGGAAATTGGTTGTTATCAAGAAATGTTCCAAACCAAAGCTTTTCATAACCCCTTTAAAATGAAACAGATTAAGTCTCGACATAAATTCGAGACAGTCATTCGCCAATTGTCTGCACACATTATATCAAATAATAGTCAATTCAACTAGGTGTACGCCTATTGATAATATCGTTCCATGACCAGGCTCCACTTATTCTGGGCCTTTAGAATCATTTCAATCAATTCACGCGCCGCCCCTCGACCGCCAGAATGTTTTGTAATGTAATGAACTTCTTTTCTAACCTCCGGAGGCGCCTCCGGAGTTGTAACCGCCAAACCCGCCAGTCGCAGCATTGGAATATCCACCACATCATCACCTATTACGGCAATTTCATGATTTTGAGTGTTTAGCTCTTTAGCAAGCTCGGCAAAAATGGGTTTCTTGTCCCAAATTCCCTGAAATAGTTTGGAAATTCCGAGGTCTGTGGCTCGCCTGGTAACAACATCCGATTTTCTTCCGGTTACTAGAGCGATTTCCAGGCCGCTTCGAATAGCGAGTTTGATTCCATGTCCGTCTCTAACGTCAAAAGACTTTATCTCCAAATCAGCTCCGCCAAAAATAATTCTCCCATCGGTCAATACGCCATCGACATCAAAAATTATTAGTTTGACTAATTTCAAGCGATCACGTAGCGTGGGACACAGAGGCGCCACATTTGTTTTTGTCAAATCGGGGCTTGTTGATCGGGGGCGGTCACGGGGGATTAGCCTATGAATTTCAATTAAGTTTAACACCAAACCTTCCAAATCTTTCAAGGGCAAAGAATTTGGTCCATCGCATAAAGCCCGGTCTGGATCAGGATGAGTCTCCAGGAAAATTCCGTTTGCTCCAGAGGCCACAGCAGCACGCGCCAACGGTGGAACAAGGGTCCGGTCGCCGCCCGATTTTCCCAGGCCTGCCCCAGGGAATTGAGCTGAATGGGTCGCGTCAAATACAACTGGAAAGCCAAATGGTTTCATTCTGACTATTGATCGCATATCGGCGATTAAGTCCTGATATCCAAAACTCACACCTCGCTCTGTGAGGAGTATTCCGAAGTTCCCAGTGGACAAAACCTTTTTTATCGCGTGCTCCATATCTTGAGGAGCCTGGAACTGACCCTTTTTGATATTTATGGTCTTGCCTGTCAGTCCTGCCGCTGTCAACAGATCGGTCTGGCGACTCAAAAAAGCTGGGATTTGTATGACGTCCAAGACAAGACCCGCTTGTTTCGCCTGATCCGGAGAATGGATGTCTGACACTATCGGAAGTCCTGTAGATGATCTTACTTCAGACAGAATTTCCAGACCGTGCTCCAGACCGGGTCCACGAAACGATTCTACAGAAGTCCTATTTGCCTTATCAAAAGAAGATTTAAACAGCATTGGAATATTGAAAGTTTTACTAATACGCGCGACCTCATCGGCCACTTGCAAAACGAGTTCCCTTTTTTCAATTACACAAGGCCCAACAATAAAAAACAGGGAATTGCTATCAGCGATGTTGAATTGGCCTACAAGTATCTCACGCGAATTATCGGGAAACACCATGATTTTCAAACTCCAGCAAGCCGCAAGGTAGAACCGGTATAGACGAACCTGAATTTAAAGGATTGGTTGGCCCGCTCCAAGTAACTTATCAGATTAAATTGCTTTTAAATAATTACCCGTGAACATGTCTGTTAGCCAAGACTCCTTGCTTTGCTTTCTTGATATTTTTTACGTTTAAAATTAAGGCAAGCCCTTATGTATGAGGCAAACAGAGGGTGAGACTCCATCGGCTTGGATTTGAATTCGGGATGAAACTGACAACCGATGAACCAGGGGTGATCTGAATATTCAACCATCTCAACAAGTTTTCCGTCGGGAGATAGCCCTCCCGCCCTGAGACCCTTTTCCTCGAGGATTGATCTGAACTCAGGATTAAATTCGTAACGATGCCTGTGTCGCTCCTCTATCAGAGTGGCCCCATAAATCTTGTGGCACTCAGTGCCTTCAGGGATAACGCATTCATATGAGCCAAGGCGCATGGTCCCGCCTTTATCCGTTACTGAGCGCTGTTCATCCATTAGGTGGATTATAGGATACGGTGTATCAGGATTAAATTCCGTGGAATTGGCGCCGATAAGGCCACAAACGTTCCTGGAGAATTCCACGACTGCAATCTGCATTCCGAGGCATATTCCAAAGAATGGAATTTTGTTTTCTCTTGCAAATCCCACAGCCCGAATTTTTCCTTCAATCCCCCTGGATCCGAACCCCCCGGGAACCAGTATCCCGTCTACATCGGAAAATTCTGAACTCAGGGTTTCTTCCGAAAGAAGTTCAGAGTCAATGAATTTAAGGGTTACTTTAGCTCCATTCTTCACTCCACCAGCAAACAGAGCTTCATTAAGACTCTTGTACGATTCCTGAAGATTGACGTACTTACCTACAATCCCGATCGCTATAGAGTCATTAAGAGAATTTACAGCTTCTATAAAGGAATTCCACCCATCTAATCGGGGGGCTCTGGTCCAAATGTTGAGAAGTTCCACTACCTTTTGATCCAGCCCTTCATCATGAAACTTTAAAGGGAGTTCATAAATGCAGGTAACATCTTCAGCCGCGATAACTTCTTCTGGCCTAACATTGCAAAACAGAGCTATTTTTTCTTTGATATCACGAGTTATCCTCTTTTCGGTTCTGCAGATCAGTATATCTGGCTGGATTCCAACTTCCCTTAGCGCCTTGACGCTGTGCTGTGTCGGTTTAGTCTTAACTTCTCCGGACGCCTTGATAAAAGGAAGGAGCGTCAGATGCACGTACAAAACATTCTGTGGGCCTAGGTCTGCTCTTAACTGACGTATCGCCTCCAAGAACGGAAGACTTTCGATATCTCCAACTGTTCCACCAACCTCTACAATGGCTACATCCACACCATTACCCAAGCTTCTGATTTTTGTTTTAATTTCATCCGTTATATGGGGAATAACTTGAACAGTTTCACCTAGGTATTCACCTCTTCTTTCTTTTTGGATGACAGCGTCGTAAATCTGGCCGGTAGTAAAGTTATTTTTTTGACGTAACACAGCGTGGGTGAAACGCTCATAATGACCGAGATCAAGGTCTGTTTCAGCTCCGTCGTCTGTAACGAAAACCTCTCCGTGTTGAAATGGGTTCATGGTTCCGGGATCGACATTGATGTAAGGGTCCATTTTGAGCAGGGTTACAGTGAGCCCCCGACACTCCATCAAGGCTCCGATACAGGCCGCAGACAGGCCCTTACCTAACGAAGACAAAACTCCACCGGTAACAAATATAAATTTGGTGCTTTTATACATGTGTCCTCCAAAAAAACCGGGGGAAAGCCCAAGATTGTGTTCCCAATTACTTGCTCTACATAGCCCCAGATCCTGGGGCGCTCAAAAATCTGGCGTCATGCTTGTATCACAGGTCAGAACCCGTGAGTATTCTATAAATATTTAAATACTTCCCCGATGTATTATTAATTACTTCGGTAGGAAGTCCAGGAGCTGGAGGTTTCTTGTCCCAGTTCAGGCCCTCCAGATAGTCCCTGACATATTGTTTGTCCAACGAGGGTGGTGACGTGCCGACCCTATATTGGTCCATAGGCCAAAAGCGTGAAGAGTCGGGAGTCAGAATCTCGTCTACTATAGACAGATCACCATCTATTACTCCAAATTCAAATTTAGTGTCGGCAATAATGATGCCCCGTTTCTCAGCCCAGGACGCTCCAAATCTGTAGATTTCAAGAGTCTTCTCTCGTAACCATTTTGCGGTCTCAGCCCCCAGGATGTTCACCACTTTGTCAAAAGATATATTTTGATCATGTTCTCCGATCTCGGCTTTTGTAGACGGAGTGAACACCGGTTCAGGCAGCTTTTCAGCCTGTTTCAACCCTTTTGGTAGACGAATCCCGCTTATTGAGCCGGTAGAATTGTACTCAGCCCATCCACTCCCAATTATGTAGCCCCTCGCAATACACTCCACCGGGAATACGGACGCCTTTTTGACCAGCATGCTTCTGCCTTTGAGCTGTTTAGAATACTTTGCCAGTTCGACTGGATACTGATTAATGTTATCAGTGATGAGATGGTTTGGAGCTATATGGTTGGTCTTTTTCATCCAGAATACGCTCAACCTATTGAGGACTTCTCCTTTGTGCGGAATCGGATCAGGTAGAACAACGTCAAAAGCCGACAGTCGGTCAGTCGAAACAATCACCAACTTACCTTCAATTTTGTAAATGTCTCTAACCTTTCCACGGCCTACAAGAGCCAGGTCCGTAAAGTCGGTTTCTGTCATGATTCCTGCGCCCATTGGTATTTTCCTCTCTTATAATCGGCTTTTCGCGCAATAAAATTGACTTGATTGAAAGCGGTTGTAAATTATCACCGGAGGTTGGATCATGCAATCAAGTTTAGAAGAAAAAGAAACTTTAATAAAAAGTCCCTGTCATGACTGCAAAATGTGCCAAAATTGCTCTGAATCTCGCTGCCGACTTTGCCATAATATAAAAGGCCCGAATAAAAAGGTAAAACTTTCGTTCAATGAACAGATTGCGCTTTATAATCGCCTAAATCCCGGGCTGTGCAAAATTCCGGAATAAAAAACAAAACAAAGCCTTTTTAGTCATATTCTTGGGCAACAATCAATGGAAGCCGAATCGATGAAAATGGAGGTCATGAAATTTCCAGATTTAGTTTCAGCTTTGGGAATTGATTCAGGTTCCCGATGCGTAGCGTTGATTGGGGCCGGAGGAAAGACATCACTGATGTACGCCTTGGCCGAGAGTCTCGTTGGCGCCGGCAAAACAGTAATTTCAACGACATCTACCAAGATTTTTCCACCGGAACCTCACCAATCGCCACTTCTATCTTTGTTTGCGGACAAATTTCCCCGAGGTGATCAGATAATACAACGGCTACAACTATTTAGACACATAACAATTGGGCTTGACATTGACCCGAACAGCGGGAAAGTCTTGGGAGTAACAGATCAACAGATATATTCCATGCTTTCATGGGCGGATCATGTCATACTTGAGGCTGATGGCGCATCAGGACGACCAATCAAGGCCCCAATCGAATCCGAACCCGTAATCCCCGACTTTACAGACCTTGTGATTCCAGTAATTGGTTTGGACTCGATGTATTCAAAGGCAAATCAGGAAAACGTATTCCGTTTACATGAATTTTTACGGGTGACCGGCTTGGTTCACGGCGCATTAATAACTGTTAAAGAAATTGTTGAACTGTTCAACCATGCTGATGGAGCATTACGTAATGTCCCGAAAAATGCCCAGGTAGCGGTTTTTCTTAACAAATTGGACAAACTTGAAAAATTGGAAATTTTGTCAGGTTTAGCATGGCAGATGCTCACAAAAATAACCGACCCCCGTCTTAGAAGCGTCTCGAGTGGAAGTTTGAAATTCAACAGGGAAAACTTTACGAAATTTATCAGATGTTGATGTCAGACGCCTGAAGCCGCAACCACAACGTCGTTATGTTCATCATTCTCTTTAGGTTCAATAAATGGGTTGAAAACCTCAGGGGAGCTATTATTTAAATATGTTTGAACCATGGGTATCTTTATATCTTTGTAAAGTTGTTTCTTCTGAACGGTTTCAAACACTTCAGTTTTAGCTAGAGTATTACCGTCTGAGCCGATGGCTTCCAGAAAACATTCAGAATTAACTGGAACATTTGACAATCTGAAATATCCGACGTCGTCTGTGGAGCACGTCCCTACAAATCCTTCACTTTTGCAAATACATTTTACCTTGACATTTGGTACGGGAACTGCGCCATCTTCAAGAATAACTCGACCCTGGATCAAGCATCCCTGTGACACCAAGTTTATAACGAGTCCTTCAATCTTGCCCGATTCAACCGGAATCGGTATGGGCACATCACCTGCCATCGCAAAGCCGCGCTTATAAACGTGGAGTAAATAAGATCCAGCTTCCTGAACTAGGACTTTGAAAAAACCATTTTCCGCGCTACTTCTACAAGATTGGCCCGTCTTTGCCCCGTCAGCGTCAGTCAGATAAACTACGGCAGATTCCACCGGTTTGTTGTCAGGACCGACGACAGAGCCTGACACAACAAGTCGTTCTTTTTCCCTGCGCTCAAGTTCCTCTTGTGACGGCACATCGACAGCGGAAGAGAACCTGAATTCCTTGGCGAATGAGGCTTTAGAATCATCTTTTTCAACCAATTTGGGCTCATTAGGACGTTGATCCGAAATTGACCCGAATTTTGGCAGGTGATGATTGGCCCCATCCAAGGGTGTTGGTGGAAACAGAGTCGATTGAGCGCTATCTTTGGCCAGGGTCCTTACGGCTACGATCCCATCATCCAGCGGGTTTGGATTCAGCTTGTGTATATCCGGGTCATGTGAAGCGTAACGACGCCCTGGCTTTCCTGAAGAGCGTCCTACAGGTCTTATCATGACGCCCTGCGGATAAACGGGGCCAAATATCCGGGCCGGCCAACTCCACCCACGAGAAATTCTAAGATTAAGCAGCAAATTTAATAAAGAGAGACAGAAAACCAGAAACAATATGCCGTAAGCGAACGAAGAAAAATGGGTGATGGCGTAAAAAAGGCTGGATCTCTCTTCCCCTGGCATAGGTGAATTAGCCGAAAAACACACAGAACAGAATAGACCATTCTGCAAAGCGGCCGCCAAGCACAACACGGACGCTTTCATAAACAATTTTGGAATGCTCAGCCGATACATTTTTGACCAAGCCTTTAATTGTCGGTAATAATATTTACTGAGGCGCTTCAGTGACAACGGACCAAATCTCCTGATATCGAGTCCGACCTTTTACTAGAATCGCCGAGGCATTACAACGATACTTTGTTTGCGTGCTCTATCATCTGATTCATAGAAAGTAAACGAAAAATTAGCGATTTTGTCGAAGAAAAAAATACCGCCAAAAGTTTTTGTGACCATGACAAGTGGCGTATTTTACGTACATGTAAAAAAAACAATAAAAACAGACTTAAACATATTTAATAATTTTATTTGCTTTAACAAAATAATCTTTTACCTTGATTTTTTTATAAATTATGCTATTACGACTTTCGAATAAGGCTGTAGCCTATTCCTGTACATCTTTTCGAGGAGTTGCCCCATGAAAAAAGCCGCAATATTCTTACTTGCCGCCTCAGTTCTGCTAATTAGTTTTGGGTCGAGCGTGTTCGCTGAGGACCTGGCGTCTCAAATCACCGCGCTACAGCAAAAAGCTGAGCGTGTTGAAGCCCAGATAAACCAGGCCAGGCAACAGAGTGACGGAACTATGGATCAGCAGATCAAGTCCCTGATGGGTCAGGCCGACAATTTGATCAAACAGAGAGTCCAGTTGGATTCTCAGATATCCAAGATTGATTCACAAATTGACGAGATAAAGAATTCCGCAAAAAGCAACCTTGCCAGACAGGTCAAGAGTTATGACCAGGAGTTGATACTCCTTAAACAGCAGATCTCTTCTCTAAACGCTAAGAAGTATGCCGAAGAAGCCCAAAGAATGAAGGAAGAAGAGGCCAAGAATCAGCCGAACCACGCGGTAGCGCCGGCGCCCAAACCGGTAACTACGCCCGGACTGCCTGCTCAAAAGTAACAAAATTTAAGAGCTATCGAACGGCAATATTTTGTCTAAGGCCGATGCAATGTAATTTGTATCGGCCTTAGTTTGTTACCTTGAAAAGGAACCAATTAGCAAACTGCAATTTAGCTGTATCTGTAAAACACAATAAACTCCATTATAATTGATCATAAACATAATAAACATTATGTAATATATTTAATAACAAAAATAACTTATTAATATATAAAATAAAATAGTTGACATATCCGTCTAAACAGATAAAATAATCCGCATGTTTAAACGTTAAGCGGCTGACTCAAAACATGACAAATCTCAAAATTTGTTTTTCAATTATTCTATCAGTAACAGTTTTGTCAGGTTGTTCCGCTAACCTAGCCGCAATAAAATCATCTGTAGCTCATGCCTCATTCCAAAAATCTACCACTCAAAATACTGAAAAGCCCAAGTTCCCGACGGATGAGGAAGGGGCCTTTCATGTAGTAAACAAGGGTGACACACTTGTTCACATATGTGATGTCTATGGGCTGGACCTGAAATCTGTGGCTGTCGTCAATAAATTGGCGCCACCCTACAAATTTTCTGGTGGCGAAACCTTGTTTCTGCCCGCTTCAGCGTTATTGCCAGATACGGACCTGAAAAATTCTCCAAATCAAACAGCTCCCATGTTAGGCGCCGCCGATTCCAAATCCCGCCATTTTGCCGCAAGCGCAATTCGGGGTTTGAGACACCCAAACGTCCCGGAGCTGAAGTTCCCGGTTCCCCACGGGGTTTTGACTTCGCCCTTTGGGTTTCGTTGGGGGAGTTTCCATAAAGGGTTAGACATAGCTGCGCCTATTGGCAACTCGGTTTTAGCTTGCGCGGACGGAAGAGTGGTCTATACAGGCAGTCAGAAGCGTTTCAGGAGATATGGCAACGCTGTTTTGGTGGATCATGGAAGAGGCGCTTACACATACTACGCCCATTTGTCCAAGATTCTGGTTAAACCAGGACAAGTGATTCACAGAGGTCAGAAAATTGCTTTGATAGGTAATACGGGCAGATCTACCGGACCGCATCTTCACTTAGAAGTTAGGGTGGCTAACCAAATGTATAACCCGTTGGCCTATTTTTCAGCGCAAGACATGGCTGGAATGCATGTAGCCAAAAGATTTACCAATTCTCCAATGGGACCAGTTTTAGCCCATTGGAAAATTCCTGATCTTGTTTCAGCGAATCTGCCTTGAAAATCACTGACGAGGTCTATTTCAACTCAAAAGGGGGAAAGCTGACAAGCTTGCGCGGTAAAAACAAGCCCGACTAGACGCGTAACAGTTTTAAATCTCATGCTTTTCCCTTGACAAGCAGCTTTGTCGCAATTAAACTGATCATTCATTTCAGTTTTTACCACAACTTCGAAAAGACACCCCCACGCATGAGATGGGAGTCTGAAAGGCTTTCCGACTCGTACTCGGGGCGTGCTTTAAACAGGACATAATGTTCAAGGAGGACCACAAATGTCGAAAAGCAAGCTGGTAAAACCTCACGGTGGTGGGGAATTAAAACCTTTAATGTTATCAGGCGCTGCGTTGGCGGGAGAGAAAAAAAGAGCCGAAACTCTCAAGAAAATTAATATCTCATCCAGAGAAACAGGCGATCTTCTTATGATGGGTTGCGGCGCGTTCACACCACTTGAAGGTTTCATGACAAAAGCTGATTGGAAAGGCGTATGCGACGAATTTAAGATGGCTAACGGCCTGTTTTGGCCCATTCCGATCACCGTTTCCACTGATGATGAAACTGTTAAAGAAGGTGATGAAATTGCTTTGGTCGATTCCGATAGTGGTGAGACAATCGCCACCATGAAGGTCACCGAGAAGTACACCATCGACAAAGCTTATGAATGCAAGAAGGTCTTCACCACGGACGATATGGAACATCCTGGCGTGCAGAAAGTAATGGCCCAGGGGAAATATAATCTTGCCGGTCCTGTGAAGGTGCTGACCGAAGGTGGATTTCCTGAAGAATATGGCGATCTTTATGGTACGCCCGCTCAAACAAGGGCGATATTTGAAGAAAAAGGCTGGAAGCGAATTGCGGCCCTTCAGTTACGTAATCCGATGCACAGGTCCCACGAATTTCTGGCTAAAATCGCCGTTGAAGTTATGGATGGAGTAATTATCCATCAGTTGTTAGGCAAATTGAAGGCGGGTGATATTCCGGCCGACGTTCGGGTAGCGGCTATCAACGCTCTTGTTGACAACTATTTTGTTAAAGACACAGTCGTAACCAAGGGTTATCCTATGGAAATGAGATACGCCGGTCCGAGGGAAGCTCTGTTGCACGGTGTCTTTAGACAAAACTATGGTTGTAGCCATCTCATCGTAGGCCGGGATCATGCCGGAGTTGGCGATTACTACGGACCATTTGACGCGCAAAAGATTTTTGATCAAATTCCTGAAGGATCGCTCGAACTTCAGCCTCTTAACATTGATTGGACATTCCATTGTTTCAAATGTGGAGGCATGGCTTCCATGAGGACATGTCCTCACGGAAAGGCTGACCGGTTACTTCTATCAGGAACGATGGTGCGAAAAACCCTGTCCGAGGGAGGAGAGTTGCCGCCTGAGTTCTCGCGACCTGAAGTTGTGGCCATCCTGCAAAAGTATTACCAGGGCCTGGAAGAAAAGGTTGAGGTTAAATTGCACGGAGCGGCGACAGGCGACGTCAAGAAATAATACGGAACATAACAAATGTTGAACCGATGCCCGATCACCGGCTTTACGTCGGTGATCGGTTTTTTTTGGTTCGGGTTGTCAAACGGACAGCCGATATCAGATCCTTGACGTGACGATATAATGACGATTACAATGTCTTTGTTCAAAGCAAATTATCTAATATCCGTGAGATCACAATGCTCGAGATAAAAGTCTCCAGCAGGTTTGCCACCTTTCTTGAAAGCTCTACGACATGAAAGATCTTTTTGAAAAGTGTTATTCCTTCAAACGAGAAAAAGAAGCGATTGAGTTGGGGTTCTATCCTTACTTCAAGGCAATTTCCACTTTAAATGGGCCGCATGTAACGGTAAACGGCCGAGACATGATTATGGTCGGATCAAACAACTACTTGGGATTGACAACGCACCCTAGGGTTAAGGAAGCGGCAATGAAGGCCCTCGAGATACATGGGACAAGTTGTTCCGGTTCTAGATTCTTGAATGGCACTTTGGAGATGCACGAACAGTTGGAAGCTTCTCTGGCCGAATTTGTAGGTAAGCAATCCGCTCAGGTTTTTACTACGGGTTTTCTAACTAACCAGGGCGCTATAGCGCCGCTATTGGGTCGAAATGACACAGTCATAGTTGATAGGCTTGTACATGCTAGTATTATTGAGGGAGTCAGGCTGTCCTTCGGAAAAGTAAGACGATTCCGCCACAATGACCCAGAGTCTTTAAGACGGAATCTCGAGGCCAGCGGTGATTCGAATGGAGTGCTGGTTATTGTCGACGGGGTCTATAGTATGGAAGGAGATATTGCTCCTTTACCGGAAATTGTTTCAGTAGCCAAAGAGTACGGGGCCCGAATAATGCTTGACGATGCCCACGGCATAGGGGTTCTGGGCAAAACAGGCAGGGGAACTCTTGAACATTTCAATTTAACGGGTCAGGTAGACCTTGTTATGGGGACTTTTAGCAAGTCTTTAGCGTCACTGGGAGGATTTATCGCCGGTGACACTGCTGTAATAAATTATATCAGACACAATTCCAGGGCCCTCATATTCTCAGCGTCAATGCCCCCTTCTTCAATCGCTGCTGCTCAAGCGGCCCTTGACGTGATAAAAACTGAGCCTGAAATTCGCGAGCGGCTTTGGGTAAATACCAAATTTCTGCTAAAAGAAATTGTTGATTTGGGATTTGAAACAGGGCCTACCGAGACGCCGATAGTACCTATGATAGTGGGAGATGATGCCCGCGCAGCAATCTTTTGGCGCCTTCTGTTCGATGAAGGGATTTTTACCAACTGTGTGGTTTCCCCGGCTGTTCCACCAGGAGGCCAAAGGATCCGGATGTGTCTTATGGCCACTCATTCGCTGGAAGACCTGGAAAAGGTAGTTGAAATTTGTGGACGCGTAGGACGTCAAATAGGTCTGATTAATTAAAGGAGGAAGTCGAATGCTCTTGAAAAGGACCACTTGGGAGATATCTCGGAAGTGCGCAGCAGCAATCAAATTCCATTGGCGTATTTTACTTTTGTCGTTGACAGCTTTCTCTGCGTTGACGGCTTTCAGTGTCTCTCCATTATTTGCTGTAGATGAAAATGCCTCAAATCAGGCAACCGACAAAAGCATTACGGCTGAGAATCTCACCCCGGCTTCGATTGAAAACAGATTTGAACAAATTGAAAAGACACTTCAATCAATTAAAGTCACAGGCGAAAAAGCTGAGGATCGGAGCTATTTCAACAAACTGGCCAGCTACGAAGTAATAAAATATTTGAAGTTGATGGTTTTGTTGTTAGTGTTCATAGCTCTCGGGTTCCCAATCGCCGTATGGTTGTTGAACAAAAGTAGTTTTAGCAGGACCCCCGGAAAATCTCAGGAACTTGCGGAGACCCTGTTGACCATTGAAGAGCGTCAAGCCAAGCTCGCAAATATATTGAAAGAAATTCAAGGTGAGATTGACTATCTACACACAATGTCCGCCCCTGATCTTAAAAACTTGATCCAGCAGGCGGAAAGTTATCTAAAATTGAACGAAAGTGATCTCCAAAAGGCTGGTTCGAAACAGGACCCTGACGGCAAATAACTTTTCGTGGAATACGTAAATCTAGAACTTCAAATTATCTGGTTATGGAATTAATAGTTTCGAGAAGAGTTCGTATATTGTCCGTTTGAGTTCCCTTGTTTTCGTACAAAACGTCCTGAACCGAAACATCAGTTCCATAAAAAGCTTCGTTAGTATTCCTATCTGGTTGTATGACGCCACTGTTAATCGACAAACCTGCAAACAACCCCTTTGTCTTTGAATAGGATAGAATTTGAGATTTAAGTCTCAAATTAGTGTCCACTGAAGTATCTCGGCCAAGTGGCCCTGCACTTACGGATACATCGGCTCCAAGTATAAGTTTTTCTTCCAACAATCTTTGAAGCCCTATTTCATCCATAAACAATAGAATTAAATCTATCGATTGAGCGCCCAATTGTAACCCAATGCTTCCGCTCCGAAAAATAAAGAAAGCGGGATTCGACCATCTAAGAGTTTCCTGGTCTCTTCTTAATATTATGCCTTTTCCTAATTCTATTCCCAATAAGGCGCCAATGTTTAGGACGCCTGGAAATATGGCCAAGCCGCGTGCTTTTTGAAATAATTCTTTGGGAACATATTTATCAGGCATAGATGAAATGTCTCTCAAAACCTTGTCACATCGTGCAATTTCGTTGTCCGCATCGACAAACGCGGAATCGGCGCCATAGGCCGAAGAAAAAATCATTGTTACAAATATCGTCAATAGCTGGAGACCACGCTTCATTAATTTTTCCACCAACTTGACAGATCAAATGTTAATTTTAATTCTCGTAGAGGCTTAATGCCTAAATGCTCTTTGTCCGGTAAACATCATCGTAACCTGCGGTTTTGCTTCGTTACAGGCCTGAATACTTTCGTAATCACGGTCGGATCCGCCTGGATGAACTATGGCTGAAACGCCGGCCTTGATGCCTACTTCGACTCCGTCCCTGAACGGAAAAAACGCGTCGGAAACCATTATCGAGTTGAATAATCCGGCGCCTGCTTCAATCGTTTCCTGCTCAAGTTCAGACTTGATTTCAAGGTCGGTTATTTCGTTGTATGGTATTTTATAACGTTCAAAACATATTCTATCACGGTATTTTATGTGAGCCTTTATTACAGCAAGCTCAGCCACACCGACTCGATCCTGCTCACCTGTCCCAATGCCTACAGTGCAACCATCTTTGACATATATTATAGAATTGGACGTAACTCCTTGTTCCACAGCCCACCCGAATATCATGTCCTCAATTTCTAGCGGGGTCGGATAGCGCTCTATAAAATACCGTATGCCCTTATAATTTGTTTCAGCAAGCTTCAAATCAGAGGCAGACTTCACAGCGTTAACCGGTGATTGCTGCACAATCAAGCCCCCATCGATCAGTGATTTGAAATCTACAAACTTGAGTTCACCGTATTCTTCCAGTTTGTCAATTCCGGGTATTGACAGAATTCTGAGATTTTTTCTTCTTACGAGTATATCAACAACCCCTGGTTCGTAATCGGGAGCTGCCACGACTTCCAAATAGTTTTCTGAGATCATTTGAGCAGTTTGGATATCTACTGGTCGATTGAATACAGCGGCCCCACCAAATGCGGCGATTCTGTCCGCCATGTCCGCGCGACGATAAGCCTCCGAGATTGTAGCGCCCGAGGCTACACCGGATGGATTATTATGTTTCATGATTGCGCACGTAGGCTTATTCATAAGAAATTTCATAATATTAAGAGCATTGTCCACGTCGGTCAGATTGATCTTTCCCGGATGTTTTCCTGCTTGAATCATGTTTTCTTCGGAGAGGCCACTGACGAGGCTGTGTCCAGGTTGTATGAATTTACAGCCCCCAAGTTCAAGATTGCCGGAGCATAGTTCATATAGGGCAGCCTCTTGCCCGGGATTCTCTCCATATCTTAACCCTTTTTCAACCAATGCTCCGCTTGAGTCAGCTATCTTCCATGATTTCTTTCTGTACAGAAGTTTTTGATGTCCAAAACTTATTGTCATTTCATCGGGAAAATGATCGTCCATAACCTTCTTGTATTGTTGTTTCAAATCTTCCATGATCATCCTTTCCGTGATTAGCATTAAACTCGGGAGATATCTCCCTTAAATATTCCGGAAGTTCGACCGTGTCACAGGAAACGCCAGACCGATTCTTCGCAAGAGGATGTGTCACTTGACATATTGCCTATATTCTATCACTAATCAACGGAGATTATCCAAGATTATGAAGTGTAGACTTCAATTTAGACACTTCATTCATTATAATTAAACAACTGATTTGCGGAGCGATAAAGTGAAAAAAACGGGTTCATTGATTGGAATGTCGCTTGTTTTTATCGCTGGTGTCCTCACTGGCATAGGGATTTCAGCTTGGAAATTGGATTTACGCGCCACGGATGTCCATCAGGTCCAAAAGGGCCAAGAAAACAACCCCAAAGAGGAAATTAAAGCCCGTATCTCAGAGATAGAGCATATTCTGGAGTCCAGCCCCAACAATTTACAGGCGTTAATACAGTTGGGTGGAGACTATTTCGACATGGGGCAATATGACAAATCCATTCAAATATATGACAAGGCCCTCAAGATAGACCCTAAGAATGCTGAGATAACAACGGACATGGCCGTGGCCTATCGCAGATTGGGTAAGACGGACGAGTCAGTTAAACTATTTCGCAAAGCCATAGAGATGGATCCCAATCAAACACTGGCCATGTTTAATCTTGGGATAGTTCTGAGAGACGACAAGAAAGACCTGCCAGGCGCTCTCAAAGTCTGGAAGATGTTTCTGGACAAAGCCTCTGACAGCCCACATGCTGTAATGATCAGGCCATGGGTCAAACAGCTTGAAGAAAAGTTAGGCGAGAAGGATAATAACCGCACTGAAAACCAAACGAAGTGAACCCCTCTCCGCCACAAAAGCTACGAGCGGTGTTAGACTGCAGACCCTGACTAATCTTCAGCGAGTCTATGAATAAGGAAATCCGTGAGCGCGGTCAATCCGTGCGTAGACATATAGTTACTAGCGGAAACATCGTAGAGTATCTTGCTATATGCGCCAAATTCCTCGTCCTCGGTCCAGTGTATCAAAGCAACAGGCAAACGTGGGAAAAAATAGAAGGTAAACCCGATGTCTCCAAGATCATTCGGTCTACCTCCCCACTGCAATGCTCTAGCGATTGTGGAGTCGCGACCTGCGCTGAAAAACGCATCCAAAAGTTCCATGGTGGATTTTGCAAAGTGAGAGCCCAAAATTGCCCCAAATTGAAGTGACCTCGGGTCGATCCACTGGTTCATTACCCTTACTGCTGATCCTTGATTTTCAGCAGCCGTAATGAGATGCTGCAGTACCAAAACCTTCATGGTGATAGTGTCAAATTCCTGATGTTCTGCCCGTAGACGATAGGGAAGCAGATCAAGAGTGAACCAGCTTGTGAGAAAAGGAATAACAAGGCGCGGAATTCCATCCCCCCCTCTATAGTGAGCGTCTACCGTTTCGGCAATGGTGATGGGATCGATCCTCTGCACTTTATGAATCAATTCTTCGTAGTACTCTTCAATGGCCTTAGCGTTCTTTCCCATCTTTTCACGCGAAACCCAAACACTATACTCGTCAGGACCAACCATGGTACAGTTACCTCTATCCCTACCGTCAATCACAATAAAGTCAGCCCACATAAAATAAATTATCGCATGCTCGGTGAAAAAAATAGTGGAATTGAATAAAAAAAGACCCTCTTTATGGAGGGCCTTTCTACTAAAGACTGATGAGAATCAGGCCATGTGGTGAGGCCGGAATCTAAAGTTGTAGATTGTGATCAAAATGGTGTAGCAAAATCCAGAGTAACCACGCCACCTAGGGTCCACGAACTTCTATAAAGTGACAAGCTGTACGTGTCTTGCATGGCCGAATTGATTACTTGTCCAGCGCCAACATTGTTGATCTGGCCAGTGCCTGAACTCTTGGCGGTTGCGGTATTCCATCTGGCAAAGACACCAGCTTGAGACGATCCGAAAAACTTCCTGGTATACTCACCAAATATCTCGTAAAATTGACCGCCTTTATTATAGTTAATGTTATCGTACTCAAACCTTCCTATATTTGTGGTTAAACCAATATTGCTGGAACCGAGTATAGTAGGAATTCCCAAGAACCTGACACTCAGGTTTTGAACACTGTCTCTAAACACGGTCTGAAATCCGACAAAAGGGATGACCGCTCGGGATTCCACATTACCTTCATCCTGATTTCCGAACACCACATAATTGTTGAAGTTGCTGGGATTGGTTACTGCCACCGAGAAATAATCGTACCTGACGCCAGCTAAAATTGAAAAACCTGAACCGAGACAGGTTCCACCACAACTCGATCCGGCTAATGTGTATGCAAACGCGCCATCAACGAACCACCAATAAGGTTTGGCTCCCCAGTCAACTCCCATGAGGGTAGGAAGAAGAACATTGGTCCTAGTATTACCATTTGAAACAATAAGGTTCGCGCCAGTCGTGTAAGTATTGGTATTAAGGTTGTCGTATCCAGGGACAAGATACCAGCCGGTCGCTACCAAAGACAAATTATCGGTTAAACAAACCGGGAGGGCGGTACCTAGCCAAAGGCCACCAATCGGGAGATTGAGATTGATATTTTGAATATTGGCTGCTCCCTGATTATCAGCGGTGAGCGACACACTCGTGTTACGGTTTTGAGGAATCCCCCAACCAACATAAAACTCCGGTGCAAATCCAGAACACTGGTTGCCGCCTCCACAATTACTGGAGCCTCCGAAAAATGACGGCATGCTCGGCAATCCGGACAACCCAAAAGCCCCAGAGTTCTGAGCGCAAGCCATCGCCGGAACCAGAGCCAACGTCAGAATACCGACGAAAAGGATGAATCCACGTCTCATAGCCATATCCTCCTAATCCTAAAACGGCGAAAGAACACTCCTATCGCCAGACTAAAAAGTTAAAAAGAACTTTTAACATTAACGACAAAATTTACGGAATATACAATGCGTATAATAAATGTGAGGTTTTGTCAAGAAGTTTTTGGGTTTTCGCGCGAAGGTTCAAGAGCTTATCTAGATCAGAATAATCCAAATATTTTGACGGACACTCAAAAAAATAATTACAGATTTTACAAAATCATGCATTTTAATTTATCTTTTTTCATAAAATTTTCAGGGTTCCCCATTAGCTGGTTTGTTGAAATTCGTCACGGCAGCGAAGTTTTCAAGGCGCCACGTTGAATTTACGGAGCGAGCAAATGCCTCCTTTTCACGATCCTGCCCCATTAAGTCGCAGAAGATGGGCCATTTTTATTTTTGGGACTCTAAATTTTATTGTCTCAATGTTTTACCGGGTCTCGGTCGCAGTAATCTCTCCGGCTCTCATCAGGGATTTCAACTTGGACTCGTCACACCTGGGGAACCTGTCTGCTTCATTCTTTTATGGTTTTGCCATATGTCAATTACCATTGGGATTGGCGCTAGATCGTGTGGGTGCTCGTGTTAGCATGTTCTTTCTGGGTTGCGTCGCCGCAACGGGTGGGATTATTTTTGCTCTTGGCCCGTCTTATGGGTATTTGCTTTTAGGACGATTTTTGCTTGGAGTGGGGTTGGGTGGCAACCTGATGATCATACTGGTCCTGTTGGCAGTGTGGTTTCCACTCGACCGTTTTGCTTCCCTCGGCGCCTCTGTTGTGGCGATAGGAGTTTTGGGGAACTTGATTGCAGCCACTCCTCTGGCCCTGATGAGCGAACTAATAGGATGGCGCGCCTGCTTTCTGGTTTTCACACTGTTCGGGGGTCTTGTAGTGATATCATTCATTACAGTGATCAGGGATTTCCCTCCCGATTCTATTAGGCCCGCTGTCCAGGGAAAAAATTTGCTGGGAGGTCTGTGGAAGCTGTTTCGCATGTACGGGTACTGGGCGATAAGTTTCGGGAATTTTGTTAGATACGGTTATTTTGTGGCCCTGCAAGGTTTGTGGGCCACTCCGTTTCTAGTCTATGGATTGCGGCTTAATGAAAGGGCTGCAGCGGATGCGTTACTTTTTCTTGGATTTGGTTACATGTTAGGATTACCTTTTTTTGGGTACCTTAGTGATAAGGTCTTGAAGTCACGCAGAGGGGTGGTTGTCGCCACATTTTTGTTGTCAGCGATGTTAACTTTCTCAGTATGCTTCTGGTCTCAAAGAGTCGAATCCTGGGTTATTTTTTCGACATTTTTCGGGATGGGAATGCTTGCGGCGCCGGGCCAAATTTCATACGCGCACATTAAAGAACTTGTTCCGCCTGATATAAGCGCGCAAGCCATGACGGCGATGAACCTTTTTAATATTTTGGGAGCTGGGTTAATAACTCAAATTCTAGGAATGTTTGCGGGGGGGAAAATGACTGAATTGCAAAACGTTCAGGATTTTGGGTTCATATGGGTAATCGGCGCTTTCTTGCTAACAGTGGCGGCTACGCTTTATTGTTTTGTGCCTGAAAGCCCTATATTTGGACGGCAGCGCAAAATGATATGAAGCCTGTCAGCCTTTTATAACCCCAATTGGCGATATTTTTGCTACTTTTCGAGCTAGGCCGGCTTTCTGCACAACGTCTACGACAGCGCTCACATCCTTGTAGGCCTCAGGGAATTCTTCCCGCATTGTCTTTCGTCCCGCGGAGCGTCCATACACGGCACGGTTCAAAAGTTCCTGCTCAACGGAGCGCCCTTTTGTTTTTCTAATCGCTTCGTTTCTGGATAATACTCGGCCGGCTCCATGGCAGGTCGAACCAAAAGTTTGTTCCATTGATCCTTTAGCGCCAACAAGAATGAACGAGGACCTGCCCATATCCCCGGGAATCAACACAGGTTGACCTGTATGCGCAAAAAATGAGGGCAAAAGAGAATGTCCTGGTGGCAGGGCTCTCGTGGCGCCTTTACGGTGCACACACAATTTATTCGGTTGGCCGCCGACACAATGTGTTTCAATTTTGGCGATATTGTGTGACACGTCATAAAGCAGGTGTAGTTTCAATTCATGTGGAGAAAGCCCCATCGATCGTTCCCATGTGTCTTGAGCCATATTCATCAAAATTTGTCGATTGGCGAAAGCGAAATTTGCCGCTGCAGCCATTGCCGTCAAATATTCTCGAGCCAACGGAGTATTAAGTCTGGTACACGCAAGCTGCCTATCCGGTAGATCTATTTTCTCCTTACCTACACTTTTTATCATTCTGGAGAGGAATTCATCGCATATCTGATGACCGAAACCTCTAGAGCCCGTATGGATCATCAAGGTTATCTGATCTAAGTAAAGACCCCACGATTTTGCCACTTTTTCGTCGAATAGCCGTGAGACAAAACCTATTTCGATAAAGTGATTTCCTGAGCCGAGAGTACCTAACTGATCTTTACCTCTTTCAAACGAACGATCGCTGATTGACGCCGATTCCCCGCTTTCGATAACCCCCTGATCTTCGATGCGTTCAAGGTCCGACTCGTCTCCCATCCCCTGTCTGATTGCCCACCTCGCCCCAAATTTGGTAACTTCGGTCAAGCTCCTTCTATTTAGCCCAATTTTACCTTTTGATCCCAATCCGCATGGGATGTTGGAAAAGAGCGAGTCGACCAACTCCTTTATCCGGGGTGTGACATCATCTCTTGAGAGGCCGGTTGTGGCGAGGCGAACCCCGCAGTTAATGTCATATCCCACACCTCCCGGTGATACGACGCCCTCATTAAGATCAAACGCTGCCACGCCGCCTATTGGGAAACCATATCCCCAGTGTATGTCTGGTAAAGCAATGGACATGTTGACGATACCAGGGAGATGCGCAACATTATAAACCTGATCACAACTATTATCCTTTTCAATGTCCGGAAAAAGATTTGAATCGGAATAAATTAGACCGGGGACCCTCATGGATCCCACCTTGGGTATTTCCCACCGTACATCATCGAGCCGTCTAATTTTGTAAGGTTTTTCTTTCAACAATTTCGGTTTACCATTCAATAGGCTTTTTTTTAAGATAAGACATCAAACATCGAAAATGACACGCGCCACAAAACCATCTGGATTTTTGTCCAGAAACAAATCGTGGTAAGTGATTCCCTTGATTTCCATGCCGTCAGGCAATTCATCCGAATGCGGCAGTACAAACCCTGATAAACTTGCTTTCAGTAACTGATAATTCTCGACTTTTTCAATGGTGACAACAGCGTTACTCAAAACAAATTTTTCAACATCAAAATAGAACAAAATTTCTCTTAACCAATCTACAAGCAAAATATCCAAACCCCCCGATTCAAGTGTTACGGTCTTCTCAGATTTTGGCGCGGTGTGTTTTATTGAACCGACAAGCAGGAATGTAAGAGCCAGCCCAGCGTTCAAAAAAAGTTTTTCCAGGTTTTCTCCGAATACCTCAATTTTTATGTCGGCAGGATGATCTAAAAGTTTCCATTTGACAGGAATTTCGGGCATGTAGATCAAAAAATCGGGTCAGGGCACAACTGATGGAAGCTTTTTCAAATAATTAACGGTCCCTGACGCCAATTTGTAAGCTACGGAGCTAACAAATTGTTTTCTAGAATCAGAGTTTTTCTGAGCAAGGTTGTTCACAAAGCCGCATTCCACGAGAATTGCCGGCATGGTGGCTCCGATCAGAACATAGAAAGGCGCTTGCTTAACGCCTCGATCTCTAAATTTTATACCTGCCCCCGAGTCCGAGGCAATGAGAGAATCATGAACAACGTCGGCCAGTTTGTTTGATTCACTATTTTTTGAGGTTGTTAAAAGGTCGACCAGTGTGGCTTCCAGGTCCGTCATTTTGCTTAACGAAACGCCGTTCTCACGGGCTGCCGCTCTCATGGCTCCCCTGGAACTTGATTTGCTTAGGTAAAATATTTCCGGACCAGAGGCTGATTTGAAGTCAGATCCGTTGCAATGAATAGAGATAAAGACTTCTGCATCCAGGGAATTCGCAATCCTTGCCCGTTCTTTTAAGCTGAGAAATGAGTCATCCGTTCGTGTCAGGAACACCTTAGCGCTTGGATACGTTTCCTCCAGTCGTTTCTTGACGAGCTTGGCAATCTCCAAAACAATTTCCTTTTCAGTTACTTTACCGTCTGAGGAAACCGCCCCGGGATCTTTTCCCCCATGACCCGGATCGATTACAATTACAGGCCCATTTTTGTGATGAATTACTTCGGGGATGATTTTGACCGGTTTCACGTCGGTGATGACTTGTGGAGCCAAGGACGCGCTTTTTAGCTTGATTGGTTGTTGCTGGGGCTCGGCGCATGTCAAATCGGATTGAAAAAAGGGGTTACCTACTGGGTTTAACGGAGCACGATCTGAAAATTGGGGTGATTTACTCTGCTGCAGTGATTCGGATTTGACGAAAGACTGACACGCGTTGGCCTCTATAACAGGTCTTGTTTCCAGTTTATTCGATGGACATACAACGCCTTCGTGATTTGCCACGGCTCGCTCTGGCGCTTTCTTGGCCGGCGGTATGCATGTTTGACGAGTTTTGGAGTTTTTAATCTTTCTTTTTAATAAATATGCCTCTCTTAGGTCGAAAAGAGCTTCCTTATAATATTTGTGGTTGAGGGGCAATTTCTTAAAATCATTATAATTTTTTATGCATATGTTGAGATGTTCCGGATTTGACGAAAGTTTATATAAGTTGAGGTAGGCTTTACCTGCGAAGAATCGGCAAAATACTTTGTTGACACCCTTTTCCTTTTTCTGCAAATCGACAAACACCGAGGCCGCTTTTTTCATGGCTTGTTCGGACGGGGGAGCGTCATTCTTGATCAAACGTTGAAATTCTTTACAAGCTGTTTGATACGTTCGAGCAGGACCCTGAGTCTGGAATGCTGATAGGACGCTCGGCCAAAGTGTTCCGAACAGGATCAGAGCCAAAAGAACGCGACCAGAGAATGGAAAAATGCAGGATGTTCCTTTAAACGCGTTTAAAAATCGTTTGGTTTCTAAGTTGTGCTTCGTGATCCTGTTTACCATGAGATAGATGAGTCAGACCATTTAACCTATAAATCAATGGTTGGCGAAACAACATGCAAAATCACTCTTAACGCTTTTCGATTCATGTTCCTTTTTAAATTCTAATTTAACGGGTCTGACATCAACAATCAGGCTGTCAATTAGACTGATCGCCTCACAATTATTAACGATTTTAGAATGCAGTTCCGTTGAGATCAGGAAACTAGGTTTAGGCCATTTTTTGAGCATCTCAGCCTCCATCAATATGTGCTAGTTATTATATTAAATCATATTGAAGACTTCAAGATAATTTCTATAAATGACATTATGGTATGCCGGAATTGCGTCCTCTATATTTTATTTGGATCTAATGCTAACATCCTCAATGATATCTTTTTTGGAATGTATCTCTGGCGGACCAACTGTCCGGAAATTAATGAAATGTGTGAAAGCTAAAGTTTCTGGTACGTTAAGTATTAAGGATTGTTGAGAAAGGCTTGAAAGACATGCGCCCCGAGATTGACGATCTAAAACGACTTGTAAAAAGACTCATGTGCAACCAGGGAATAGACTTTGTTGATATCTTTTTGGAAGAGAAAACGGGATCCACGATTATATTCGAAAATGGCAAAGTAGATCGTTTGAGAAGCGGTATTGATTGCGGTTTGGGGATAAGAGTGATCAAGGATCATCGAACCTATTACGCATATTCAACCCAAACGGACATGGAGGTCGTAAAAAAACTGGCAAGCGCAATCGAAAACGCCTCCGCTATGAATCCTCTGGATCGTGATGTAAGTTTTTCTTTTAGCGAAAGGCCGCCTATATCAGGTATTCGTGTTGATCCGTCAAGAGCGGGGATTTTGCAAAAAATCGCCCTTTTAAAGCAGGCGGATGATGTTGTTAGATCGTATGGTCCGGAAGTGATTCAAGCGCGAAGTATTTTTTTCGATGAGAACCGTCACGTATTACAAATAAATTCCGACGGAACCGTCCTGGATTTCGAAAGAAAGGGGCTTGTGTTCATTGTTCACGTAACGGCTCGTTCTGGAGACGTTCTTCAGACCGGGTATGAATCAGTTGGTGGTCAAGTAGGGATGGAATTATTTGATGGAGGCCTTATCGATAAAGTTGCGAAGGTTTCAACATCCAGGGCCCTGATGATGTTACGCGCCAAGGACGCGCCTTCAGGACGAATGCCAGTTGTGCTCGAAAGTGAGGCGGGAGGAACCATGATTCACGAGGCTGTAGGTCATGGTTTGGAAGCCGATATTGTTGGTGAAAGAATGAGTGTTTATGCAGGGCAGTTGGGAAATAGAATAGCTGCTGAGACCGTTAGTGTAGTTGATGATCCTACGATGCCAAACAGAAGGGGTTCATATCCTTTTGATGACGAAGGAGTTGCTTCGAGACGAAACGTATTAATTGAAAATGGATACCTGAAAGGATTTATGTATGATAGGTTAAGCGCTTTAAAACAAGGCGCCGGCACAACCGGAAATGGCCGTAGAGAGTCTTATAGACACAAGCCTATCCCGAGGATGTCAAACACGTACATAGCCCCCTCAAACTCGAGTCCGAGTGAAATCCTGAGTTCAACTCCTTTTGGTTTTCTGGTCAGGAAGATGGGAGGTGGCGAAGTGAACACGGTAAATGGAGATTTTGTTTTTGAAGTAGCTGAAGGCTACCTGATTGAAAATGGTCGTCAGGGAGAGCCGGTCCGTGGAGCTACGCTTGTCGGGAATGGTCCCAAAGTCCTCATGAACATAGACATGGTCGGCAATGACTTGGGGTTTTCAATTGGCACGTGTGGGAAAGATGGACAAGGCGCCCCAGTTTCCGACGCCCAGCCGACCTTGAGAATAGGATCGCCCGATAACCCCGAGACCTGGTTGACTATCGGTGGGACAGGTTGATTATCTTAGAAAGAGATCTGATATGTCTGAGGAAAAGAAGACAGGTTTTTTTGGACGTTTGTTTAAACGCAATCGTTTAGAAGAAAAGGCATCAGAAGAAGTAGTTTCAGATGCGACTCCAACTGGGGAAATTGAGTTGGAGGAGCCTGACGAGCATGATTTGAGGATTGATGTTGAACAGCCGGAACCGGAAGATTTATCCCAGGAAAATCAAAGCCCTCAGGAGCTTTTTCGGCTCAAAACTGGATTGACCAAGACTCGAAAAGGATTCTTTAGAGGCCTTGATGAGGTTTTTCTGGGAAAAAGAGAACTTGATGAACAAGTGTTACACCGGCTTGAGGAAGCTTTGGTCAGGGCTGATATAGGGGTTCAAACATCATATGAGCTATTGGAGCAAGTGACCGAAAGAGTCAAAAGGCGTGAAATTGACAATCCACAAGCGGTCATAAAACACATCAAGGAGATGATCAGGGAATATCTAGAAAAAGTTGAATCCCCTCTTAGGGTTGGCTATGGAATGGAGCCATTTGTAGTCATGGTAGTTGGGGTCAATGGTTCCGGTAAGACCACTACTATCGCTAAAATTGCGGCTAGGCACAAAGCAGCGAATCGAAAGGTTATGCTCGTCGCCGGCGATACGTTTAGAGCCGCTGCGGTTGAACAGTTGCAGATATGGGGTGACAGGATAGGCTGTGAGGTAGTGAAGGGAAAGGCCAAGGCTGATCCTTCGTCTGTAGCTTTTGAAGCGATGGACCGAGCGCTGAAAGAAGACGTCGAGCTTGTCCTGGTCGATACTGCCGGGCGCCTCCACACTCGTGTTCCGTTAATGGATGAACTGAAGAAGGTGCACAAAACTCTTGGCAAGAAAATTTCCAACTCCCCGCATGAGACCCTAATTGTAATAGACGCTTCAATGGGGCAGAACGCCATATTACAGGCCAGGACGTTCAATCAAGCTGTCCCTGTCACTGGCGTCGCTCTGACAAAGTTGGATGGTACCTCGAAAGGTGGGGTAATTATAGGCATTTCAAAAGAATTGAAGATTCCTATTCGTTACGTTGGAATAGGTGAGAAAATGGACGATTTGCGGGATTTTAACGCCCGTCAGTTCTCAGATGCGTTATTTAGTGCTGATGAATCAACGGAAAGTGACTAGAAATGTTTACTTTTGCGATCAAAACTGCTTCAAGAATGCAATTCTTGAACATTACAGCCGAAATCAAGCGAGCAATAGCCGAAAGCGGTCTGAAGGAAGGGACAGCTTTGGTCTATGTTCCTCATACCACAGCGGGGATAACAATAAACGAGGCTGCTGATCCTTCAGTTGTTTCTGATATCAATCGTAAACTGTCACAATTGATTCCAGTCGAAGAGTCATATAGACACACTGAAGGAAACTCTGACGCTCACATAAAAGCTTCCCTAATGGGGTCATCGATACAGGCTATAGTTAGCGGAGGGAACCTGGTTCTAGGTGAGTGGCAGGGGATTTTTTTCTGTGAGTTTGATGGTCCAAGAACAAGAAAAGTTATTGTTAAGATTACAAAAGGTTGAAATAGAGTAGAGAACCAGCCAGACAATGTCGCGCACTAATTCTAAAGTAGAAATCTTTACTGACGGAGCTTGTAAAGGAAATCCAGGACCAGGATCTTGGGCCGCGATTTTACGGTTTGGCGCACATGAGAAAACTTTAACAGGCGCTGAACCTGCCACCACAAACAACAGGATGGAGATAACGGCCGCAATCAAAGCCCTGGAAGCCTTAAAAAGAAGTTGTTCCATTCGTATAGCTACGGATTCAAAATACCTTATGCTGGGGATTACTGAGTGGCTGAAGAACTGGAAAGCTAGAAACTGGAAAACATCGCAACGCAGGCCGGTAAAAAATGAGGATCTGTGGCGAAAATTGGATGAACTTAACTCAAAGCACGACATTGAATGGATTTGGGTCCAGGGACATTTTGGACACCCCGAAAATGAACAGGCTGACCAACTGGCGAGAAATGCTCTTCGGGAATTCCTGGCGTCAAATAAAACCGGACTAACAGGCAATTCAAACTAGCCAGGAAAACCTTAGATATATGGGAAACCATGTGTTTCATTTCGTTTCTGGGAAATACCTGAGGAGTTCCGGCTGTACCGGAGATAACATTTTATGTGCGGCATAGCGGGATTCATAAACTCGGGAGGGACTGAAGATCTGCAAACACGCTGGATCAACGGGATGATGGAAGCGATTCGGCATCGTGGTCCCGATGGTGGAGGGGTGTATGTAAAGCCGCCGGTTGTTCTCGGGCATCGCAGGTTAAGCATCATAGATCTGGAAGCTGGTTGGCAACCTATGGTCGATGACTCGACCGGCAGCGTGATAGTATTCAACGGAGAAATATACAATTTTCTTGAAATACGTAGTGATCTTGAAAAAAGGGGCTTTTCTTTCAAAACTAAATCCGATACGGAAGTTCTTCTTAAAGCTTATATTTGTTACGGATCGGATTGTCTCGGCAGCTTTGAAGGGATGTTCGCCTTCGTCATTTGGGACAATAAGACTAAGACGATTTTTGCAGCACGGGACCGTTTTGGGAAGAAACCTTTTTACTACACGCTTCAGAATGGTGTATTCGCCTTTGCTTCTGAATTAACATCGTTCAAGGGCCTTCCTTTTGTCAAGCTGGAGGTTGACAAACGTTCTATAGCTCAATATTTGGCATATGAATATGTCCCTACGCCCAATACTATTTATAGAAATGTTTCAAAGCTTAGACCCGGCCATTTTATGACATTCCAAAATGGTTCAATAGGCATAAATTGTTATTGGGACCTTCCTGTTCCGAGCAAGAAAACCGTCCTGTCGGAAGAAGAGTGTTGTGAGAGAATCAGACATCTGCTGAGCCGCGCAATAAAGAGACGTCTGGTAAGCGACGTTCCTCTAGGGGTTTTCTTAAGTGGTGGTATCGATTCTTCCGCAGTCGTCGCTTTAATGAGTGAACTCGTAACTGGTCCGGAAATAAAAACATTCAGTATTGGTTTCAGTGAATCGAGCTATGACGAATCTCCATATTCAAGGTTGGTAGCTACCCGCTTCGGTACGGACCATTATGAAGAAACCTTGAGCGCGATTGATGCGGGCAGCCTGTTGCCGGAAATAGTTTCCCGTCAGGATGAGCCTATGTCCGATCCGTCCATGGTCCCAACCTTTCTGTTGTCCCAAATTACTCGTAAAAAAGTTACTGTGGCCCTTGGAGGAGATGGCGGAGACGAACTCTTTGCAGGTTACGAATACTACACTGGTTCAATTTTGGCTGACTACTATCTGAAATTGCCGAAAGTCCTGAGAGATGGTGTCCTGAAACCTTTTTGCTCGCTACTGCCCCTATCAACAGGATATGTTAGCCCTAGACACGTTGCGGAAAAATTCATTCGCGGAGTAGACGCTCCTCAATGGCTCCGTAGTCAGATTTGGGTAGGCGCTTTCACTCAAGAATTTGAAAGGGAATTGTGGAAGGATTTTCCGTTTTCAGCTTCCGATTCGGAAGGTCTCTATAAAGAGACTAGGGAGCTATTTGAAAATTTTAAAGCGGCAAATTCTCTGGATAAGGTTTTTTATCTGTTTGCCAGGCAATACCTTCTAGATTATATACTCGTTAAGGTCGACAGGTGCTCGATGATGCACGCGTTGGAAGTCAGGGCGCCTTTCTTGGACAAAGATGTGGCTGAGTTTGTATTCAGCCTCCCGTCGAGAATGAAGATCAAGAAATTTAACCGCAAGTATCTTTTGAAAAAAGCCCTCAAGAATCATCTTCCCCCATCTATCTTGCACAGGAAAAAAAGGGGATTTCTCATCCCCACGGCTCTATGGCTGAAACAAAATCTTCGACCGTTGGTTGAAGAAACACTCGGGGCCTCCAATTTGAAAAAACAGGGGTTTTTCAACCCTAAAGTTGTCGAGGATATGATTTTAAAACATAATGACGGCAGGGTGGATTACAGAAAAGAGTTGTGGACACTACTTGTTCTGCAGTTATGGCTTAAATCCAATCCTGCAAGCATTGTTTGATACTACCTGTTATTTTATTGGCTCGAGATAAGGTCTTCCAGTAAACGCGCTAACGTCTGATTGCCCCAAAAGTGTCCCTTCTTGATGTTTTCTTTAAATTCATCAAGACGCTTTTCAAAATCGATAAAAAGTTGTTCAGACGGGTTCAGAGAAACCGAATAGCTTCCATATCCACACACAGAAAGAAAATAAGAGTTTATGAACTGCTCGTAAGCTTTGGCGATAGGGAAAGCCAAGACGGGTTTTCCCAAGTAAATGGCTTCACACAGGACGTTGTGGCCCCCGTTGGTAATGGCATATCGTGACGAGGCGAGGTCTTCGAGAAAACCTTGTGTAGAAGGGGCCTTAAAAATGAGGTTTTTTTCGGCAGGCATTGCCCCGAACCCGTAAATAATGAACTTGGAATTTACCATTTTCAAGACGGGAAAAAGACGGTGAAACGTTGGTGACGTCTGGTATACAAGGACATGATCACCCGTGAATGTTTTGGTCCTTCTGACTGCTTCCCGGATCAATGGCGGTAAAACAACGGTGTTTTTGGGGTCCTTAGGCGAGAGATTGAAGAATGAAACAATTAGGTATCTGGAACAGTTACTGTACAAATATTTAACTGCTGAGCAAGTGAGCAAACGGCTTAATCTTTCAGATGGGGGCGATTGGTAGTCGCAATGTGTGAGTATGTGCTGATGATCCAGACTGATGCAATCCCGGCCCAATTTACGGGCCGCTAATGGGGTGAAATATTCGTAATCCGTCAATATTTGATCTGGATCAAAGTTTCTTATAACGTCAACAATCCTGTTTTTAATTCTCGAAGCGCAGCAAAGCACCTTTAGAGCATTTCCCACAGTCGCCGGGATATCGACCCTGTTGTCCTTGTAGTAGGTAGAGAGCATGGGAACATCTTCGACACTGTAGCCTTTGGATCGAAGATCGTGAACTTTTCCTCCACCTAAAAAAAGAAATTCGTGCCCCAACATTTCCTGAGCAACAGTCAGCGCCCGAGTAACATGACCTCGAGCGTCTCCCATAACTCCGTAAAGGATACGACCCATTACATTACCTTAAATCCTTGAATTTTAACTTCTCAACAAATGATATTTCAGGATTCCACTAACTTTGTACAAAAATCCTAGTAACCCTGGGTGAAATCTTGCAGACTATTTCATAATTTATGGTCCCTCCATTTGAGGCTATTTCATCCGGAAGGATCTCTTCAACCCCTTGTCTGCCTATTAGCACTACTTCGTCACCTACCGAGGCTTCAGGTATGTTGGTAACGTCGATCATGAGAGTATCCATGCAGACGGCGCCGACAACTTGCGCCCTTTGGCCTCTCACGAGCGCCTGTCCACGGTTAGATTGAAACCTCGGGTAACCATCGTTGTATCCAACATGAAGAGTTGCGATACGAGAATCTCTGCAAGTAATGAAGCGTCGATTGTAGGATATGCAGCGGCCTGCCGGGTGTGACTTGATCTGGGCTATCTTCGTCAAAAACGTGATGACCCGATCAAGATCCACTAGGTTACTCACTGAGGCTGAAGGATACATTCCATAAATTGCCAGGCCAGGCCTTACCATGCTGTACCGGGTTTCCGGGAACCGCACAAGAGCCGAAGTGTTGGCTGCATGGACATAACGAAAAGATCGACCAAGCCCGGCAGCCCGATCCAATACCTGATTAAAGGCAGCTATCTGAGCTAGTGTGTAATTGTCAGATTCAGGGTCATCCGCGCTGGAGAAATGTGTCATGATACCTTCGACACGTAGGTTTTCCATTTTGAAAACCCGTTCTATGAAAGGAATGGCTTCCTCGTGCCAAACTCCGGATCGACCCATCCCTGTATCAATTTTTAAATGAACAGGAATTTTGGGGTACCCTTTGGCCGCCAGATTTAAAGCCTCAGCAAGATCCAGAGAGGGGATAGCGCTACTGAGCCTGTATCTGATTATTTTATCCGCTTCTTCAGGTAACACATTAAAAACTAGAATCGGGGCGTCTATCCGGTTTTCACGCAACGTCGCCCCCTCATCCGGAAATGCAACAGCCAGATATGTCACACCGTTTTCAATTGCTACTTTGGATGTCCTAATTGAATCGTTTCCATAGCCAAAACTTTTTACGACCGACATTATTTCAACAGAATCACCGACGATAGCCCTTATCTTCTTGATATTCGCCGCAATCGCATCCAGGTTCACGACCAATCTCGTTGGGCCTATTGATCCTACAAGATCACGTGCAAGACGTTCGAGGCGAAACCAGCGTGATCCCTTAAAAAGAACTACATCTCCCCGATTCATAATCTTTTCAAGTTCTCTAGCAGCCTCGCTGTAAGTTGGAGTGTGCACAATATTTCTGGGGTTCATCCCCTCGTTCGAAGCCGCCCTGCCGATAAGCTGGGCATTTTCTCCGACCGTTATCAGGTAATCTATGCCGGCCTTTGCTACGTCTTTTCCCACTGCGATGTGTTCCTCACGGCTATGGAGTCCCAAGTCCAACATTTCACTTAACATCGCTATCTTTCTTCGACCTTCTCCAACCTTCGTCAGAGCGTCAATTGCGCCCTTTACCGAAGCCGGATCGGAATTATAGGTATCGTTGATAAGTGTAATGCCGGTCACTGTCGTATGAATCTCCAGCCTCATGGGCGAAGGACGAAATTCTTCCAGCCCTCTCTTTATGTTTTCTAGGGATGCCCTCAGCATTTTAGCTGCTGAGGCCGCGGCCAGAGCATTTACTATGTTAAAATGTCCCGCTAACGGTAAAGATATGTGCAAATACTGATTAAATATTTTCATCCTGAAGGAGTAGCCTTTTTCCGGTAATGGGCAAGGCGCCTCGGCTCTAACGTCAGCATCCTCAGAAAATCCAAATGTGACGACTCTCGCTACGGCTCGAGAGGCGTAACTCATACTCAAAGGGTCATCGGCATTTAGCACCAGGAATGAATCAGTCCTCATGTTTTTAAATAATTCAACTTTTTGTTCCAGTGTGTTTTCGAGGCTTCCCAAACCTCCAATATGAGCTTTACTGATCACAGTCAGAATCCCGTGATCCGGTTTGATCATGCGTTCAAGTTTGGTCATTTCCCCCGGTAGGCTTATACCCGCTTCTATTATGGCGATTTCGTGTTCAGGTCGCATGCCCAATAGCGCAAGCGCCGCTCCTATCTGAGTATTGTACGAAAGGGGAGACCTGTAGGTTTTACGGTCAAGACATAGAATGGAGGCCAGCATCTCTTTGACCAGGGTTTTACCATTGCTACCGGATATTCCTATCACAGGGAAACTAAATTGCGTTCTGTGGTAAGCGGCCAGTTTTTGCAGAGCTTTCAGAGTATCCTTAACCTGAATGAGCGTTCTGTCTAAAGGTAGCTGTTTTTCAAGAAGGTCGGGTCGGCTCACGACAGCGGCTCTGACTCCTGACCTCAGAGCGTCCAGGGCAAAGTCCGCGCCATTAAAATGTGGTCCTTGAATGGCCCAAAAGATGTGATCATCTCCCATAGGTTTGCGCGTGTCGATCGAGACACCGGAAATTACTCCTGATTGTGGGCCTTTCACTCTAATTGGCTCAATGATTTCGATGATTCGATCCAAGTTCATGAAATTCATATTCTCAATGCCGGGATTTTCGACAAGGTTGGAATTAGCGCAATTTGAAGCGATCGAAGTTTCAAATTCTTCCTTATCTGATAACTGGGACACTTTTTCTTACCTTTTTGGAGAATAAATATTCCGCTTTTTGTGTGTGGTTTGTGAACGCTCTAACACGATAAGAGTTGATTTTCAATATTGAGTCAAAAACCCTTATGGAGATCAAGAAACTTAAGTCAGCATTGCGATGTTTTGTAGAAAAACACTTGACACAGTTTAATTTAGTCATATGCTTGATTTCATGTTTCGGCTTGCGGATTGAGTTATTTAAACCGCTATGCTATAATACAATAGCGTAATCATCAGGTTACGAATAATTTAATTGAAATTCTTCATTAATTTGAAGGGAGTGAGATGGTGGGTAAACGGTTGTTAATTTCTATAAAACCAACATTCCTTTTAATACTGTGCTTATTTTTTATGTCTGTATCGACGCCGGTCCCAGCTGACGACCTTCAATCGGCTCCCGACGTAAAAGGCGAAGTCAAAACCATACAAAACGACAAGGACTTGGAAAAGGCATTATATGACTATAAACCGATACCTGATTGGTTGGAAGCGGTCCTCAACCGGCTTCCATCTGAAACGGGGATAGGTTTAAACGCAAGAGTTGAAGACGAAAGCCTAAACAAAGAAATCGAACAGAGCTTCACAAGTCCCAAGAAACAGGTCCCTTCAACGCTGGTCGGAAGTATTGGATCTCTCCAGAACATCCCTCCGCTATATTCTTCGCCCAGAATAGAAGGCGAGGGTGTTTGGGTTAGTACTGACACCCCCTTTGGATCAGATGGCAATCCGTTAATCTACAAAACGGTTTATCGCCCAAGTGTTGAATTCCCGAACTCTGTCGTATATATGGCTGTTTTCGACATGAGCAGACTCAAGACACGGCTTTTCATTGGTCAAACAGAACCGGGTATCTATCAGATCTCAGACACGACCCCGCACGAGTCCCTTTCTAGAATTGTAGCTATTACGAACGCGATGTGGATGCAACAACATGCGCGAGGCGCAGGAGCAATATTTAGAGGCAAGGTCATTTACCCGATGGTGCCGGGAATGGCTACGCTTGTATTGTATAATGATGATTCGGTCGATGTCCTTGAATGGAGCAATGATATTCCGATATCCAGAGTTAAAGACGCTCGTCAGTTACGGCACCTGATTCTGAAGGATGGGAAAGTAGTAAATCAGGTAATAAAAAATGGAAAAACCACTGATGCGGAAATAGGCCTTGGCGGTTTTCTGATTGATAACGATGGTAGCAGCACCATGAACAAAGAGTTCTGGTACCTTGCCAACAGGACTGCGTTTGGAATTAGGGATGACGGAAACCTGGTTTTTGCCATGGGGCATCACGTTAGCACCAAAGATTTGGCCAGGGCCTTGGCGCTTGCCGGATGCAAGCGAGCGATCCACGGCGACGCCAATATTCACAATATTGTATGTAATTTTTATTTCCGAGACGAAAACAACAAAATAATAAAACGGGATCGACTTTCTCCAGAACAGTTGCAGTATACTATGAAACGATATGATCAGGGATACGCCAAAGACTTTTTTGCCTTTTACGAAAAATAGGATTTGTTGCGAACGCGGGGACTTGAATCCATGAGTTTATGGCCATAGACTATTTCATTAAGGGCTTGATAATAGGCTTCTCTCTGGCAATCCCTGTTGGTCCGATTGGGCTGCTTCTCATAAGGCGCACTCTAACTCGAGGAAGAATATCCGGTTTGGTTTCTGGGATTGGGGCCGCCACGGCTGATGGTGTGTACGGAGCTATAGCCGGTTTTGGATTGACCCTTCTATCAAATTTTCTTTTTAAGTATTCTGTCGCTCTAAGGTTAATGGGAGGAGTATTCCTTTGTTACCTGGGAAGCAGAATTTTTCTGTCAAAACCCCGAGAAAAAACTACCAAAGGATCTGAAGAAGGATTATTGGGGGATTATATTTCAACTCTATTTTTGACGCTTACCAACCCTCTAACCATTGTTTCTTTTGCTGCCATATTTGCAGCGTCTGGGGTCGTGGTGGTTCCTGGAGAATATTATGGGACCGCAATGCTTGTTTTGGGGGTGTTCAGCGGATCATCTCTCTGGTGGATAATACTTAGCGGGTTAGTAAGTTTTTTTCATGGTAAACTCGATACGGACGGCGTTCTGGTCCTTAACAAAATATCAGGGGCGCTAATCGCTACCTTTGGTGTAATGATTTTTGTCAGCCTACAAATTTGGCCTCAATGACTTTTGTTCAATGTCTAAAATCGGTTTTCTTCCATCGCTTTTATAACTCTGCAAGCTGTTTGGCGTAAATCAGTAAGTCTCGTCCCGAGAATGTTACAAAAATGGCCCTCTCAATTTGTGAGAATCGTTTTAGCTGAGCCAGGGAAGTTCGCAACGCTATTTCACAGGCCTCGTTGACTGGGTAACCGTACGCTCCTGTACTGATGGATGGAAAAGCCAGAGATTTTAAATGGTTTAGGGCAGCCACCTCGAAGCATCGCTTGTAACAGCTGGCAAGTTTTTGCGCTTCTCCTGAATTGCCTCCTCGATAAACCGGACCTACAGTATGAATGACATGAAGGGCCGGTAGCGAATACCCTTTCGTTATTTTCGCGTCTCCAGTTTCACAACCGCCTAAACTCCGACATTCCATCAGCAGCTCAGGGCCGGCCTGCCGGTGTATGGCTCCGTCTACACCACCACCGCCGAGAAGACTGTTGTTTGCGGCGTTAACAACAGCGTCTACCGCAAACCGGGTTAAATCGCCCTGGGCCAGGTGAATTCTTTCCTTCATGAATCCCTCCTGATTTGCCTATTCGGTTCAGTTCAGTAATAGATTTCTCTTACGTTTTCTCGGTGATCCACCACATACAACATCTTAGCCTGTCGTTTTAGTTCTTCCTTCAAAATGACCAGTTTTTCACGATCTATATTGAATGCTCTTATGTAAACGTTACGATATCCCTCGGGGGCTAATTCATAGGAACTCAGTATGCTCACCAGACGAGCGCCATGACGTCTAATCACATCTGTAACCTCTTTAATTGAACCTGGCCTATCTTCAAGCACAAACCCGAACTGGACCCCTCGGTGAGACAAACCACTCAAAGACATCATGGCTTTGAACAAATCGTTTTTTGTAATAACTCCCTTGATATCCCCAGAGGCATCTACGACAGGGGCGCCGGATATCTTGCTTTTTAACAGTATCTCAGCAGCTTCCTCAACAGTCTGGTCGATTGCCAAGGTAATAGGGTACCTACTCATAATAGCCCCAACTTCAAGTTTGGACAGTAGGTAAAGAATCCTCTGGATATCCAACATAACTGCATCTGAGGGAGATGCTCTTTTAAGGTCCCTATCGGTGACAACCCCTACTAGTTGCCCATCCTCAAGAACAGGCATCATGCTGATGTCGTTTTCCATCAACAGATTTATGGCGTGTTGCATGGAATCATTAGCATTTACGGTAATGACCTTCACGCTCATCCAGTCTTTGAGCAGCATTAATCACCTCCTAGTCAACCAACATCATTAAAAGATGTGCAAATGCCTTTAGGTAAAATTCATTTTTAGCTCAGAATATGTTCTGACCGCGGTTCACGATCAAGTCTAGCAAACAAGGCGCTAGAACGTCAAAATGTACCTAAAAACCCTTTAGAAAACTTGATGTTGGTAACATGATAGACCTTAATTACGCATCAGTAAACAAGTTTTTAAAAATGTAAAATGCTCTCGGAGGTTTAGAAACACCAAAGCCCTGTCTGGCGCTAAAACGAATTTCCCCAATTGCTATTGTGTCGGGGCGTTGCTCGAAATCTTTTCTGATTCAAGACGTCTGAGTTCTTTCCGCAAGATTTTACCTATTGCGCTCTTGGGAAGACTATCGACAAATTCCACGTACTTTGGAACCTTATATTTCGCGAGGTTCTGTTTGCAATATTCAATTATCTCGAACTCGGTTGCCTCTTCTCGCTGCTTTAACACAACGAAAGCTTTAACTTTTTCGCCGGAATATTCGTCGGGTATTCCAATAGCGCATGCCTCCAGGATCTTTGGGTACGAGAAGAGAACTTCATCCACATCCCGCGGGTAAATATTGTAGCCACCAGAAATGATCATATCTTTCTTGCGATCGACAATTGAGAAATAGCCTTCTTCATCAAAAACAGCTATGTCGCCCGTCAATAACCAGCCGTCCCTAAGAGTCATGGCTGTTTCATCCGGCCTGTTAATATAACCGCTCATGACTTGAGGACCTTTAACGCAGAGTTCGCCAGGCGTTCTAGGTGTAGCGATTTCCTTGTCGAAATCATTAACGTCCACAAGCTTTACATCTGTATTGGAAAAAGGGAGGCCGATTGTTCCAGGTTTAGTTTTGGCTCCGTAAGGATTCACATGTGTGGTAGGGGAAGACTCTGTAAGACCATATCCCTCGCAAATCTGTTTTCCTGTTAACTGCTCAAATTTGTTAATAGTTTCCATGGGAAGAGGCGCTCCGCCTGAAAAACAGCCTCTGAGCGATGTTAGATCAAAAGTTTTTAGGTCAGGGTAATTAATCATGCCATTATACATTGTGGGCACGGCAGAGATAAAAGAAACCCTGTATTTCTGAATAGCCTCTAATACGATTTGTGGTTCTGGCTTCGGAATCAGCACATCTCCCCAGCCATAGAAAATCGCACAATTCATTGATGAGGTCATTCCAAAGGAATGAAAGAAAGGAAGACACCCAATCACTGTCTCATTTCCTGGTTCGAAATCTGGGAACCATGCGTTAGTCTGTTGAACATTGGATGACAGATTCTTGTGAGTCAATTGAACGCCCTTGGAGAGACCAGTGGTTCCGCCTGTGTACAGAAGACACGCAGTATCATTCCATTGACACCTGTGAACACATGTTGTTGAGACACCCTCCTTTACAAGATCTGTGAACTCAAATACGTTTTCTGATACAGGAGTTTCGAGATGCATACCTCTCTCTATTAAAGTGGGCAGATGGTTGAAAGGAGCAGGCAGATAATCACGAATATGGCACGAAATGATTCTCGTGATGCCAGTCTTTTTTCGTAGAGCGATCATTCGAGGCATGAACAAATCCAGAGATACCAGGAACTTTGATCCTGAATCATTGAACTGATGTTCGAGTTCCCTGTCTGTGTACAATGGGTTATTTGTGACTACGATACCCCCGGCCCTAACCGTTCCATAAATTGCTACTACCATCTGCACGAGATTGGGCAGCAATGTGGCAACACGATCACCTGACTGAAGCCCGAGCGAGATAAGAGAATTTGCGAATCTGGATACCATCTCGTCTAGTTGCTTAAAAGTCACCGTGGTTCCCTGAAATAACAACGCAGGATTGTCAGGAAATTGCGAGGCGCTTCTTGCAAGAGCTTCAGAAAGCGTAATTTCCTCAAGCCTAATTTCGGCGGGAACATCTTTCCTGTAAGATTTCAACCAGATTTTCTCCATAGCGCAACTCCTTTGTTACTAGAAAGAGTAAATTCCACGTATCTAAACAAGAATCAATCGCATCACATATGTTGGCACGACCGATTCTCAAAAATTGATTTATTTGAGGCATGTTGGCGCGCCGACTTTTCGCGATTTTTTAACGAGCTTCTTTTCAATCATTGGACCTGGATCTGCGGACGCATTATTTTCTTGTTGGTCAAAGCCGTTGAGCCTAAAGGCCCAGATATGTTTTTCTTATAATTTCATCTTGCAGCAAGTCGGTTCCCGATCCTTGGGCTATGATCTTTCCTGATGACAACACATAGTTACGGCAAGTCATCTTGAAAACGGTGCTCACGTCTTGTTCCACCAATAGGACGCTTATTCCCAACTCGCTAATCTCCTCGATTTTCTTGAAGACCTCCGATCGCATTATAGGCGCTAATCCGGTAGAAGGTTCGTCAATGCAAAGAAGCCTGGGACGAAACATCAAAGATCGCCCTATGGCAAGCATCTGCTGCTCTCCGCCGGACAAGGCTCCGGACACTTGACCGGAGCGGCTGTGAAGAATAGGAAACAGTTTGTAAACATTATCCAAATTGTTCTGAATCTCAGCTTTATCTTTTACAAGATAGGCGCCGGCGCGGAGGTTCTCCAACACGGTCATTTCCTTGAAAGGTCTTCTCCGTTCTGGACAGTGAATCAAACCTTTCTTCACAATCTCATGGGCTGGCTTGTCATCAATCCGCTCGCCATCGAAGATTACCGTGCCTTTCAGGCTGATGTCTCCCCCTACAGTCCCTCTAAGGGCTTCCTTTTCCCATCCCACCAATCCGGTAATGGCCCTGAGCACGGTGGATTTTCCTGCGCCGTTGGGACCCACCAGGCCGACCAGTTCTCCCATCCCCACTTCCATGGAGAGATCGTTGATAATCAATGCCCTGTCGTAAATGACGGTCAAATTGGATACTGTCAGGAGCAACCTAGATGCCTCCTTCTCCAAAATATGCCTCGATCACATGAGGGTTCTGCACAACTTCGTCCGGCTTGCCATCGGCAATAAGGGTACCGAAACTAAGCGCCAAGATGCGGTCTGCAATCTTCATCAGTTGCTGTAACTTGTGCTCCACAATGATCATCGACGGGCCCTCACTATGCAGCCGGCCAAATCGCCCTCCTTTGTGTAATCTCTTGATGGACTTCGCCATTAGGTCTGTTTCAAGCGGACTTAGA
>JAJYDQ010000144.1 GCA_021777225.1 Deltaproteobacteria bacterium
GATAATACTCACTCGAACGTCAGGTCGCACACCTATGCCTGAGGAACAGGACCTGAGTATATTGGCCCAAACCCATTCAACCTTGTGCATATTTTTGTCAACTCACAAATTGAGCGAGGTGGTTGCGACCCTAAGCGCTCATTATGGAGCAGGCTGCCCGGTAGCCCTGGTTTACAAGGCTTCGTGGCCGGATCAGACCATTATCAAAGGAACTCTGGCGGACATAGCAACAAGAGTATCCGAATCAGGAATCAAAAAGACAGCAATGATAATTGTTGGGCCGGCCTTATCGAGGGACATTCCCGCATCCAAACTTTATGATCCGGCTTTTTCGCATGAATATCGCATCGGGAAGCAATAATGTCGGTCGCTGTCATAACATTTTCATCCGAAGGGGCGATCGTTGCGGGGAAACTCTCAGCTCAACTTCCGGATTCTAGGATGTTTCTGCATACAAATGTGGTCGGGGAATGGAACGCTGAACGATTCTCAAGAGTTATTGATTTGATCGCTGCGATTTTCTGCGAATATTCCGGGCTGGTGTTTATTGGACCTTGCGGTGTGGCGGTTCGCTCTATAGCTCCCCATCTGACGCATAAGACAAAAGATCCCGCTGTAGTGGTAGTTGATGTTATGGCTAGGTGGGCCGTTAGCCTCGTTAGCGGACATGAAGGAGGAGCTAACGACCTGGCTATAACAGTGGGAAACATCTTATACGCTGAACCTGTAATTTCAACGACTACCGAAGCGCTAAAGAACCTCATCGTTGGAATCGGATGCCGTCGGGGAACTCCATCAACGAAGATCGTAAGCGCGATTCACGAAACCTTGAGACACTCCGATCTTAAATTGACTCAGGTCAGATTGTTGAGTTCCGCGGACATAAAAAGCGATGAAGATGGGCTTTTGATTGCCGCCAAGCAACTTGGTATCCCTTTAAGATTTATATCTTCCGGAGAGATTCGAAACTGCGGTCTCGAATTCCAACATTCAGATTTTGTTGAAGATAAAGTGAGCTTGCCTGCGGTTGCGGAGCCCTGTGCGCTTCTCGCGGGAAGGAGGACACGATTAATAATAAAGAAGAGAATTTGCGACGGAGTAACAATAGCGGTGGCAAAGGAAAGCTGTTTGTCGTTGGAATAGGCCCTGGCGGGCCCCTGGACAGGACCCATCGAGCTGAATTGGCGCTAGCGCAAAGCGAGGTGGTTGTTGGTTACAAGCGTTACCTTGACCACATAAAGGACCTCACCGAAGGCAAAGAGCTAATTTCTTCTGGAATGACCAAAGAAACCGAAAGGTGTAGAGCCGCCATCGAACGAGCCGATCAAGGGGTCACTGTAGCGCTGGTATCGTCCGGAGACGCAGGGATATATGGTATGGCCGGTTTGGCCTTAGAGCTTGCGAGCAATGCCGGAAAATCATTTCCTATAGAAATAATTTCCGGAGTGACCTCAGCGAGCGCCACTGCGGCTCGACTCGGGGCTCCATTGATGCTGGATTTCGCCTGCATCAGCTTGAGTGATTTATTGGCGCCCTGGTCTATGATTCGACAAAGACTTGAAGCTTCGGCAGCGGCTGATTTTGTTGTGGCCCTGTATAACCCCAGGAGTAAGGGACGGACTCAGCAACTGGATGAAGCTACTGCGATATTTAAACAATTCAGGCCTGGCCATACTCCTGTAGGTGTTGGAACCGCAGTAGGCACTGATGAAGAGAGTATCATATTATCGGATTTGGACCATTTTCTGGACCTTGAAATCAACATGAGAAGCATTGTGATCATAGGTAACAAATCTTCCAAAATAATCGACGGATGGTTTGTAACGCCAAGGGGTTATATGGTGTGACGATTTAGATGGATGGACCCATCAAACCAAATTCATTCCCTGTTTGGCGAACGGGGAATGAAGACTGTTCAATTATGCCAGTAATATCAAAGAATAACTGTAAAAACAATCCTCGACTTTGCGAACCAAACCTGTTGATAATTCTAAATTTTTCAAGGTCTGAAAAACATCAATTCCACATGCTTCCATGGTGGGTCTTTTTTCATTGGGAAATTTACACTGTTTTGGGTATGCGCATTCCTTACAGAGAGCGCAAGTATCGGCAGGAAGGCCGAAAGCCTTGTAGTACCCCATCAAAAAGAGTTTTCGCTCAAGAGCTATTGTGGACTTCCATTGCTTGATTTGTATTCGACGTTTACTGGGAGAATTCCGATAGAAATGCTCGTTAGTATTTTCGCTAACCAAAAGAATTGCTAGTTGATATTCCGACAAAATGTCTCTGGTCATCTGGAGATTCGGCGCGGCAGGAGGGCAACACCAACTTGTGTTGTATTTGGCGCAACCATAGCGGCATTTAAGTCTCACCCACCGAGCAGTAACTATGTCCGACGTATGCGAAAGGTAAACTTCACGGAAGCCCAATTCCTTAGCCAGTATTTCTATCTGCCGAAAAGAATCCTGAGAAATTAGGTTTGGAGATTGCTTACCTCGGACTTGCCGTACATCTCTTAAGTCTATTAGGTCTTCAACTCTCACGGCCATTTCGCACCTCTTGCGTTCTTCAAATCTTGGATTAAACATCTAACCAATATTGAATTCTAACCAAAGGAGCAGTCGTGTTTTAGGTTGCGCCGGTTTAACTCAATGCTTGGTTCTCCGAGTCGCGTTCAAATTCTATAGAAACAGGTCTTGGCACGGCTAGACCTAACTCAACTTCGCATGCCTTTAAAATGGCTACGGATACTGGGCAAGCGGAATGTGGCAACTTCTCTGATGCCGCTTTTAATACCCTATTTCCGTTATGACCTTTGCTGATTATGTCCTTCATGCCAAGTGGACCTATTTCCTGCAGAATGAACCCGAGATCGTCAACGGATTCACAGTCAGACTCGATTTCAATTCGCACCTCTCGTTTGTTCACTTTATCAGCCCTAATATGACTAACAAATCCACATGCGCCTGACTTGACTTTAACTACAGTCAAATTATCCTCCACGACCTTGAGCTTTGAACGAAGGCCACTGATTTACTGGTGAATGGCGCCGAAATTCGACAATAGAATTTGGAAAGTGTTGAACCAAACATGTCAGTCACTTGAATAAAGTCCTCATCGAGTTCATTATATCGCAAATTCTATTCTGGTCAAAATAGTCGACAAAAAAGACTAGGTGTTGAAAACAAAATGGGGGGCCTATGATAGGCCTCCCATGTCGCAGGACTATTTCTGATGCAATACCTCTGGAGCTACAATCCCTTGCAGGTGAGGAAACTCGTCCTTCATGTGAGGGATCTGCATAGACTCCATGAACTGCTGTTGAAAGTCTCCTTCTACTGTAAGTTCTATATACTCTACATTACGCGAAACCCAATTAGCCTCTGTCCTTTTCTCACGGTTCAACAAAGCGGCTCTTGCTCCATCGCCCGCAGCATTGCCTACCGCCAGAACATTTTCCAGATCACAATCAGGGAAAAGTCCCATAATCAGGGCTTTGGTTTTGTCCACGTGAGTCCCGAAGGCGCCCGCTATTTTGATTGTGTCAACTTTGGTAAGACCCATACGCCTCATCATCAGCTTACACCCAGTGTAAAGCGCCCCTTTACCCAATTGTATCTGGCGAATATCTTTCTGGGATATTACTACATCTTTTCCGATGGATGTCTCGTTGGCCCATGCGATCACGAATTCGGGCTGTTTTGTGTCGGGATTTACCCGATAGCGACTAGATTTTTGGGTCTTGCTGAATCTGCCGCTCTTCATGATTACTCCGGAAGAGTAGAGTTCAGCTAGCACATCCAGAATACCAGACCCGCAGATGCCCTTTGTCTTCATCTCTTCAGGCTTGGAGTAGTTTTTCCAGGCGTCTCGTCCTATGACCTTGTAATCTACGTCGTGGGTTTCAGGGCTTATGGTTATTCGCTCTATCGCTCCAGGCGCCGCTCGCATTCCGTAACTCAACTGCGCCCCCTCCAAAGCTGGGCCTGTAGCACAGGAACAGGAAATGAGTTTCTTGTTGTTCCCGAGAACTAACTCTCCGTTGGTGCCGATGTCGATCAGCAGTTGGACCTGATCGTGTTTATAGGGTTCCTCCGCAATTAGAACGCCTACGTTGTCAGCGCCCACAAAGCCCGCCTCGTTAGGCAGGATATGGACGTACGCGGACTCATTCAATTTTATCCCGAGGTCTCTGGCGTGAATGTCAAGACTTCGATGAATAACCGGGGGGAAAGGAGCAAGTCCCACGAATTCAGGATCAAGTTTAAGCAAGATGTGGTGCATGGCGGTGTTACAGACAATTGTCATATCCACTATATCATTGGTTTTCAAGTTAAGATATTTATTACCTTCATGCTCAGCGGTCTCTGTTACATCCGGGGCCTCAA
>JAJYDQ010000145.1 GCA_021777225.1 Deltaproteobacteria bacterium
CCAGGGACAGGAGTTAATTTGTTTTAATTTTCATAAATTTAGCTTTTGAATTTTGAAATGGGCTCGGAGTCTAAGAAAATGGTTCCGGGCCTATTTTTTTGTCAGTTCAAACTCGTGAATCAATCACTTTTCTCTTGACCTTATTTCAAGGTCTTGCTAGCAAAAGCTCACTTATTAGATTCCGTTTTGGAATCAAGTGTTTTTGTTATTTTTGGTTTTGTTTGATTGTCGCTCTGTCCGTCGCGGCCTTCGCGCCGCAGATCACTAGGAGGCTGTAGAGAGGGCGAAAGATGAAAAGGATTGTTGTTCCGATTTTAGCGCTAGTTCTTGGCTTTAGCTCATTCGGTTTTGCAATGGATCAAACATCCCGGTTAATTGATAAAATCGTTGTAGACAAAACCACTAGAAACGTAATTCTCAACAATTACGTTATGTCCACCAGAGATTCCATTCAGAAAGTTTGGACTACTCCGGTAAACCTTGCAACATCCGACGCTTTAAAGGGCAAAGTCGCCGTCATGTATGAAGTGGCGCGTGACGGCTCATTGTTGTCCATACAGCTCCTAAGGGGCTCCGGTAATCCTGATATGGATCGATCACTGCTTAGCGCTATACGCGCAGCAGCCCCTTTCCCCGCGTTTCCGGGTGAACTTCAGGCAAGCAGGGTTTTGATTAAGGCCAATTTCATAGTTGCCGACCTTCCAGTCGTACCGGTTTTAAGGGTTGAACATCGCTCCACACCTCAGAAACTGTCGGAAACAACTCAGGCAGATTCCCAGAAGAAGTATATTTGGGGGGTACCGGCTGGAACAGCGTTGAGAAAAGACAAGTCCATACCTGTATCTGAAACCCTAACGGAGAAGCCTCGACCCGCCGTCGAGTTTCCCCATTCTACAAAATTCAACTGGGGAACTGATGCGGATAAGTAACACCTGGAATATTCGATTCAGGCTCAGCGCCTAACAAAATTCCCAATTAAATTTAACCAGCCACATTTGTCAAATGTGGCTTTTTTGTTCCCTTGAGCAAATATCGGTAATGGTTTTTCTAACCCATTTGGAGGTAAGAATCATGGCCGGCAGGAAAATAAGGTCCCCGAAAAGTCCGAGCGTAATAGCTGAACATCCAAGTATACCAAAGAAAACCACGGGTCTGAACGGCGATGCGGCCAAGGCAAGAAAACCGAGCAATGTCACGACAGACCATGACGCTATTTGCCTCGCAGTAAAACGGTATGCCCGAAATACATTTTCTTCGACTGAAACACCCGGGTTGAAGGTTATTTCCCGTTTCAACTGGGTCAGATAATGAATTGTGTTGTCAACAGCCAGACCAATTGCGACCGTTGCGGCAAAAACTGTGACCATGTCCAGGGATATCCCGAACCACCCCATGAGACCAAATACGGCCGCCACCGGGGGTATATTGGGTATAAGACAAATCAGACCCAAAACGAACGAACGCAGTTGAATCATCATGAGCACAGTGATCAGTATGGCGGCAAGAAACATAGATTCGACCTGATCCCGTATCAACGTCTCTGTCTGCGATGCGACCAGCACGAGTTCGCCCGTTACTGTAGCTTTTGCGCTCCCTGCCATTACCTTGTTTGCTATGGTTTGGATCTGCGAAATAGTCTCGTCAATCGGTTTATTGGGCGCATTGTTTATTAAAATGGAAATCCGCGCCTTGTCAAAATTGTCGTTGATATATCTCTGGGTTACCCTTTTCCCTCCCTCACTCAACGACGTCATAAAAAGAAGTTGAGGGATCAGATTAGGGTCGGAATAAATGTCTCCAGGCTTTGCTGATCCACCTTGGATTATACTGCTTAAGTAAACCAGGACACTTGCGTAAGAATCTGTGGATATCACATCAGGCACGAGCCTTATGCGTTTTTCCAGTTCGTTGATTTTCTTCCACATGTCTGGTTTCTTAAAGTCATTTGGCCCAGCCTCGAGAAAAAGTTCCAGGGTCTGCGCAGGGGCAAGGTTCTTTTCAACGAACTTGATATCCTGGACAGTTTTAGTCGATTGATCCAACATTCTAAAAACCTGAGCGTCACTCTTGATCCTCGGCGATCCTGCAAGCAAAAATACTGAAAGCGCCACAGCAAACATGACAACCAGGCGAGATCGTTTTGATATAAAAGCTTCAATCTTTTTAAGAGCCTTTTCCAGCCAGTCAACGACGACATCAGTAGATTCCGTCTTGTCCAGGGTCTTCATTATGGTGAAAAAGGCTGGTGTCAGGATAATGGCCAAAACATAGGCTATCAGGACTCCAACGGACATTATGAACCCGAGTTGCCGCACCATTGGTATGGAACTTATCATAAGCGAGCCAAAACCGACCGCAGCCGTAGCCACACACATGAAGCACGGGCTTGCAAGCCAACGCACGGATTTCTTTAAAGCGTCAATCTTGTTTCGAGTCACCTGATGGAACTGGTGATAGCGGACAACCATATGAATCACTATTTCAATGGTCGTTATGGGTACAAATCCAAAGGCCAGGGCGGTAGTGGAATTCAATGGAATACCCATGGCGGCCATAAGACCAAGGACCCACAATATACATATTGCAAGAATAAAATTGGTTACCAGCGTTACCAAAAAGCTTTTGAAAACGTATACCGAAACGATAGTGCCAATGAGCATACATAAGACACCAAACACCACTCCCGTCTGTATGCTGTATTTTACAATCGCCTTTCGAATGAAAGCTGGACCTACTATTCTGAAGTCCTCTACCAACCGGTTTCCTTTGAGTTCCTGTTTAACCACGCTAACAATATTTTCGTAAACGGTGTTTTCGTACTTAATTTTCTCTTTTACTTTTACTGCTATTCCTGCGGTCCTGAAATCGGCTGAAACCAGGAGATTGGTCATCGGCAGGGAATGTCTGATATCTTCCAACGATTTCCTGCTTCCCGGTAAAATCTTCCCTTGTACTCGTTCGAAAAGTGGAAGGTTACCGAAGGACCCATTTCTCTCCTGAAAAATGCGGAGATTCGTCAGGCTGATCACTTCGGAAACGCCTTCAACCTGCTCCAGCGCCCTTGTCAGTGCGTCAAGCATGTCTAACGTTTTGGTATTAAATATGCCGTCCTCAGTCTTAATAACCACCAGAGTAAATTCTTCATTGCCAAAAGTTTTTATGAATCGCTGATATCGCTCATACGCCTTGGAAGTGGGATCTATCCCTGTCTTCAGAGACGGGTCCGTTTTCATTTGCAGGGCGTAATATCCGAGGATCACCGATATAACGGCAATTATGGCTACAAGAAGTCTTCGGTAATCAATTATTATGTCGAGATGATTGGGTCTGGAAAGGTCAAGTTTATCGCCGGAATTGTTCACAAAAAATCTGATCCTCTCAATTTCTGAGTTTGGTTTGACTCAGTGAGTTTTTCCAATAAATAGCGTATTTTATAAGAAAAGTGTTAAATCGTCAAATTTGCGTATCTTTTTACTGGTGAGATGAAGTTCCAGCCATTGGTTCAGATCTTTAAGAAGATAAGACGTCTAGCCCACGCAAGTCACAGCATTGACTGCTTTGTTACTGATACCGGTTACTCCATCAAGGCGGCGTCGATCCAAAAACTTTACTATATGAGAAACGTATTCCTCCGGTTGTTGTTCGTAGGTATTGTGCCCGCAATTGGGAAGCACAGCAAGTTCACCTTGGGGGAGATTCCTATAAAATTCCACACCCTGTTCAACTTCAAAAAGAAAACTCCTGTCAGGATAGAGCACTAGCGTTGGACAATTGATCTGTCTCAGGGTCGGTCTCAGGTCAAAAAAGCCTTTACCGTAAGCGCCACCAAATTGCCGAAATTGATCATGAAAACGTTTTGTCCTTTCACCGTGCCAGCCTGTCAACTTGTTTCTCAGTTCCGGATCCAATTCTTCAAAAGTCCGGGTAAATTTTGACAAATTGAATTCGTGCATGGTAACTGAGCTGTAGCATAGGGTGCTAGATATGACTATGTTCCTTACGCGATCAGGATATTTTGTCGCGTAATCAGCGGCAACAACCCCACCTTCGCACTGACCCACCACATCAAACGAAGCAACTCCCAGCCAGTCTCGGAAAGATTCCAACTCCACCACACTTTCAGCGCGGAACCGATCACCTACATAGAAATCCATAAAGTCCGAGCCTTCTTCAGATCGTCCATAGCCTCTCCTGTCATAGAAGATAGGCTTGTAACCGCTTTCTACCAATTTCGGCACGATTTTTTCCCACATTCTGGCGCATCCAAAACCGTGGTGCAGCATAAGGAGCGGAACTCCGTAACCGTGAATCTCATAATAAAGATTTACCCCATTTATCTCTGTAAAAGGCATGACAACAAACCAGCCTCCATTGGTTTAGTTGG
>JAJYDQ010000068.1 GCA_021777225.1 Deltaproteobacteria bacterium
TAAAACATGATAATTTATAATTTAATTTAATAAGTTAAAATAATGTGTTAATATAGAATCAATTCTATTTCAGGTTTGTTGAATCTCCTTGTTTGGTTCCTGGGCCTGGAGGTTTTTTGACCAATCGTTTGATTCTTGGTTTTTACGTTGTTATATTGATGTCGCTTTTATCCTCGTGCGGTGGAAAGATTGCAAAAACCGGCGTAGGCTCTGTTGTCGACGTGAACGATTGGGGTGTGTTCAGTTTTGCCTATCCTGATGGCTTCCAGTCATGGAAACGGTTTGGTCCGGAAACTATGAAGAAGGACATCAAAGTTGCTCAACAAAATGTTCGTAAACCAGCCCGGTTCGTTGAAACGCCGAAAGGTGGTTCATTGACATTTCCCGACGGGAAAACAATTCTTTACTACGACAACAAGTAAATAAAGAAATCTTTTACGAATTCGCTTGATCTAATGATAAAAATCGCCCTACTTTATGTGCTGGATTGCATCTTCGCGTAATGAAGAGCATCTTAATTCTTGTAAGATAAAATGGAGGACAAAAATAATGCCCATTTACGAATACACATGTGAAGAATGTGACAATAATTTCGAGAAACTGGTTTATGGATCTCAGGAAATATGCTGTCCGAAATGTGGTGGAAAAGTCCACAGATTAATGTCGTGTTGTAGTTTTAAGAGCGCGGGTGGTGATTTCAAGTCCTCGGACAGTGGTAAGTCCAGTTGCGGGTCTTGTTCATCCACGTCGTGCGCTTCATGCCACTAGCTTGCGGCAAATGGCCAAAATAAGGAGGTGTTTACAATGAGTGACGTTGAAAGCCCCCATGCCAGACTCCAAAGGCAAATTGATTGCCAGCTTGAAATTAAACCCAAGGACGCGCTCATTACTTGGGAACAAAGCGGTTGGAACGAACAACCTGGCACAGACGGAGATGAGGCCCCCCTAAGATATATGGCTTTGGTTTTACTGGAAGCCATTGAGGGTCGATCCGTTCGTTTGTCTTTAGACAAGGACAAAGGTGTAACTATTTTTGGCGATTCTACGTATATGTTACCAAAGGCGCCGGCAAGTTGGATTGCGAGAGGTTTGGAGATCGTTAGGGAAATCGCCGGCATAGAAGGGTCAGATGCTCAGGGAAGGATATCCCTTGGAGTCCGAAGCGATAGCTTGGACCTTATAATTCAAAAGGAGGCCGGTCTTCACATAATCAACATACCTGGCGTCGGTACGGTGTGATAGAGTAGCTAGGTTGAAGTTTTAGTTACTTTTACTTGGTCAATCTTGGGAAGTTGTTTCAAGTATCTTGGCTTCGTCCCAATAACGGTCCATCTCGGTAATTTCCGTCTCAAGCCAGGATTTGTTTTTTGATTCTAATCTGCCTTCGATGTGTCTAAAACGTCTCTCGAATTTGTCAGATGTTTCATTCAGGGCCGCCTCAGGATCAATACCTAAATGGCGGCCTAAATTAACCAATACAAAAAGCAGGTCCCCTAATTCCTCTCGAACACCGTCCATCTCATTATTTTCTATTGCGTGCTTAAATTCGTTAAGCTCTTCTTCGATCTTGGACGCCAGATCCGTTACATTTGGCCAGTCAAAACCTACCCTAGCCGCCCGAGAAGATAGTTTGTGCGCTCTGCTCAAGGCCGGCAGGGACTTGGGAACCCCATCTAGAACAGAATTTCTCAATCTGATTTTTTCTTCCGAGGCCTTAATTCTAGACCAATTCTCTATAACCTCTTTGTCGCTAGATACAGATATGTCCCCAAACACATGAGGATGGCGCCGAGTCATCTTTTCGTGAACCCCAATCAGCATTTCTGAAAGAGTTCCATAGCCAGCTTCTTCGATCATGCAACTCAAGAAGATAGTCAGAAAAATTAAATCGCCGGCTTCTTCGACCATCTCGTTAGAGTCCAGCTCATTAATCGCATGGACCAACTCGTGGTATTCTTCAAGAACATAAGGATGAAAACTCTTGAGCGTCTGTTTCCTATCCCATGGACAACCATTCTCAGATCGAAGAGTTTTTATTAGTTCCGTGAGTTTTAAAAATGTGGCCCCTAGATTATTGTTGGATTGTGAGAGATTCATTAAATTGTTTCCTTGTTTTTAAATGGTTTGCGATCTTGCTTTCAAAGAGTATATTGGCTCCAGATTCACTCGGACTCCAAATCATTTTCGATCTATTCATTGCGCTACTAATTTATTATAATACTTCTCAGAAACGGAGTCCCATGAAATTTTAGCTCTTTGGTTTCGTGGCCGTTTAATGTTGGAGGAGATTTGAATTCAGAGTTGATCGCAGGGAGTAATCATCCATCACGGCGAATCAGTTTCGACAATATTGGGGCATTTCAGGCTTTAGTTGGTGAGTTCAATAAGAACATCAAGCACATAGAAAAGCTCCTTAAGGTTAGGATTTCTGTAAAAGGAAACAGTGTAAGTATCGTCGGAGATCGACCTCTCGATGAGGTCGCTGAACGTTTGATCAAGCAACTTTACTCTCTTGCCCGTGAATCTTATCCTATACATCCTGCCGACATCGATCAAGGGGCCAAGATGCTGGCCACGGATTCTGAAGCCAAAATTAAGGAAGTTTTAAAGGAAGTTATCTTTATTTCTGATAATAAAAGGCCAATTACTCCGAAAACGTTGAACCAGAAACAGTATATCCAGGCAATACGAACCTTTGATATTGTTTTTGGGATAGGACCCGCCGGAACCGGAAAGACTTATTTGGCGATGGCGATGGCAATGGCGTCTTTTTCAAAGAAGCAACTAAGACGAATCATTCTGGCTCGCCCAGCGGTTGAGGCCGGCGAAAAACTGGGCTTCTTGCCTGGTGACATGCAAGAAAAGGTCAATCCGTATCTCAGGCCGCTTTATGATGCCCTTCACGATATGATTGATTCTGAAAAGGTTTCCCGTATGGTTGAAAGAGGCGACATCGAGATCGCCCCTTTGGCGTTTATGAGAGGCCGTACCCTCAACGATTCGTTTGTGATACTGGATGAAGCACAAAATACAACTTCTGAACAGATGAAGATGTTCTTGACAAGACTTGGATATTCATCCAAAGCTGTAATTACTGGAGACATAACTCAAATCGACCTACCTGAAGGAATCAGATCCGGATTAGTTGAAGCTCGAGAAATACTCAATAACATTGAAGGAATTTCATTTGTCACGTTTTCTGAACAGGATGTTGTTCGCCATCCTCTTGTCCAGGAGATCATTAAGGCGTATGAAAGCCGTGTGTCTGATTTTAGGAATCGGAGATAACCCGCGATGTTTGAAGCATCGTCCAAGAATAAGAATTCCGTAAAGAATTCATCCAAAGACAGGTCCAAAGACCCACTGAACAAGAAACGTAAAGGAATTAGTCGTTTCTTGCCTGAACGAGCCTATCGTTTGTTGGATCCCAAGGCAAAAATGTGGGCCTTGTTAATTGCGGTTTCCCTGTTTGCAGCCTTCCTGCTTGCTCCAAGATCATTTCAAGTCTACTCGCTGACGATTGGCGAACCTGCGCCTGAAACCATTCTTTCACCTATTACTTTTCAAGTTATTGATGAGGACGCCACTAACAAAAATCAACAGGAAGTCCTCCGATCGGTGCTGCCGGTTTATGATCTGGATGAAGAAATGGTTGATGATGTTCAAGCCAGGATTGCCACCGCATTTAATTTCATGAAGAATTATCTGGCTCAGGAAGCTGAAAACAAGGCTAGAGAAGAAGACAAATCGAAGGACAATAAAGCAGCGGCTGAAGGCAAAAGCACTGTTGTGAAACAGTTCCAGCCAATGGACAACAACGCCTTGAGATCAAGATTTGAAACTTTACTGGGAGCTGACGTTTCGCCTGCGAGTTTTATGGCGTTAAAGGCCGCTGGATTTGGCGCAAGGGCTCAGAGGGATCTCCAATCGCTTGTTGTGCCTTTGTTGTTGAAGGGTGTTGTTCTGAGCAGAGAACTGCTATTGCGAGATGGTAAACAAGGAATCCTGGTTCGCTCCAAATCCAAGGAGAAACTTGAAGCTCTTAAGGATGTATCAGCTCTTTACGATTTGCGAGAAGCAATGGAGAAGATCAATCATGAGGAGCGGGACACCACCGAAGACACGGCTTTATCTGAGGCCATAAGAAAGATAGCTACTGATCTTATCAATGTTAATTTGACTTTCAATCGTGAGAAAACAGCCGCTTTGCGACAGGAAGCGCTCGCTTCAGTCAAGCCCGTGTATTTTCAGGTGTCGAAAGGGGAACCGATAATACGCGAGGGGGAGCCGGTAAATGAAGCGCATATTAAGAAACTTGATGGTCTGAACAAGGCCAATCCTGCTTACAGTCGCTATGGTATCGTTGCGGGGTTGGGACTGATCCTGATACTCCTTATACGGTTCTGTCTCTATTTCTCGGAAAATTACTTGGACAGGAGAAAACAGGCGTCCCAGGATCTCGTCCTGTTCAGTGTGCTATTGGTTGGCACTGTTATCATGATGAAGATTTTTGCTCACATCTCTACATCGATATCGGTGTCTTTCAACAACGTAAACCCTCAGTCCTCGTTCTTTGCGGCCCCAGTGGCCATTTCGGCGATGCTTGCCTCGCTGATGGTTGACCCAAGGCTGGCTTTCCTATTTTCGGTTTTGAGCTGTTTAGCGGCTTCAATGGCGGTTGAAGGGGATATCTACCTTTTTTCTTTTTTCCTTATTTCTTGTGTGGTCGGCTTGCACGGGGTGAGTAAAGTTTCTGATCGCACAGCTATTCTTAGGGCCGGGCTTGTGGTTGGCTTAGTCAATATGGTTTCGGTTTTGAGTGTTAAACTGGCCATGGGGCAATTGCAAAAGACTGAGGATATTTACGAAATAGGTCTGGGTTTTCTGGGTGGGGTCATTTGCGGGCCGATAACTCTCGGGCTCACTCCTCTGCTGGAAAGACTGGGTTACACTACAAACATAAGGCTTTTGGAAATAGCCAATCTGAACCACCCGTTGTTAAAGCAAATGGCTATAGACGCTCCTGGAACCTATCACCATTCGATGCTGGTCGGCAACCTGGCGGAATCCGCTGCTGAAGCCATTGGAGCCAATCCTTTATTGTCAAGGGTAGGCGCCCTTTATCATGACATCGGAAAAATCGCCAAAACTTCAAAGCCAACATATTTTATCGAGAACCAAGTTCGTGGTATCAATCCTCATGATCGCTTGGAACCTAGCATGAGCGCTTTGATCCTCGTGTCCCACGTAAAAAATGGTGTTGAAAAAGCTGGGGAGTACCGGTTAGGTGAGCCCATTATTGATATAATCAAGCAACATCATGGCACTGGCCTGATCAAATTCTTTTACTTTAAGGCAGTAGAAAAAGCAGATAAAACCCGCCTTCCAATCGCGGAAGAAAAATATCGATATCCGGGGCCGCTGCCGGACAGCAAAGAAGCCGCATTGGTAATGCTGGCCGACATAGCGGAAGCGGCGTGTAGGACATTACCCGACCCTACACCAGCAAGAATCCAAAAGAAGGTCCATAGTTTGATCATGAACCTGTTCGAGGAGGGACAGCTCGATCTGTCTAATCTAACCTTGAAGGACATTCAGGCCATAACAAAGTCCTATGTAAGGGCTTTGCAAGGGGTGCTTCATTCTAGAATTGACTACCCCGAAGATTCAAATTCTCAGGAAAAAAATGATGGAGATACTCTTCGATTGGCGACGGATAGAGCCTCAATCGGAATGGAACCAGTTGCGACAGATGGCGGAGCAAATATTACACGACTTGGGTTACGGTGATGATCCGATATTGTCGGTGACTGTGGTTGATTCTGATCTCATGGCTGAAATCAACTTAACCTATAGGGGAAAGGAGGGGCCAACAAATGTGCTTTCCTTCAGCCAGAAGGAAGCGGGCCTCTCTTCTGGTGACCCCAATCTGCTAGGGGATGTTGTAATATGCTGGGACAGGGTTGTTTCAGATTCCCAATCCTTGGGCTATACAATCGAAGAAATGTTCATGTATCTGTTAATACATGGTATCTTGCACATAGTGGGTTTTGATCATGACTCTTCAGATCATGCGCAAACTATGGAGCGCAAGGTTGACCAGATTTTTGAGAAGTTTTTTCCTTCAGCCGATTCTTTTTCCAGTTAGGGCCTTTTGGTCAGAGGCTGTGGAAGTTTGAGGTAATGAGATGCGAAAACCCAAACCCAGACAAGTCAGTTTAAGAGCGGATCAGCTTTTGCGTTCCGGTGACATCATTACGGTGATGGACGATGGTTCTCCGACAATGTGTAAAGTCCTTTCATGTCTTGGAACCAACGATGGTTCATGTTTCGCCAGTCTGGAAATACTCGAAGGACCGAAAAAAGGGAGTAAGCTTGAGACATCGCTAGTAGCTGGGAAGCAGAAAAAGGAACAAACTTAAAATCCAGCCGTGCGAGGCACACCCTTATGTGCTCTCGCATGGGTAAATGATATTAAGCGGCATGCGCATCAAATTGTACCAATCTCATTTCAGTTTAATTCGTCAAAACAAAGTTGTCCCGAGTAAGATTTTGGGTTCAGGCGATCCCGGCCATGTCAGACTCCGAAATATTCCTGGCTGTTTTAGTCAACATTCTAACATGTTCCATTTCGGACCTTATAAGTTGGTCGATCTCTGATTTCCCTTTCGGATCAGGCAGGACCTCTTTCATGCCGAGAAAGAAAGCTACTGAATCTTTTTCAAACTGAATCGCCATGTCCAGAGCTTCCTGAGCTGTATTGGTCTTTTTCAAACGCGAATCAGCGGCTTCAACGGTAAAAATATGAGTGTCCGCTGATACTTGAAGATAACTTTCAGCCAAACCTTCGGGGTCCCACACTCCTGGAAAAAGAGCAGAGTCCGGTAAAGAAGCTCTAAGTGATTTAAAAGCTTTGATGTGATTTGCCTCCATATTGGCTAGCTCTTCAAACAGCTTCTTGGTTTCCGCGTCTTTTGCTTTTTCTGCAGCCCCTGCATAAAAGGCATGGCCGTTTTCTTCGATTCGGACAGCCATCGTAAACACATCTTCAGCGGTTCCAAAAACAAACATATCAACCTCCGGTTTGCGGGTTCATAAAAATGGAACCCAAGACAAATAAGTATAATATTATTTAAATTTTCACCGTTCCAAAAGCAAGAAAAGGAACTTGCATCATGCCGTGAAAAGATAACAACTAGATTGGCTTATATACATTTAACCCAATTTTCTCGGGTCTGCCATAGACAAGTTGATTTCCGCCCGTTGAACCTATAATAATCGTTTTACCTGACTTTGAAGGCCCCAACTCTTGTGAAAGATCTACAGTGATGGCCAAACTATCATCACTGACCCGCATGTTTATGTTTTTAAAAGACTCTTTGTTTCCGGACTTTTTGGCTGTGCCGAGTTCTTTGTACACGTTGAGACCTACCTTCTCATTGCGACCAGGCACAGTCTTGTTTCCCTCTGTGGATGCCACTATAATTGTTTTTCCCGATTTTGACGGGCCAAATTCTTTGGAAAGATCAACCCTTATAGTCAGGGTTTCACCCTGGACGCTGAATTCAACATTTTTCATTTTCTGAGGCGCATTCCTTACAGCTTTTGGGGTGACTTCGTCCAAAATTTTCCGTGAAGTCTCGTCTCTTGGACCGATTTCAACAGAATGATTCAAAGGCCAATCCAGGACGGCAAAGACGTCACCCTTCAGAAGGTCCTTTGCCAATGAGCTAAGTTGTATAATATCATGAATATTTTTATCAGATATGGCTTCTGGAAATTTTGCCGACTTCTTTAGCAATTCTCTTATTGCGGGAATGTCAGCCTTTGTCTCGACGCTAAGCTCCCTGTAAATACCCTTCAGAAAATGTCTCGCTTTCGTGAAATCCTGAAAGGCTACCTTGAGGCTATTGATAATGTCCACAGCCTCTCTGGCTACCGGAGTCTCCACCATGGCCCCACTTTCGTCAGTTACGAACAGTTTCCATTTGTCCGGGCTAGGGGCGCCTAGTTCTTTATAGTAATTTTTGAAGTCCTCGGAACTTAACCAGAATTCGAAGCCATCCTCCGTTCTTACTTTGAAAGGTGACTTTTCTCCATTTATCAATTCAACGACACTGCCTGGCTTTGATCCGAGGAATTGCAAGAACTTTTTGGCCATAAAATCTCCTTGTGAATACACAACAGGACATCATTTATATATTACATGATAACCAAGGTCCAGCTTCAACAAACATTGTTGAGAGAAAATCATTGCCTGGCCCTGGAAATATTTGCGGACATTAAGGTTTATCGGTAGGATGCCGCTTCGATCCTGTCAGAAATCCGGGCTTTTGTTGTTGACATTACGGTAATAGCTATTTACGAATGAAAGGGCCTTCCATTGGGATTGAAGTAATAGAGAATTTTTATGATGATTCAAAGGAGCTAAGTAATTTGGGCAACATTGATTCCCTTGCGGACAAAGTTCTTAAAGGAGATGTGCGAGCTACGGCACAACTGATTAGAAGGGTTGATGATGGCGACAAGGGGGCATTTCCGGACCTCGCGAAGCTCTATAAGCATGCCGGAAGGGCGTACATAATCGGTTTTACTGGATCTCCCGGCGTTGGCAAGTCCACACTTGTAGACCGAATAATAGCCCTGTTTCGTGAGGACGGAAAGACAGTAGGCGTACTTGCAATTGATCCTACCAGCCCTTTTTCCGGCGGGGCTATTCTTGGTGATAGAATCAGAATGCAACGTCATTTCCTGGATGATGGCGTATTTATAAGATCTCTTGCGACAAGGGGAAAATTTGGCGGCTTAACAAGATCCACCGCTGATGCGATTGTAGTTCTGGATGCGATGGGCAAGGAAATCATCATCGTTGAAACAGTTGGGGTCGGTCAGGATGAGGTTGACATAGTTAATAGCGCCCACACTTCGGTTGTGGTCACTGTTCCTGGAATGGGTGACGACATTCAGGCCATTAAGGCTGGCTTGATGGAAATAGGCGATTTGTTCGTAGTGAACAAGGCGGACAGAGACGGGGCAGGAAAGACAGTCAGTGAGATAATGTTCATGATCCAAATGAACTCTGACGCTAGACGCCTAGATGGTTGGGAGACACGCGTGGTGGAGTGTGTGGCAACCGAGCAGAAAGGCGTGGAAGCGGTTTACAACACGATCCTTGAACACAAACGTTATTTGGACGGTCGTGGCAAAGATCGCCGCAAAGATGTTGAACGTAACAGGGCGCTCAGCCAGTTCATGGATCTGTTCAAGGAAGGGCTCCTTGAGAGAGCTTTGCACAAAATTGGAGGGGATCATGCCCTGGAGGCTGTTGTCCAGGACATAGTGTCGCGAAAAAATGATCCCTATCGCGCAAGCGTTGAATTACTAAACCGTGTAATGAATGAGGCATCCAGTTAACGTATTGCGCGCAGACCACCGGAATCATCCAATTCGCCTTTTCGACGGCAGGGAATGTTAACGTAAGATGACAATTCAACTGGATACGATAGTGGTTGCAACAAGAAACACAGGGAAATTGGTTGAGATCAAGAAACTTCTTCAACAAACTGATACTAAATTGCTGTCCTTGAGCGATTTCCCAGAAATTCCAGAAGTGGCTGAAGACGGCGCCACATTCGAGGATAACGCTCTTAAGAAAGCTAAATTTGTAGCTTCATCGCTGGGCGTGACCGCCCTGGCTGATGATTCTGGTCTTTGTGTCGATGCATTGTCAGGGCGACCCGGTGTGATGTCGGCGAGGTATGGAGGACCGAACTGCAATGATAGGCAGCGATTTGAAAAGCTCCTCGAGGAAATGAAGGAAATTGACAACAATCATAGGACCGCTAGTTTTGTATGCGTCATGGCTCTCGTGGCGCCTGATGGAGAACAGGAACTTTTCAGAGGTGTTTGTGAGGGCAGGATCTTGGATGAACCCCGCGGAACAGGGGGATTCGGGTATGATCCCGTCTTTTATTTTGAAGAGTTTGGAATGTCGTTTGGTGAGATGGATCTGGACACAAAGAATCGAGTAAGCCACCGTGCCCGCGCCCTCAAAATCTTTGCTGATTTTGTTGAGGAATCTGTAAAGTGCAACGCGTCATAGCAATGACGTTTTTCGGGGTTTCTGATCGCGGAGATCCGTCGACTGACGCTTGCCATTTTCGCGCTAAAGATTTATAAACGTCATGTTCGGGGTGTAGCGCAGCCTGGTTAGCGCGCGTGCCTTGGGAGCACGAGGCCGCCGGTTCGAATCCGGCCACCCCGACCAGTAGCCTTCCTTGAATTCTAGTCCAAGCTTCAAACTCCAGTTGATTCGAGAGCCGGTTCTTGCCGATTTGGCGTTACACTCTGTAGATGGAGACAAGACGATGTGCGCAGGTTGTTCTCGTAAGTTCCTAAAAGGTCTGGTCCCACTTATTGGGCTAATATTTGTCTTTGCTTTGTCCGCAACAATCGCGTGGTCGAAGGATCTGCCCTGTTCTTTCAAGCTGACTATACTTTACATGAATGATACTCATGGTCATTACAGCCCTGAAGCGGACAGGGACGGACAGATGTCCGGTGGTTTCGCCAAGGCCATGACTGTCATGAAAAAGATCAGAAAGGCTAATGAGACCGAGGGACGCATAACCATAACCCTCCTGGCTGGAGATCTTTTCACTGGAACAGCCTATTCAGCCGTTTTTAAAGGCCGTCTAGGTGTCAGGCTCATGGATGCGATGGATTTTTCCGCCATGGCTGTAGGTAACCACGAATTCGACTATGGTCTTCCGAACCTTTTAAAACGGCTTAAACCAGACATGAAGTTCCCCTTGCTCAGCGCCAACATACATTATAAAGATGGGTCGCTTGTGTTCAAGCCATATGTCATAAAGAAGCTCCCCAATAAAAAGTGCAAAATACTAATCCTGGGACTCACCACCATGAGCACGCCTGAACTGACTCACCCGAAAAATGTCAAAGGGTTGGTGTTTGAAGATCCCGTGAAGGCAGCCTGTAAGATAGTTGAGAAAGAAGGGGAAAACAAATTTGTAATCGCTCTGACTCATCTCGGGGTGGACAAAGACAAGAAACTGGGCCTTCTTTGTCCAGGAATTGATGTCATAATAGGTGGTCACTCCCACACTTCTCTTTTTGAGCCGCTGAAACTGGATGGGACTCTCGTTTGCCAGGCTGGGGCCTATTCCAAATATGTTGGAAGGCTTGATTTGGATGTTAAGAATGGTCGAATAGAAGATTATAAGGGTGAGTTGATAAAACTGGACGCAAATGTTCCCGAAGATCTCCAAGTAGGCTCGATGATAGGAAAATACAATGACAAGATGTCCCCGTATTTTGGCGAGGTAGTCGGTTCGTCAGAAGTTGATCTCGATGGTGGTCTCGCCAGTGTCAGATCCTTTTCACCCTGCCCGTTAGGGACCCTTGTGGCATACGCAATGGCGCACGCTGTCGGCGCCGATGCCGGCCTAATTAACGGAGGAGGCATTAGAGATGGTCTAAAGGCCGGGTCCATTTCCAATAGAGACATTTATGGCATGTTACCCTTTCAGAACCTCATTATGAAAATCTCTATGAAGGGAGCTGATTTAGAATCAGTTTTAAGACACAGCAAGGATTTGCCGAAACGGAGTGGAGGGAAGCTCCAAACATACGGTATTCAGTACAAAACATCGGGCAATGAGTTGTTAATCACACAAGTTGGGGAAAAGAGCTTTAATCCTGACGAGTATTATTCAATAGCAATAAGTGATTTCCTTTACTCCGGTGGAGACGGGTATACCGAATTTGCCGCAAGGGCCAAAGCCGTCTCCCCTGATGGTTTACCACTGAACCAGGTTTTCTCGGGTTTCATACGTGAGAAAAAGGAAATAACGAAGGGTCTATTGGAGTCCCTGAAAAATCCTCCAAAAGATAAGAACTGAACTCCTGAATCGACCTAACCCACAGGAACATTGACGGTTTTGTAACCTGATCACGTTACGTTAAAAAGTTTTAGTTCTTCGGTGAATGATCGTGAGGGTGTACCAACATTGAAATAGGTTTAGTCATAACGTCTATCAAGTGATCTATACTGGATTGCCTCAGCAACATGATTTGACACGATATTTGAGCTTCCATCCAAATCTGCAATGGTACGAGCTATTTTTAAAACCCTGTGATATGCTCGAGCAGACAATCCCAGACGCTCCACGACTTTCTCCAGAAAATCTAAAGAGTCCTGCTCTAACGCGCAATATTTCTTAATAAGGGACGCTTTCATTTGAGCGTTAGAAAAAATTCTATGTTTTGCCAAACGTTCCAATTGAATACTTCTAGCCCGGTTTATACGAACCCTAATCTCCTCGGAGGACTCACCATCTTGTTTTCCTGTAAGGTCTCGCCATTCAACCGAGGGTACTTCTACGTGAATATCTATTCGGTCCAGTAGTGGGCCGGATATCTTCGCCCAATAACGTTCGATAGTTGTTCTGGAGCAGAGACATTCGTGTTTTGGGTCCCCCCTGTAGCCGCACGGGCAGGGGTTCATCGCTGCTACAAGCATAAAGTGCGCTGGAAAAGTAACAGCGATATGGGCCCTTGAAATAGTCACTTCTCCGTCTTCAATCGGTTGTCTCAACACTTCAAGCACATTTTTTCTGAATTCAGGCATCTCATCCAAAAACAGTACTCCGTTGTGAGCCAGGGAAACTTCTCCAGGGCGCGGAATGGCTCCACCACCTATTAAGCCTGCGTCCGAAACCGTGTGATGGGGAGATCTGAAAGGCCGACGGGTTATAATTGATTTGTCCTTACCGAGCAAGCCGGCGGCTGAATAGATCCGCGTTGTCTGTAGAGCTTCTTCAAACACAGGATCAGGGAGAATTGTCGGGACCCTTTGAGAAAGCATGGTCTTACCGGAACCGGGGGGACCGACCATCAGGACATTATGGCCTCCTGCCGCGGCAACTTCTACAGCCCGTTTGGCGTACTCCTGTCCTTTAATATCCTGGAAATCCACAGGATAATTCCCGATGGTTTTAGTGATTTCGTCCATGTTAGGTTTCGCTGGTTCAATTGAAAGCCTGCCCATGAGGAACGAGACAGCGGTAACGAGATTAGCTACGCCTAACGAGTCTATACCTTCGACCACAGCCGCTTCAGAAGAGTTGGATTCGGGAAGAATGAGACCTTTGAATCCCATATCACGGGCTGCGATAGCTATAGAAAGGGCTCCTCTGACTTCTTTCACCCCTCCGTCTAACGAGAGTTCTCCTACAATCATGTAACTATTTATTTTTTCATTTGTGAGAAGACTTAATCCGATCAAAACACCTAAAGCTATAGGTAAGTCGAACCCTGAACCCTCTTTTCGCAATCCGGCAGGAGCAAGATTAACAGTTATTCTCCTAGCTGGGAACGGGAAGCCACTATTCACAATGGCGGATTTAACTCTGGCCGCGCTTTCCTTGACGGCGCTGTCGGGCAGGCCGACAACCGTCACGGCAGGCAGTCCGTTGTAAACATCTATCTCAACCTCCACAGGGTAGGCGTCTATTCCAACCAACGCTCCGGAATGCACTTGAGCTAGCAATTTGCTATCCCCCCTTCGAATCTTTTTACATTGTAATGGAATCTCCAGTAAGTGGAGATGGTTCACTAAATAAGTTAAAGTTAAGATATCAGATTGGAAAATTCTTTGCAAGGAAGTTTATTATTGCGTAGGTCTAACTCCAAGAACTTTCAGGTTTATATCCTCGAATATCTTTTGTCTGTATTTATTTATGGAGGCGTCATTTGACATTACCATATCTAATTGACGGGTGTGTATCATGAGATAACCTAAGACACGCAGCTTTTCCTTCATAATTTCATGGTCGAATCCTTCAGCGCGTGCAAAAGCATTGTCCTCGTTTATTTCAACTCGGAAATCAAAAGACTCAAGAATTTCGCCTACGAATTTCGCTCGACGTTTGCGTCTCGGTAAATCTGCGGCGCCTCCCTTAAAGCTAAATCTTACATAGTTTTCTGATGGCCTTAAACCAACAAGAGCTTCAATCGTTGAAAAATGGAACCCAAATCTAGAGGAGAGACTGCAAAAATTTCTTGATATCATAAAATAGTTTCTAGCGGAGTACGTTGATCGAATGGCTGGGTCCAAGGCAGGATTGGCAGTAGCCTCCATAAGCACCGACATAAAACCTTTTGCGTCAACAGGTGGGGGGCCTTCCCACGGAACTGCCGTTATACCTTCCCATATGGCCAGCATGGGTATTGAGTTAATATTGTCAATTTGGACAAACTTACCCTCGACGTCCTGTTTGAAACCATCATCCAAATTTATTATCCACCATTGCATAGGGACATCACAGACCAGTTGCTTGCTCGAGCGTTCGGAGAAACGATGTTCCTTGCCAAAACTGAACATTTCATCGACTGATTTTTCGTGACAAAAACGGGTGATGTCATGAAGTGTCCTGCACTTGCTGGGATGAAAGTCAGCGCTATCCGGATCAAGAAGATTCAGAGGTACAATTAAGTCTGCTACTCTTTTGAGAATCTCAAAAATTGGACTCCCTACCATAAGGTTTTTTCTTGAGGGTTTGGTTTCGAGTAAAGATTCTATTTTCCCCAGATAGAGGCTTCGCCCATCGGCGTCCACAGTAATTTCCGACCCGTTAGTTAAAATTTTAGTCGCTCCTGAAAGTCCGAATATTGCGGGAACGCCAAACTCTCGTGAAACATTGGCCAAATGCCCAGTTATGCCACCGGTCTCGGTAATTAGGGCGACCGCGCTACCCAGCATTGGGGCCCAACGTGGTAAGGCCTGCGTCGTGACGAGTACTGACTTGGGAGGGAACTTGAGTTTATCGACGTCGTTTCTAACAATGTATACTGGTCCAAAGCCCACACCAGGAGAAGCTGTTTGGCCGCCGGACGCTAAAACAGGAGCCCTGATATCTCCATGAGAATTATTGTCATTATCACGGATTTCGGAAAGTTCCAGTTGTTGCAGGGGACGGCATTGCAAAATGACTATGGAACCATCATCATCAATTGCCCACTCTATGTCTTGAGGCCGACCGTAATACGCTTCAAGTATTACGGCCATTCGGGTAAGTTCCTTGGCTTGATTCTCAGAAATGGACTCAGCCTGACTTCTTTTCCCAGTCAGTTCGCGCCTGCAAACTCCTTCCTCTGGAAAACACACGAACTCCATTCTTTTTTCTTTGATCGATTTCTGGATAATTTCAAATGGTTCATTTCGAGAAATCACGAACAAATCAGGGTCGATTGAGCCGTCAACTACCGCTTTGGGAAGGCCCCATACGGAGTTAATCATAATCGACCGATCTCTCACATTCAATGGATTACAAGAGTACATGACTCCACCGGCTTGAGCGTTCACCATCGTCATGCAGCCGACACACATGGCGACATCTTCGTCGGGAATCCCGCGATTGAATCGATAGGTGATGGCGGGCAAGCTGTATTTACTGGCTACGACATCTTTATAGGAATAAATTATGCTCTCGGAACTGACGTTTAGAATAGATCGAAACTGTCCGGCAAAAGTTGTGCCGGAAGAGTCTTCCCCGAGCGCGCTGCTGCGCATTGAGACCCGAACTCCTTGTCCACAAGACGCTTCAAGAGTTTGATATGCCTTCAATAAGGCATCTTCGAGGTCTGAAGGTAAGGTTGCTCCCAATATTAGATTCTGAAGGTCGGAACTCAATCGATACAGGTCCTCAATCCCCTCTTTGTCCATAGACTGAATTCTCCGATAAATCTCCGCCTGCAGGTCGTTGTGAGCGACAAAACGTTCATAACCCGACGCTGTGACCACGAAGCCATCTGGAGTGGGTAAGCCTATAGTGTTTTTGATCACGCCCACATTCACCATTTTGGCGCCGACTTCATCGAGGATATCCTGACTTACCGCAGAGATGGGCAGGACGAGTTTACTCCCATGAAATGTTTTCCTATATTCCAGGGCCGAGTTGATATCCGCATGAATCCGTTTAAAAGACTTATAAAGTTCCGTGTATTTCCCCGGGGATAACTCATCAAGATGTTTTATGATCCTAAAAACATTCACAGCGGCCGCTGTGCAGTTTGCCCGTACAAATGACATACCAAATGATTGTGAACCCTCCAGGGCGTTTTCAAGATTGGTCATTAATTCCAGAGCCTTATTATTGGCCGTCAGCAGGAGTTTAAAATTATGATAACGGTGTGCGAATGCTTTTCGGAGTTCTCCAACAGAGGAAAAGTCTTCGGGTTTATTATGCTCTCTGTGAATGATTTTCTTAAATAATCTGGTTAGAATGTTCATGATTTGGAATAATCCAAAGCTGTAAATGAAATTTCGAAAGTGTGGCGGGGGGTAAGGGCGATCTCTGATCTAGACCGCCCAACCTCGGCGCATTGGGCGCTATCAGATACCCTAATGCTCTCTTTTGGAGCCTGCTTTCATTTCTAATCCAATTCCTTCGAAGAGGAACAAGATCGCAAAGCCCCACCACAAGGTGTAAATTACATAAAACACTAGCGCAAAGGACAAAATTCCTGCTCTTGAAAAAGCGCTTTCCGGTTTGATGTTAAAGAAATTGTAACCAACTTCAATCCCTCTCTTAATTACGGAGGAAACTAAATTTGCTTCCTTGAATTGTTTTTGACGAGTAAGATCCTTTTCAATCTCTTTGAGGGCGCTCCACCAGCTGAACATGACGTCGAGACCCGGAAATCCATATTTAGCGGTCAGTTCTGAATCACGGTTGTAAAACATGGCGTTGGAGTCTTTTACAGCAACATTCAAGATCTGTCCCAGATCTCCGGATACCTCAAGGAGAGTTCCTTCCGCAATGACCTTGGCCCCAGCCACATTAAAAACCTTGGCCACGCGTTCAGCCAATTCAGAATTTCTTAGCTTGATGCTGACATGAAACATGTTTCCGATATGTAGTTTGGTTTTTTTCTCCAATTCCGGGATGAAATAAGTTGAGCCTTTGGATATTGAGTTAAAAAGTCTGTCAGAAGCTTCCAGAGCATTCTTCCCATCGCCGAATTTTGGCATAAACATTATTGCAAGGGTTACGAGAAAGGTTACCCCAAGAATGAGTCCTTTAATAAAGTTTGCCTTGTCTCTCACTATCATTGTCCTAGACCTCCCCCCTAAGAATCTTTATACCGGAGATAAACTTGCTGACAACCCATATGGCGAATACACCGACGACGATCCAGAATATGATTGATCCTACGAAATCTATGCCCTTGGTTAATGATTCAGAGATGTTTATGACTTCCATTTGTTTGAGTTTTTCCGGCATGGCAAAAAATCGATTAATGAAACCCGCAAGAATTGTGATTGCGTAAAATCCGCGAATATGGATCCCTTTCACTACCTTTGTGGTCAAGGCGCCAACTTGTATGCCTATAAGTGATCCGAGAAGCATGCCCATTGCAAGTGTATAAAAGATGAATCCGTAAATCGCGTACTGAAAAATCGCGCCGTATCCTGCGGTGAAGATGATTTGGAGGATGTCCGTCCCGACTGTTGTGAAGGAAGAAACACCCAACACATAGACGAAGATTGGGAAGGTTAAAAAGCCTCCTCCTACTCCCATAATAGCGGCGGCTAGGCCTACAATAGCTCCACAAATAGCCACGAAGAGGGCAGGAATTCTTTTGCCTCCAGGTTGAAGGTCTTCGTCAAATTTGATTAGAGGTGGGATCTTTGCGGCCTGCAACCTGGCCGGAAGGCCTACTTTCCCGGATGCGGCCTGTTCTCCATGAGGGCTTTCCCCACCGTGGGCGCCAACGTCACCCTCTGCTTTTCGCAGTTTCAGGAAATCTATTAGAGCGTAAAACCCGAGGAACCCGAGTAACACCACATATACTATGCTTATGAACAAATCACTCAAAACGGGGTTATACTCGTATATGGCCCTGTTTATGAATCCTCCTCCTGTAACTCCAATTCCCGATCCGACGAGGAAGGCTATCGCTAGGCTGACGGAAACGTTACCGAGTTTCCTGTGCACTGCCGTGCCCATGATGGCTTTAGCAAATATGTGGAACAAATCTGTTCCTACTGCCAGTATGCCTTTGACCCCTATGCTCATCAGCGCCGGAGTAATTACAAAGCCGCCCCCAGCGCCGATGCAGCCGGTGATAAGGCCCGCGCACATTCCTACTGCGATTGAAACAATAAAGATTGTCGGGTTATAATAAGATGGCTGATAAGCTCTTTCTCCCCCTAAATACTGATCAGTGGCCAGCGCGAAACCTGTCAACGCCGCTGGAATCAGCATGATTGCAAGAGTCCAAAGCTTTTTTTTGTTATTTAGGATGTTCATGGATGTTTCATAGTCCCACTTGGCGTGTGCCACGGACGCTTCCATGAACATCTCATACAGGCGCCTCATGTGTTTCATTATTTTCATCCTCCATCTTCCGGATTACTTTTGGTACGACTTAACTTGGATGATGCAATTGTCGTGCCTCGAAGAAGATCCTTGCCTCCAGTGTAACTTATTGAAATGACAATTAGAGTGGGAGATGGAAGATTTATTCTGAAAGTTGGAGTTTGGACGTGGTGTCAGTTTATTTTACAAGATGAAAAATCACCAGCAAAATCCAAATACTCATGGTAGGCCCCAAGGGGGAGGAGACAGGTCAAAGTGTCATCCAAATCGGAAGCGTCCGTGAACGGAGATCCCTAACTGGTCTGTCCGTAGCTTTTCTTTTTATAAGCGTCCTGAAGTTTGTAAAGTAGGTCGTCGATGTCTACTGGTTTCATCAAATAATCAAATGCGCCAAGTTCCATCCCTTCGATAGCGACTTCAACATTTGCGTGACCGGTCAGCATAATTACTTCGACCGAGGGAGCGATTTCCCTTATTCTTCGGAGAGTTTCTATGCCGTTCATATCAGGCATCTTTACGTCAAGCACTACAACATCACAGGGAGACTGTGACAAATAGTCCAAGGCCTCCTGTCCACTGGATGCAGAGTTAACTTCAAGATTACGTTTACGAAGCCGCTTCGAAAGGGGTACTACAAAGTCTGTTTCATCATCCACTAACAGAACTTTGAATTCACTCACTTATCTATCCTCCCTTTTGGCTGGAGAAATCTCTCGATAGTCCCAATCCCGGTGTAACCCGGGAGAATCAGCTTATGAATTGAACTGCCGGTTCAAATGAAACTCAAAACTCTTCATACGAGTCTGCTGCGCCTGAGTCCAGGTCTGAAAGCTCATCTCCTACAATTACCTTAGGGCTTTTGGTTTCAACGATTCTGGAACGTATTGCCGCTAGGGTGTCAGGATTTTCCTTTAAGAAAGTCTTAACATTTTCTCTACCCTGGCCAATCCTGTCATCACCATAGGAATACCATGCCCCGGATTTGTCAACAATCCCATTCTCTACGGCGAGGTCCAATATTTCTCCAGGGGAAGAAATTCCTTCATTGAACATGATGTCAAATTCAACCTGCTTAAACGGCGGCGCCATTTTGTTCTTTACAACTTTTACACGGGTCCGGGACCCTGTCATGTTTTCACCTTCCTTGATTTGGCCGATACGGCGTATATCGAGTCTCAACGAGGCGTAGAATTTGAGAGCGTTACCACCTGTTGTGGTTTCAGGGTTCCCGAACATGACGCCAATTTTCTGGCGCATCTGGTTGGTGAAAATTACCGACGTATTAGACCTTGAAATGGCTGCTGTCAATTTTCTCAACGCTTGGGACATTAAACGGGCCTGGAGCCCCATGTGGGAGTCACCCATTTCTCCCTCAATTTCGGCCTTGGGCACCAAGGCGGCCACAGAATCGATTACTATGACATCCATAGCGCCGGATCGAACCAGAATCTCAGTTATCTCCAACGCTTGTTCCCCTGTATCAGGTTGAGAAACGAGAAGTTCGTCGGTTTTTACCCCTAGCCGTTTAGCGTAATGAATATCCAGCGCATGCTCTGCGTCTACAAATGCGGCGTATCCGCCATGTTTTTGAGCTTCGGCTATGATGTGGAGGCAAAGGGTTGTTTTACCGGAGGATTCTGGGCCGAATATCTCGGTGACCCTACCTTGGGGTACTCCTCCGATGCCAATGGCTAAATCCAGCCCTAGAGACCCTGTAGAAATCGCTTTCACATCAGGCATTACTCCTGCATTGCCCAACTTCATTATTGAACCGCGTCCAAATTGTCTCTCGATTTGTGTTACGGCAAGCTCTACGGCTCTGAGTCGTTCCGATTCTGGTCGCGCTCCCTCGATTGAATCAATCGTTTTCTTGTTCTTGGCCATCTAAGATCCTTTCCGACCTATGATAAAAAAAATACCATATCACCGTCGATGCGTCTTGGCAGTTTAATCCCAAAGTCCAAGGCGTCAGTGGCGCTTAATCCCCTGGCCATTAGATAGAAGTCCAGGATAAAATTCTTGTCTGTTCGAGTAAAACAAAATCATTATATTACAAGGATGCCGAAAATGGTTTTTTTATATTTTCATTCCGGGAAAAATTGTCATACAAACCGTCACAGATTGAAGGTGAAAATGTTTTCAAATGTGCCTGATACAGTACAATAATTGGTCAGAGATGAACATCATATCAGCAAGTCGACGAACCGATATTCCTGCATTTCACTCGGATTGGATCATGGATCGATTTCGCGAGAAAACTGTAGATGTAATAAATCCATTCAACAACAATGTTAGCGCCATTTCCCTTGCTCCTGAGGATGTCATTGCGATTGTTTTCTGGACCAAGAACGCTGCTCCGCTTACGCGTTATATGGACGAACTCTCAGATTACGGTTATCACTTTACATTTCTCTACACCATAAATAATTATCCAAAATTGGTGGAACCTGAAGTCCCGGATATCGGTCTGACTATGAGAACTGTGGGAGATTTGGTCAAGAATTACGGTCGGAATGTATTACGTTGGCGTTATGATACTATAGTGTTGACCGAGACTCTTGACAGGGTTTGGCATAAAACAAATTTCTCAAAACTGTGCCACCTCATGGAACCGTTTGTTGATGAATGTATATTCAGCTTTTGTGATTACTATAGAAAGACTAGAAAGAAAATGAGTAGCCATTTGCCCGATTTTAGGGAACCACACCAGGCCGAATCGTTGGAATTGGCTTTAGAATTGGCTGAAATATCATCCAGCCACGGAATCAGGATGTTATCTTGCGCTCACGATTTTCTTGCTGTTGGTCCGATAGCGCCGGCTAGTTGCATTGACTCGGAGTTTTTGA
>JAJYDQ010000069.1 GCA_021777225.1 Deltaproteobacteria bacterium
GACAGTAGTCCCGCGACCGCTGAATGGGTCATAAACTAGGTCCCCTACATCAGATAGTAGTTCAATAAAAAATCTCGGTAGTTGAGGCTTGAAACATGCCCTATAAGATATTTCGTGAATTGAAGAAGCCTGTCTTTGTTTTGAAGTCCAGAACTCATTTACATACTTTGTTATATGAACGCCACCGATTAGAATAGTCTCTATTTTGGTAATTTTATTCGTGACACCAAAAAGCGAATGATTAGTGGCATTTTCTTCATAAGTGAAATCTTGAAGGTATGTGGTTATATTGGCAATCGCGTCCATAAAACTGCCTTATGTATGTTTGTAGCCATTCAGGGTCGTTTTCACGGTAGTCTTATATTTCAATTTCTTCCCTTTACTTTCACTTATCACAGCGATTGCCCTTTCGTCATTATTTACCTTACGGTAGCTCCATCTAAACGAAAATTCGTCGCAATACCTGCGTAGATGACCTTTTGAAACATGATGGAAAATGCCCCTCACTCCGCGCTTAAAAAAGGCAATAAAAGATTCAGTGGGGTAAAACCAAATAGTTTAAATCTAAAAAACTAGAATACCAAAGAGTTTCAGGAGATTCTCAATCTGAGCAACAGACTAAATATCCGTTGTCCCCTAGTCCGTGTTTGTAACTTACTTCAATTTCTGGCTTCAGTACACAAAAGTACACATTTCATAAAAACAAGGAGTGTAAATACGTGAAATTACGTTACGTGAGTCTAAAGTATAAGACATTAAACAACCCTCATAAGAGGGTGATATAATTATGCTTTTGGCACGCCCGGCAGGATTCGAACCTGCGACCTACGGATTAGAAGTCCGTTGCTCTATCCAACTGAGCTACGGGCGCTCATGACTACATCGTTCGTCTTCTTAAATGCGGAGAATGACCCCAAATGGTCTATTTGCCATTCAAACATATCAATCGTTTCGTTGTCAACCTTGTAGTGTATGGGTTATGTGGTGAGCTTTGTTTTATGCTTATCGAAAACTGTGATCAATGGAATCGAAAGTCGAGTGCAAATGGTATCCAGGACTTTGTGCCAGGTATCGTCTTTGGAATCTATCTCCTCTGTCCTTGGCGAATCATATACTACGGTTGTGACATCTTTGTGATGGCGCACGTAATCTCCGAGTTTATCAACGAGATCCCCATCCAGAGTATACATATGATAAGTGATTCCCCTATCTCTCAGCAATCGCGTAAGTTCTAGAATCTTTTGAGCATAAGGTCCAGCGCTTTGAGCAATCATGGAATTCGTAGAGTTTGATCCGGACGGCGTTGTTATAAGGACATCCACTATTGCGCCAATTCGCTTGCACAAATTCACGGTATATTCAATAGCGTTGGCGTTTGGTGTCTCCCTTTCAAGGACCAGCAAAACCTTGCGGAGCTTGGATTCAGGACTCAGGATTTCATGAGCGACATCAAATTCGCCAGCCTCAGCAAAAGCAGCCGCGCTCATGGTTTTCCCAAAACTCCCCACCTGCTGATTGACGGGCCTGAAGACACCAAGATTTTCCGCGTCTAAAATCTCTGAAAGTTGGCTATGTTTCGTTTTTGAATGAACAACCTTTGTTCCAGTTTCAGACTTGTCCGATTCAGAAAACTTGATAGAGTTCAGCATGTCGGTGATCTTGTCTTTTACTCTTTTCATGTCGCCCTCCTAGTCGGCCTGTTCATATACAAAATACGTGCCAGATCAATTCAAGCCTTATCGCAAGGGCCTCGTAACTGTAGACCTTTGTATAAACGTCAACTGGGTACATTTGCATCGAATTGCAACACCATGTCGAATAATTCGTGGACACGGGCGTCGAATAAGGGAATAATAAGATTGTTGCAATTGTAAATTATATGTTGCAGGAAGCAACAATGGACTACGTTGGATATGAGTCGGATAGGGGCGTTAGGACCTAAACCCCTTAGGTTAAAGCTTAAATAACAGAAGTTTATAAAGTTTTGAACAATTTGGTCACCAATTGTGGGATAGAAACTTCTTTCGTGGGACGCGCTTCATATCGTCGCCACCTCTACTGTTGCATATTGCTACAACAAATATTTTTAGCGTCACGGAGAAAATCCTCAGTAGACGCCAGAGAAGGTTGGCCCAATGTCCTTCGCTGTGAATAGCTTGAGACACAAAGTTATACTTGGAGTCGCCGCCGTTTTCTTGTTCATGGCCGCCACCATTGTGGGCAGCTACTACTTTATGAAGTCGCTCGAAGAGAAGATTAGTTATCTTGAAGAGATAAGTAAGGTAGAAGAAGCGGCCTTAGAGATACGAAGATTTGAGAAGAATTATTTTCTTTATGGCGATGACCAGTCTCTGAAGACGACTCTTTACCATCTGGGTAGAGTCCAATCACTTTTCGAGAAGAATCTGGGAAAGATCGAGGAATTAATAACACCTCAGCAAACCAAGGAATTTAGGGATTCTCTCATCAGCTATGAACAGTTGTTGAGAGAATGTTCTGATTTGCCGGGCAAAGGTCAATCCATGGCGGCGCCTGAAACACGCCTTGATTACGAGACTAAACTGAGGAAAACAGGGTCGTCGATCGTGAAGATTTCGGAAAATCTGGCAAAACGAAAACGCCAGTCAATCAGAGAAACCATGAGCGCGACACTAAAACTTTTGTTGATAGGTCTGGCGGTGGCAGGATTTGGTTTCGTAGCTATAGCGAGCTTTTTGGTTGCCAAAGTTCACAAGTCTTTAAAACTATTGGAGAAAGGCGCTGAAAACATTGCAAAGGGGGAGTTTGAGCCTATAGATAACCTTCCACCGGAAAAGGAAATTCGGGAAATATTTACATCTTTCAACAGCATGGCCTTCCGACTAAGGGAACGGGAGGAACAGCTAGTCCAATCCAAAAAACTTGCTTCTCTTGGAACCATGCTCGCCGGTGTAGCGCATGAGATAAACAATCCTCTATCCAACATATCGTCATCGTGTGAGATCCTCCTCGAAGAACTTGATGAAGCGGACCTGGAATTCCAAAGGAGTCTTCTACGAAAAGTTCTTGATCAGGTGGAAAAGGCCAGAACAATTGTGCTTAACCTACTTGAATTTTCCCGTAGCAAAGAATTTACGATTGAAAATCTGAGTTTGGAGACGGTACTGAACAAAACGTTGGGCCTAATCCAAGGACAGAAACCAGAGGGCGTTAGAGTGGTCACAAACGTAGATCCTAAAATTCGAATATTAGCCGATAGACAAAGGATAGAACAAGCCTTCATGAACCTGATATCAAACGCCTATCAAGCCATTCAAGGTGAAGGAGAGGTAAGGATAAGAGCGTTTTCCTCCAGTGATGGGAGGATAAGAATACGAATTAGGGATACAGGCAAAGGCATATCCCACGAGAACCTGCCACGGATATTTGACCCATTTTTTACTACGAAGGATGTGGGCAAGGGCACAGGATTGGGACTATTTATTACCCATGACATAATCTTGAGACACAAAGGGACCATTCGGGTGGAAAGCTCGCCTGACAAGGGAACAGTCTTTTTCATATCTCTTCCAGCGGTGGAGTCCTAAGAATGCACAATCCTCCTAAAATATTGATAATCGACGATGAAGAACTGGCGCTTTCAAATCTTGCTCATATTCTTCAAAAACAGGGTTATGAGATTGTGACTGCGGATACAGGCCCTAAAGGATTGAATGCTATCCGAACCGACAATTTTGATGTTGTGCTCACCGATCTGAAGATGGAGAAGGTTGATGGCATGCAGATACTCGATGAGTGTCGTAAAAAGTATGGCGCAACAGAAGTGATAATGATCACTGGTTACGCTACAGTTGATTCAGCTATTGAGGCCATGAAAAAGGGGGCGTATCACTACGTATCCAAACCGTATCGGATTGACGCTGTAAGGAAAATAGTCACCGAGGCGGTGGAAAAGATAAGGCTGCGGGAAGAGAATCTCCATCTTAAGCACGAGTTGAAGAAATTACAGGATGTTGGCCAGGTAAAAATCATTACTAAAGACCCTTGCATGCTTAGGATTTTGGAAACAGCCCGACAGATTGCTCCGACAGACTGTAATGTCCTGATCACAGGAGAGTCTGGCACTGGAAAAGAGTTGCTAGCCCACTTTGTGCACGAACACAGCCTGAGAAGTTCCTGTACAATGATGGCCGTGAATTGTGGGACATTTAATGAAGAATTGCTCACCAATGAGCTTTTCGGCCACGAGAAGGGAGCTTTTACAGGCGCTCACATAAGTAAGCCGGGTATTATAGAACTGGCTAACGGCGGCACGCTGTTCCTCGATGAGATAACCGAAATGTCGGTGAATATGCAGGCCAAGTTGCTAAGGGTAATTCAGGAAAGACAACTCATGCGGGTGGGAGGAACATCGAATATCAATGTGGATGTGCGTTTTGTAGCTGCTACCAACAGAAACATCCAAGACGCCGTTGTGTCCCACGAATTCAGGAAAGACCTTTATTATCGGCTCAACGTTGTAGCGCTTGAGTTGCCTCCATTGGCGGCCCGGAAGAGCGACATTCCGCTATTAGCTCAATTTTTTTTGGAGAAACATGCAAAAATCATGCGTCGTGACATGCCTGTTCTATCAAAAGAAGTTCTTGATATATTGAAAGGTTATGATTTTCCAGGAAACGTGAGAGAATTGGAAAACATTGTCGAACGAGGTATAGCCCTTTCTACCGAGGGTGTTATTGAAGAAAAGCACCTCCCGGATGACATCAGAGATTTTCAGATTACCACTTACAGGCGTAAAGACGGTGGTTTCCCGACCCTTGAGGAGCAGGAAGTTCGTTACATAAAGCAAGTTTTGGCGGAAAGAGGGGGAAACAAGACACTGGCGGCAGAAACTTTGGGGATAGATCGGGTTTCGCTTTGGCGGAAAATCAAACGTTTTGGACTGGAATAACATAGCTTTCAGTCCCGTTCGTCCATGACCAAATTTTTATCAAACCTGTCCGTTAAGGTGCTAGTTAATTTCGTTGAAGTTTTTGCGGACACCCACTAACTGAAAGTCTCCGGTATATGGGGGCGCCACCGAAACTACTTTGATGACACCCTTTTCCGCTCTTGCGACAGAAATAGCCTGGCGGAGCGCATGCAAACTTGAATGAGAACCGTCAACGGCTGCAAGTATACGTTTAAACATGCTCGTATGATTCTGAGGTCTGAGCAGCGTATTCGGCTCTTCTGCCCTTCAACATGGCACCGATAATGATTACAGCGCCGACGGCCAGGGCCAAACACATAGTAGCGAAACTGACCATATCCAGAATGGACAATGTAAACTTATCGACATCCATCAGTTGCAATTGATTCAAATACTGGGGCACAGCTAGCGCCCTACTGACGGCAACGATCAACATGATGGTCCCCATGACGATTTTAATCATGTTTTCTTTTACATATGTCGTTCCGATCGCCCCGAGCTGAACGCCCACAAGCGAGCCGGCGAGAATTATCAATGTGAGTCTGATGTCGACCATTCCGTGCATCGCCCACTTCACGGTTCCTCCAAAACCCATGAGAAAGGCAATGACCAATTCGCTTGCTGACGAAATGAGACCAGAAGCGCCAACAGCATAGATCATTCCTGGGACTCCGACAAAACCACCAACTGCTATAGTCGCGGCGAGTAAGCCGGTCGCGAACCCGACAGGAATAGTGAACCAAAGAGATATTGTGAGATCGGCAGTCTTAAAATGAATCATAGGTGGTAGATTAATGGATTGCAGACGTCTAGCCAATTTTGGAACGGGATCCCCGCCTTCTGAATTAGATGTTTTAAAAGCGTCATAAAAGACATAGCTACCGACGAACAAAAGGACAGCCACAAACGACAGGCTAACGTAAAGGTTTGAACCCGCCTCACCCCATTTGCTGAGAATCAATTCCTGTATTTTTATGCCTGCTTGCACCCCCACAGTAGCGGAGGCGGCCATTACAATCCCTAGTTTTAGGTCTACCTGACCATATTTGTAACGTTTATAAGCGCCAACCATGGCTTTGGGGAACTTGTGGCACATATTGCTGGCCACGGCTACAGCCGCAGGAACACCAAGGCTCATCATGGCCGGAGTCAACACAAAGGCCCCACCTGAACCGATGAATCCACTGACTAGACCACCAATAAAGCCGACTATGAACAAGAATGAAACATTCATCCAGGTAAGATCTATAAATTTTGCAGCGTCGAGGGCATGGTCGATCATCTTCAACTCCTTTCAGTCAAACCCTATAATTAGAAAACTCTAAGCGCTCATTCTTAAACGGGCGCGAGGTTTCTGAATTGGTCGAGGCGATGGAGCGGTCTTGCGTTTGGCCGCCTGCTTGGTTATGGCTTCAATGCCTAGGGCAGACCACAAGCTGCTGGAAAATGCGCCATGCGCAAATGAAAATACAAAAACAGTCGCTATGGGCAGGGCCGCATAGAATCCTCCTCTGGCGAATAATTCGGTAATCGGGGAGGCGTATGAGAAAACAGCGGCGTACAAAGCCGTTGTTATCGCTCCATACATCAAAGTGCGCATCAAAATCTTTTTTTTCCTGATTTGAGTTTTTGCCGCCATTTGTATCTCCTAATAATCTTGATGTACTACAAACAATGAATCCCAAGACCGTGTTAGGGCTGGGTGAACAATTCTTTACGTCCATATGGAGTCACATTTGCAACCCCACCTTCTAGGCCCTGTACGAACGCTCTCTCATTCTTATTTTGCGCTGGCTTTTTTTATCGGTGTTTCTCGCTACTGGTCTTTTTTCAGACTCCTGGATTACGTCACGAGCCATCTGCCATTCACCTTCCTCAGCAAAAGCCGCAGCAGCAGCCATCCTTTCCAATTTTTGGAGCCATGTTCTCATTTTTATCTCCTCCAATCTGGGTAACATCCAATTTGTGGTCTAGTCCTATCAAGTTCTGTGCCATTATGTGAACATTGTTCAATGCATTGAAATTACAGTCGCTATACGTTAATGTACAATTTGTATAAATCGGGCCACATGTTGCGTTTCGCAACTTTACGGCTCCATATCTTTAATAGAATGAAATTCCTAGCCCATCGAGCCGTATTGCGAATTGGGGTTTTCTGTTGCGATGTGCAACGTAGTCGTGTTCTAGCAACAGCATTGTTGATGTCGGACGCGTATCACGAACAGAGCCCGATCTTGTAAAAGACCGCCATTGCGGCGCCGGTTTTTTCTGTCTATAATGATTTGAAGCGAACAGAAATTGGCCGTAAGGAATATTAAGCCATGGGGTTTTTTAAGAAAAATCAAGAAGAACGTCCTTCCGTTCCTCATGAATTAATTGAAATCAGGACCAACCTTGAATCCTCAAATTTGCCCGAACATGCGACTTTCGCCGCATTTAAAGAATTGGATAGACTTGAAAAAACTGACCCTTCTGCCGCCGAATACGCGATAGGATTAAACTATATAGAATACCTCTTGGCATTGCCTTGGAACACTTACACTGATGATAATCTCGATTTGAAACGGGCCCAAGCCATACTTGAACGCGAACATTACGGGTTGAGACACGCAAAAGAGCGTGTTCTGGAATTCCTTGGAGTTCGTACTCTGCGGAACAAGCAGGGTTTCAGAATCTTGGTTGTCGATGATGAGCAGATGGCCAGGGACAACATAGAGCGTGTAATTGTAAAAGATGGACACATTGTTCAAACGGCTTCGAATGGTGTTGACGCGCTGGAAAAGGTCAAGCGCCAGGAGTTCGACCTTATAATTACAGACATGAAAATGGACCGAATGGACGGTATTCAGCTAACCGAGAACATAAAAAAGGCGGCGCCCAGGACCGAAATCATGCTGGTAACGGGTTTCGCTACCGTTGATTCGGCTGTAGACGCCTTCACAAAGGGAGCTGCGTACTTTTTATCAAAACCCTATAAGCTGGATGAACTAAGGGCCGCTGTTAAAAAAATTCTTGAAAAGAAACGTCATGCTCAGATCACCAGGGGGCCCATATTATGCTTCGCCGGGCCTCCTGGCACAGGAAAAACATCAATAGGTAAGTCCATAGCAGAGGCCATGGAGAGGAAATTCGCCAGAATTTCCATGGCCGGCCTCCGAGACGAAGCCGAATTGAGAGGACATCGCCGTACCTATGTTGGAGCTATGCCAGGAAGGATCATCAGCGAAATTAGAAACCTCGGCTTAAAAAACCCGGTTTTCATGTTGGACGAGATCGACAAGATTGGACAAGATTTTAGAGGCGATCCGGCTTCAGTTCTGCTCGAGATCCTGGACCCTGAACAAAATCGGAATTTTAGAGATCATTATCTGGATGTTTCTTTTGATCTTTCTTCAGTCATGTTCATTGCTACGGCAAATGCGATCGAGAATCTACCTGAGGCGCTTCGTGACCGTCTGGAGGTAATATTTTTTTCGGGTTACACTGAGCACGAGAAAACGAGAATCGCTCAAGAATTCCTGATTCGGAGGCAATTGAATGATTGTGGACTAGCAGGTAACGAAGTAAGATTCTCTGATGAAGCTGTGACACTAATTGTTAGGGACTATACCAGGGAAGCCGGTCTACGAAATCTGGAACGTGAAATCGCGAATGTCTGTAGAAAGCTGGCTCTAATATATCTTCAAAATGGGCAGAAAAATCTCCCGGCCGAAGTTGACTCGGAAATGGTATCACGCCTCCTGGGGCCCAGGCGCTTCCGACATGAAGCGGCTGAATCCGCCGATCAGGTGGGGGTGACCACTGGTCTCGTCTGGACGGAGTTTGGAGGAGAGATTATCTTTGTGGAAGCTGCTCGGATGAAAGGCTCCCAGCAACTTATCCTTACTGGTTCCTTAGGGGACATATTGAGGGAATCCGCTCAGACAGCCCTGAGCTACATTCGAAGTAACGCTCAAAAGTTCGGGGTTGATGAGAACTTCTTTTCTGAAACAGACCTGCACATTCATATCCCGGCTGGCGCTATACCAAAGGATGGCCCTTCCGCAGGTGTTACAATTGCGATTGCGCTCATATCTCTATTAACGAATCGACCTGCGCGCCGAAGTGTAGCGCTGAGTGGTGAAATAACCTTAAATGGGCGTATTCTTCCAGTAAGTGGAATTAGGGAAAAGACCCTGGCGGCGCAGAGAGCCGGTGTAAAAACGGTCGTTTTTCCCGAGGCTAACAGGATGGATGTCGAAATCCTTCCGGAACAGGTAAAAAGCGGCCTAAACTTTGTCCTCGCGTCCGACATCATGAGTGTAGTAGACTTGGTTTTAGCTTCGGTGTGACTTTTCGCTAAAATTAATGACCTCAGGCCCACCGTTAATTTGTAATCGCAATGTAGACATGATCACGATATGAAAATATTGTAGTGTCTTGTCGCTTAAAGGTCTACAATCACCCCAAAAAGGTGTTAACATATCAGATCGAAGAACTACTTTTTATTACGGTGGTTGCTTTTAAAGAAACCTAGGGTTGATTGGCGTACATGGGACGAGAGGACTAGTTATGGGAGCATCCGTCTTATTGGGAATCACGGGAGGAATTGCGGCGTATAAGGCCCCTCTGTTGGTTCGTCTGATGGTAAAGGCCGGAATGAACGTCCATGTCGTCATGACCCGAGCGGCTACCGAGTTTGTAACCCCCATGACTCTGGCCACGCTTAGCGGAAATTCGGTGAGCCTGGACATGTGGGGAGAGCGGGATCACCCGGCTGTTAAGCACATTTCTTTGGCCGATGCCACACGAATAGCGGTGGTCGCCCCAGCGACAGCGAATTTTATTGGTAAACTGGCCAATGGGATTGCCGACGATATGCTTACAACTACACTCATGGCATATAATAAGCCCACGATAATATGTCCGTCCATGAACGTGAACATGTACCAAAATCCAATTCTGCAAGCAAACCTGCAAAAACTCAACTTATTTGGCTATCAAATGATGATCCCGGATTCGGGAGAGTTGGCATGTGGTTGGACCGGAGAAGGGCGAATGCCTGAGCCGGAGGCGATTTTTCGTGAGGTAGAGCGTAGGCTTGGCCCCAGAGATCTTGATGGATTGCGTGTTCTGGTTACGGCCGGTCCAACTGAAGAACCCTTAGATCCAGTCAGGTTCCTGACGAACCGATCTTCAGGCAGAATGGGGGTGGCGATAGCTAAACGCGCCCTGGCCCGAGGGGCTGATGTCACGCTGATCTCTGGACCCCTGAAGGTAGCGACCCCTCATGGGGTCAATCATATTCCAGTCCGAACCGCTTTAGAAATGATGGAAAAAGTTCTGGAACGGTTTCATGAATCGGACTTGGTCGTAAAAGCCGCTGCGGTCGCTGATTTCAGACCTGAAATTGTCCATGAGGAAAAGATTAAGAAAGAAGAATTGGGCGCCACAATCAACCTTGTGCGCAATCCTGATATCCTTGCTACACTTGGAAGCCGAAAGTGGCCGGATCAAATCCTGGTTGGATTTGCAGCGGAGACTTCGAACGCAATCCAGAACGCAAGAATCAAGTTGAAAAACAAAAACGTGGATATACTGGTCCTTAATGATGTCAGCAAGACTGGAGCCGGATTTGATTGTGAAACAAACATTGTAAGGCTAATGTTTCGTTCCGGAGATGAAGAGCAACTTTCTCTGATGTCCAAAGAAGATGTCGCTGACAAAATCCTAAGCCGTGCCTTGGACCTCCGACGGAGAGTCAATCATTGATATGTTGAAAATATTGCTTTCACTGGTTGCTCAGCGCTATTGTATTGGCGCTGGCGGAAGAGACTTTTATGGTGTGTTGTACGAATCCAGCTTCAGAGCTTAGAAACTATGTCTCTTATCTTGTGGATATGGGATGGGACCAAGTCCTGGTCTCTATGGTCGGTCAAAAAAAGGGACAGACACCAAGCGCCAAATTGACAGCCATCTGCGAAGAAATCGGAGATTGCAAGAGATGTCCCTTGAGTAGCGGCAGGAGAACTATTGTTTTTGGGGAAGGTTCGCCCGAAGCGAGATTGATGTTTGTGGGAGAAGGCCCTGGGGCTGATGAAGACAGGGAAGGGAGGCCTTTTGTAGGCAGAGCGGGGCAGTTGCTCAATCGCATGATCAATGCCATGGGACTCGACAGGTCACAAGTGTATATAGCCAATGTGGTGAAATGCCGACCGCCCGGCAATCGTGATCCGGAACCGGTCGAGATCCAAACATGTTTGCCTTTCCTAGAGGCCCAAATAAATGCTATATCACCGCAAGTAATAGTTGGTTTAGGTAGAATAGCGGTCGGTTCGTTGCTTGGACGAAAGATTTCTCTGACAAAAACGCGGGGAAGTTTCTATTATGTAAATGGAATTCCTTTTATGCCTACATATCATCCATCCTTCCTGCTTAGAAAGGAACCTGAACGCAAATGGAAGGCCGAGGCATGGGAGGATCTCAAGAAGGTTATGGCTCAGTTGGATTTGCCGATTGACGGACGTGGAGACCCCAAATGATAACTGAACGAATTCGTATTGTCTCAATTGCATTGGTTTGCTGCTGTTTGGCGCTGATGATCCATCCATTTTTGGGTGAAGCTGGTAAAGAGGAAGAGCCGGTTGTGTTTCTGTTGGATATTAATGGCACGATCAATCCCGCTTTGTCCGATTATATCAGCAAGGGCATCGAAAAGGCTGAGGCGAAAAAGGCCACATGTGTAATCATCCGAATGGACACTCCCGGGGGAGTGTTGAGTACCACCAAGACAATAATAAAGGATATGGTCAATGCCAAACTTCCGGTAGTTGTCTACGTCGCTCCTAGTGGATCGAGCGCAGCGTCAGCAGGCGCACTGATTACCGTATGCGCCGACATAGCGGCTATGGCGCCGGGAACGAATATCGGGGCGGCTCATCCGGTAAGTGGTGGTGGCCAGGAAATTGATTCAACCATGTCTGAAAAGATCATGAATGACATGACGGCATATATTCGCGGGATAGTCACGAGCAAGGGTCGAAACGCGGAATGGCCTGAAAAAGCGATAAGGGAGAGTGTATCCATAACAGCCAAGGAAGCGCTTGACCTAAAAGTCATAGATTTGGTGGCCGACTCTATCCCTGACCTATTGCAAAAACTCAATGGCCGCAAAATCGAGAAAGAAAATCACGAATATGTATTGCAAACAGAGGATGCTAAAATCGAAAGGATAATTCCCGGTTTTAGATTTAAAATCCTGGATGTTATAGCGAATCCTAATATCGCCTATATCCTGATGATGGTCGGCGGTCTTGGGATCATGATGGAGTTGTTCAACCCAGGATTAATTTTTCCTGGGGTAACCGGAGGAATCTGCCTGTTACTGTCGTTCTTCGCATTACAGGTTCTGCCAGTGAGCTATGTAGGAATACTTCTTATAATCCTATCTGTTATTCTTTTCATACTGGAAATCAAAGTACAATCGTTCGGATTGTTTTCAGTAGGCGGTATAATAAGTTTAACTCTTGGGTCAGTTATGCTTTTCGATTCCAGTGAATCGGCCATGCGTGTTTCTTGGTCAGTTATTGTGCCAACTGTGTTGGCGGTTTCAGCCTTCTTTATATTTGTCCTTGGGCTTGTGATTAGGGCCTGGATGCACAAGCCTCGTACTGGCCCGCAGGGGTTAGTAGGCGAGGTAGGGGTGGCCATGACGGATATAGACCCTACGGGTAAGGTGTTGGTGCATGGCGAATATTGGAACGCGAAATCTGAAATCCGGATACCGAAGGGCGAAACTGTAAGGGTAACCAAAGTGATGAATCTGGAAATCAGTGTGGCAATGCATGGTGGTCTGTAAGGAGACTTTTCATTTCAATTATAAGGTAATCATAACGCCCCTCTGTTTGGGCGCCCATTCTTAGGAGGATATCATGTATGGTCTGGGAATAGTCGTAATCTTGGGAATAGTCATTCTCTCAATGGCTATAAAGGTGCTGAACGAGTACGAGCGAGCGGTTATTTTTCGACTCGGGCGTATAATAGAACACAAGGGACCTGGAATTATCTTCCTGATTCCTGTTGTCGACAGAATGGTAAGGGTAAGTCTCCGGACAGTTGTCATGGATGTTCCTTCTCAGGATGTTATCACAAGAGACAATGTGTCGGTTAAGGTTAACGCCGTAATCTATTTTAGGGTCATGGACCCAACCAAGGCGGTTATCGATGTGGAGAACTACCTTTATGCGACATCCCAGTTGGCTCAGACGACGCTAAGAAGTGTTTGCGGTCAGTCTGAACTCGATGAATTACTAGCCTCTCGGGAAAAAGTGAACATGATACTTCAGGAGATCCTGGACAAACACACCGGTCCTTGGGGCATAAAGGTCAGCATGGTTGAGTTAAAATATATAGATTTGCCTCAGGAGATGCAGCGGGCTATTGCTCGACAGGCTGAGGCTGAAAGAGAAAGAAGGGCGAAAGTCATAAATGCGGAAGGTGAATTCCAGGCTTCTACCAAGCTTTCCGAAGCCGCTGTTATAATAGCCAAAGAACCTATTGCTCTACAGTTACGATTCTTGCAAACGCTTGTCGAAGTGGCGGCTGAGAAAAACTCCACTACAGTCTTTCCCGTACCGATTGATTTATTTGAACCATTTATGAAAAAATTCAAAGATAATAAGGAACAAAGCTGATTTTACTGGCAGGTTAGGCCGTGCCTGAAAGGATAGTTCATGCCTGGGATAATTATTCGCTGGATTATCATGACGGTAACCGTTTTGGTCGTTTCCAAACTCCACCTAGGAGTTACAGTGGACGACACAGGATCGGTCCTGGTTTTCGCCGCTATTCTTGGGGTGTTGAACGCATTTGTTAGGCCGGTGCTTATAATACTCACCTTACCATTAACTCTTGTGACTTTAGGGTTCTTCATCCTGGTCATAAATGCGCTATTGTTCTGGTTTGTGGCTGGGCTAGACGTTGGTGTCCATGTGGCCGGTTTTTGGTCAGCATTCGCTGGATCTTTGGTAGTGAGCCTTGTTTCTTGGTTTACCAGTTCAGCAATTTCAGGTGGGGGTGGAGAACGGACCGTAATTATGACGCGCTGGGACAGGAACGTCGTTGACCTCCGTCGAGGAAAAGGAAATCGATGGGAATGACGTTGGGGTTATACTCCACGGACTATGCGTCAGGAGCTTCATGGATGATTAACCGGACATGGTAACAACAGGGCTGGCCAAACTACTCCATGATCCTTCAAAAGTCTCTGAATATGAGCGACTCGGACTCCTTTACAACCAGGCGTCTATTGACACCTCGTTCAGGGAGTCCGCTGACGTTCTGTTCGGGATTTTACAGAAAAGGTTGACAACCCTATTTGGTCCTCAACATGGTGTAGGCGGCACGGAGCAGGACAACATGATCGAGACTGATCATACGCTCCATCGTCGCCTTGGTTTGCCCATTTATAGCCTTTATTCATCAACCAGAAGACCGACGCCGGAGATGCTTGATAACGTGGATGCCGTCCTTGTCGATATCCAGGATGTAGGGACACGTGTTTACACTTTCTGCGCCACTGTTTGCTTTCTAATGGAGGTTTGCGCCGGATTGGGAAAGTCTGTTATAATACTTGACCGGCCTAATCCAATTAACGGAGTAGATGTTGAAGGTAGCGTTCTGGTACCGGAATTTGCTTCTTTTGTCGGACCATATCCTCTACCAATGCGCCATGGAATGACTGTTGGCGAACTAATGAATTATTACAACCAGAGTTTTGGGATCAGATGTGATCTCAAGGTAATTCGTATGGATGGATGGGATAGAAACGCTTACTTTGATCAGACAGGCCTGCCGTGGGCGTTTCCCTCTCCGAACATGCCTACCATCGAGACCGCCTTGGTATATCCCGGGCAGGTGCTTCTGGAGGGAACAAATCTTTCTGAAGGCCGTGGAACGACTAGGCCTTTCGAGATATTTGGCGCCCCGTTCCTTGACCCTGAGAAAATATTATCTAGTATCGAAAAGAAAGCTCTGGAGGGAGCTACGCTCAGAATACTCGAATTTAAGCCATCCTTTAACAAATGGATGAACAAACGCTGCTTGGGGTTCCAGGCGCATGTCACGAACAGAAACCGTTTCAGACCCTACAGGGCGACTCTTGCGATATTGTCTTGCGTAATTCGAAATTCCATGGAGTTCAAATGGTCCAATCCACCCTATGAATACGTTTTTGACAAGGCGCCAATAGATGTAATCATCGGAGATGTTTCAACAAGAAAGAGCCTGGAGCGGGGCGATTCTGTCTTTACTATTGAACAAAGATATGAGGCGAAATTAAGCGATTTTTTGAAAATCAGAAAAAATTTCCTCCTCTATTGATAGCGAATCCCAACATGTTGGCACATTGGTGGTTTGGAGTATCATTCCTTGAATCTGTACCCAACACCCCTTACCGTCTCAATCACTTCTCCCGTGTAGCCGAGTTTTTTTCTCAAACCGACGATTTGAACATCAACTGATCGATCCGTAACGGGATAATCAGTCCCTTTGACCGAATCGATTATCTGTTCACGGCTGAATACCCAACCAGGTCTCTTTGCTAGAAAATGAAGTATTGAAAATTCTGTAGCCGTGAGATTTATAAGTGAGTCTTTAACTCTGACTTCGTGGCGCGAAGGATTTATGACAAGGTCGTGGGCCTTGATTACGGATTTGTCATCCACCGTGTCAGTCTGGTTACGCCTCAATATTGCCTTAATTCTGGCCAGCAGGACTCTAGGACTGAATGGCTTGGTTACATAATCATCCGCGCCCAATTCAAGTCCCAAGACTACGTCGGTATCTTCGGACTTTGCTGTTATCATCACCACCGGAATGTGCGACGTTTCAGGGTTACTCCTGAGAACTCGACACGTGTCGAGCCCATCTCTACCCGGTAGCATCAAGTCAAGAAGTATTATGTCGAAATTATCATTCTTGAGTTTTTGAAGCGCCTCTTCTCCGGATGTGGCGCACGTAACCTGGAAATTTTCCTTTTTCAGATTGTAACTCACCAGTTCGAGTATATCTTCTTCGTCATCTACAACCAGAATTCGCTCTCTTGCCATAAATAATTACCTTTGTCATTCTCTATTCGGTTAGGCATAACCAGTTTACTGTATAAAAGGCCACGAGCATAGCGTAAATTTTCATAACATTAGACGGGACTATGAAGAAAATACTTTTTATGCAACTACCGCCTCCCAGATTCATATTTGGAGATCCGGGGTCAAACATACCTCTAGCCGCAGGTTTTTTGGCTTCCTGTATCAAATCACAAGAACCAGTAAAATATGAAACGGAAATTCTTGGTTCCGACGTCGTAGATGTTCTCGGTGATGCCGGCATAATTCGGGAGATTACACTACGGTCACCGGATATAATCGCTATGACACTCTATCTCTGGAATTCACAGAGGAGCCTATTCATAGCCGCAGCAGTCAAACGGCTGCTTCCCAATGTTAAAGTAATTGTTGGCGGGCCTGATGTCACGCCGGATAATTCCTGGTTGCTCAGACACCCTGCTATCGACATCGGTGTTTTCGGAGAAGGCGAACCCCAATTTGTCTCGGCGTTAAGCGAAATAGTCTTCTCGGAGAAACAAGAGTCATTTAGCCTAAACTCATTTGAAGCTGAACGAGTCATTTTTAAATCAAAAAATAAATCCACGCAAGTTTGGGACCTCGGTCAGGCCGGCTATCCCTATGTTAACGGCGAAATCGGCGCTTCAAGAAATGGTTCGATATTCCTGGAAACAGTCAGAGGGTGTCCATTTAAATGTAAGTATTGCTATTATCACAAGGCTTTCGAGTCTGTCCGTTCCTATCCCATGAAGCTCGTCGAGGCGGTCCTCGATTTTGCTTATTTACCAAAGAACCGCGTTAACGAAATTTACTTGATGGACCCGACGTTTAACGCTCGGGTGGGATTTCGGGACATATTGAAAAGCATGGCTTCAAGGAGGAGAAACCATGACATTAAGGTTCACACGGAACTGAGAGCAGACTTGCTGACTGACAGAGACGTCCGACTGTTTAAGGAAGCAGGATTGGTGTCGGCCGAGATTGGGCTTCAGACGGTTAATCCAGACGTTCTAAAACTGGCGGGACGTTCTGGTGACCCCGAGAGGACGCTTGCCAAAGCGGCGTCCTTGAAAAAAGCGGAAGTAGATGTAACTACTGGAATAATCCTGGGCTTGCCTGGAGATACACCAGCAGGTTTCTCCCAGACATTGAAGCGACTTAAGGAAACCCAGGCCTTTTCCGTTATTCAACCATTTACTCTGGCCATTTTGCCGGGTTCTGATTTCAGACGGGAAGCCGCCAATCTGCACGTACAATACGACGAAAGACCCCCATACTATATAAAATCATCTGACACATTTTCATCTGATTCGATGAAGATGTGTTTGGACGAGTTCGAGGAAACATTTGAAATGGAACTGGATTACATAGGAACGCCATCGCTTGTAGAATCAGACTCAACCCCAGGCATCAAGGGTTATGAGACAAGTTACATAAGCAAATGGATAATTAACTTGCCGGACCGAGATTTGCATGAGGTTTGCCGTAGCATCACGGCGCAGGCTAGCAATCCATTTACGATATGGCTTAAAGGCAATGATATCTCTGGAGCTGAGAACCGTCTTATCCAAAGCCTCTCCACGTTCGTGGCCCATAATCCTCACATTGTATTACATCTCGTCTTCGAATTCGTCAGAGGTGTTTCGCCAAAATTGTTGAGAGCTATTCTGGAAGCGACCGCTAATCCAGAAATCTATGTGAACAGGGCGTTCTTCCCTTTGTACCCAGAAGGTGAGGTTATTACACCCAACTTTATTGTTATTAGGCCTCTTCCGTCAACATTATACGCCAGAAAAAAAATATTAGAGCGATACTCTCCGGACTCCACAGTAATTTGGAGTACGGACCTTTCAAATATTGATGTTTTTAGAAGCGCCACCACTCCAATACTGATTGCCGGGGGGCTTCCGTCAAGTCATTCTATGAGGAATCGCCTCTCCATTGATCTGAAGGAGGCCTACGGCACACGACCGGAAGAAGTCATGTTCCGTGATGGGGAGGCTCAACGTTGGTGGGACAGCGAGACAGGGGCGTTGTCCGACAAACGAAAACTGCGTGAGAGCATATTTGTGACTGGTAGCAAGGATGGAGACAGTTTTGTTTGATGGTTGGGATCCCAGGTCGGGACGGGGGAGCATACGAAGGACCGATCCTCACGTCCCTCGCCGGGGAGGGATAGGCCATACCCTGGATTACTAGAAAATCTAATGTAGAACGCGAATTGATGTCGGCTTCGCAGTTTAGCACATATGGCTAATGTCAAATCCCGCCTGCCTAACCATTCTTAAATCATCCTCCACGGAACGCCCGCCTGTAGTCAGGTATCCTCCTATGATCATTCCATTAGCTCCTGACCGTAGAGCCATAGCTTGAAAATCGCCGAGGTTCCTTTCTCTACCGCCGGCAATCTTTATGGTCGCTGATGGAAGCACTAGCCTGAATAGCGCAATAGTCTTAATAATCTCCATGGGTTCAGGAGGTCTTGCGTTTTGAAGAGGCGTGCCTGGTCTTGGGTTGAGTATATTTATGGGAACGCAATCAACACCCAGGTCCGCCAGAGTAAACGCGAGATCCATTCTTTGCGATGGACTCTCGCCAAGACCTATTATTCCACCGCAGCACGCTGACGCTCCTTTGCTTTTTACAAGTTTGACAGTCTTTACGCGGGACTCATAGCTGTGAGTGGAACAAACGGACGGATAATAATCGCGCGAAGATTCCAGATTATGATTGTATCGGGTTACTCCAACCCCAAATAGTTTTGCTGCCCTATCCTCGTTTAGGAAACCTAGGGAAGCGTCAAGCGCAATATCTACTTCAGATTTTACTGTATGCAGAGCCTCAATCAACTTGTCGAAGTCCTGATCACTCAGTGCCCCTCCGCTGGTTACAGTGCAGAAACGGCTGGCTCCAAAGGCTTTTGCCGTCCTTGCGGCGCCCAGGATCTCCTCTGTTGATTTCAGATCATAAATCTCGCTTGCGCCCCTATGTTTAGCGGATTGCGCGCAAAATGCGCAATCTTCTGAGCATAGGCCTGATTTAGCGTTTATCAGGGAGCACGAGTCAAACTTGTTGCCCAGGAAGTTGATCCTTATCCGATCAGCGGCGGCAGAGAGCTTCACCAGCAAATTATAAGGCAGGTCCAACAGGACAGCGGCCTCTTGTTTGTCGATTTTTCCATTGGCCAATATCCTGGATTCAATTTCTTCAATGAGTTCAATAAACATATTTTGATTCTTGTCCATAAGAAAACCTCCATCGGCCAATTACTTTATCAAAGTTGTAGGTTAATCGGTAACTCATTTTGCTTTTTGGAGCCGAGTTTTTTGAATCCAATTCCTTTGATATGAATCTACATAATTGAATAAATGTTTCGGATAGCCTGGATTTGGAAGGAGTAAGTTCAATGTACTCTGCAAACAGCTTTCATTCAGGAAAAATTGGAAATGAATTAAGGACCATAAAAAGAGAAATAGATGAACTGTTTGAAAGCTTGTCTCAGAAGGGCAACACATGGGCCTCTTCTCTGTGGCGCGAATCCAGTTTGCTACCTTTGGTAAATTTAAGAGAGACTAATGACAGGTTTTTGGTGACGTGCGAGGTTCCTGGCATGAAGATCAAAGATCTTGATATACAAATTGAAGGAGAAGTTCTGACTTTACGGGGAGAGCGAAAAACAGACGCGCTGGCAGGCCAAGTGAGTTATCTTAGGCGTGAGAGGGCTACAGGCTCTTTTCAACGTAGTCTAACTTTACCGAGAGCAATCGATGAAGAGAGCGTGACCGCAATCTACAAAAAGGGAGTGCTGACTGTGATTTTGATGAAAGAATATAAAAAACCCTCCCATCGGATAAGGGTTAGCTACGAGTGATTCGCAATTATTATGTGGAGTTTCAGTGAAGAATTGTGATAATATATATAGTTCTCGAACGATAGCAAAGGAAACTTTTTGCGCTGAGTATTGACTCACGTAAATGAGCAAACATTAAAAATGAAGTTTTAATGGCTTAAACATAGTGAACCTCAAAAAGTTAATAAGCATCTATAATGGGGAAAGAATCGGAGTGCACGAATGAACTATGCTGTAGCGATCAACCAAATAGACCAGTTCTTGGCCCAAGTTCGTACTATAAAGCCTCTTTCGGCTGAACGGGAGTTTGCGCTTGCCGTGAAGTACAAAGAATCTGGAGACGTCGAGGCGGCCCACGAATTAGTGGTGTCACATCTGCCTTTTGTCGTCAAGATCGCGTTTCAGTATCGACATTACATGTTGCCGGTGCAGGACCTAATTCAGGAAGGTTCAATTGGTTTGATGAAGGCTGTGAAACGCTTTGATCCTTACAAAGGATACAGGTTGGTGTCCTTTGCGATATGGTGGGTAAAGGCGTACATAAAAAACTTTATACTCAAGTCATGGAACCTCGTGAAACTGGGCACAACTCAAGCGCAACGAAAACTGTTTTTCCGAATCGGGGACATCGGACAACATCAGGACGGGGAGACTCGATCACAACGTATACAAAAATTGGCTGAAGAGCTAAATGTTCGGTCTGATGACGTAATTGAAGTTGAAGCCAGGGTCAAGGCGAGGGATTGGTCTCTTAACGAGCCGCTTGGCGATGATAAGGATTTCACAGCCATAGAAATGCTTCAAGACGAATCAGATAATCAGGAAGTCCAGATGATTGCTCTGGAATCTGATAAAGAGCTGTATGAAGCCACAGGAAAAGCGTTGAAGAAGCTTGATGATCGAGAACGTTTCATAGTCGAGAAAAGATTTATGGATGATTCACCATGGACTCTCCAGAAACTTGGTGAGCATTTTGGAACGAGTCGAGAGCGTATGAGACAGGTAGAAAAACGAGCGCTTGGGAAACTCAGGAAAGAGTTGTCCGCCAGCTTGACTGAAGCGCCGGCCTATTGAGATAATTTGGCGTCTTTTCCAAACAAATCTGTAAAGAGGCAGCCGCCTGAGGTTCCGGCGGCTGCACTTTCAAACAATGAAGACCGCTTAGTCAAAAAGACAATTTCTTTTTCGTAGGACCTGTAAAGAATTTTGTGTAAATGGGGTACGTGGTTTCAAAAGTTTGGTAACCTGTCTTCAAACATGATGCTGAACTGGTTCAGCGCCATTTTCCAGTCCTTTA
>JAJYDQ010000007.1 GCA_021777225.1 Deltaproteobacteria bacterium
CGAAGGGCACGTCGATGATCTAAAAATTTAGCTCTTTCACGGTTCCTAAAATGGGGCAAGGGAAAATCCTCACAAAATACCCTTCAGAGGCGCGGAATGTGAGTTAGAAATAGCCTATTCGGATGTGGCGATGACCACACCGGCCAGAATCATTGCGCCGCTAAAGACATGGACCGCGGTAACCGGTTCACCCAGAAATTCCACGGCCTCGAAGCCACTAAGGACTGGTAGAAGGTAATAGATGAATGCAGCTCGAGCTGGGCCGATGATGGCGACAGACTCGTTCCAGAAAAGGTAAGCTAGCAAAGATGGCCCGACTCCCAGGTAAAGAATTGAAGCGATGACTTTCCAGGAGAAATCAATTGCCTTGAACTCAGCAAATTCGTAAGTGAACAATGGAACTAAAAGAATTATGCACAGGATAAAAAGTGAGAACAGAAAAGGCAGGGGGCTGATTTCAGCCGGTTTGACCCGAACTAATATGGTATAAAAAGCGAACGAGGAGGCCTGAGCAAGCATCCAGAGATCACCCCTTGCAAAAGTTAGATGGACTAGTCGTGAGACCTGACCACCAGTTATCAGTAGTATGACACCGGCAGTAGCGGCAATTAAGCCTATGACTCGACGGACTGTAAGTGTGTCGCGCAGGAAGATCCTGGCGAAAATTATCGTAAAAATAGGTGAAAAGATTGCTATTAAAGTTAAATTTAGAGCGTTAGTTGTAGTAGCAGCCACATAAACTGCAGTATTACATACAGTCAAGCCCATGAACGCCGCTAGGGTAAGATATCCAAGATGCTTACGAATTAGTGGCAATTCTCTATAAAATGGCCGAATTACAAAAGGAAACATTAAAATTATCGCGACCAAAGAACGCAAAACAGTAGTGCTCACGGGTGGCACTGCATTCGCTATTATCCTGGCGACAATAAAATTTCCCGACCAAATCGCAGTTGCGGCTATAACCAGCACATAGCCTTTTACGGTATTGTAATTTTTAAAAAACAATTTTCTATTGACTCCTCGGAAAGGGGGCCGGCTTGGCGCCCCCCAGTGGCTCTATCTGGTCCATAGCATAGTGATTAACGATGGGGGATGGGGAATCAATCCTCGGACAGCACAGTGACCCCTGACAGATATCTTAGAGACCAGGCGCCTGCCAGGATTTTTTTAGCTCCTCTATGTGCAAATTGATGATCGTGACTCCTGTCAAGCCGATCACGACTAATTGCGGGTCAGTCGATGTTTTCCCAACAAGTGATAAAGAGAAGCCGCTCAAAGCTTCTTCAAACAGTTCCTTTTTCGATGGTGTGACGCTGATCAAAAACCTGCAGGGTGTTTCCGAGAACAACACGAAATCATCACGACTGTCACCTTCGTAAGCCAGATTTGCAAGGTTAACATTCGCCCCAAAACCACCCGAGAACGCGCTTTCCGCCAACGCCACTCCAAGCCCGCCGTCCGACAGATCGTGAATAGAGGCTACGAGCCCGTTGCTGACAGCGCCGAACAAAACCCTGTAAGACCCAATCGACGCCTCCGGATTTAATACCTTGGGGACTTCCATCCCCACGAACCCTTTTGAGGCAAAATACTCCGAGGCTCCAAGTTCATGTCTGGTTACACCCAATACATAGAGAAGATCGCCCGGAGCTTTGAAATCGGGTGTTACAGCTTTTCGTACATCCGGCAAAACCCCTACAGCCGTAAAAAGCACGGTCGGCGGAATGGAAATTTTTGCTCCTCCGATGGAATAATCATTCTTCATGCTGTCTTTGCCGGAGATGCAAGGTATGTGATATGCGAGGCACAGGTCGTAAAGCGCCCTGTTCGCTCTAACCAACTGGGCAAGCTTGTATTCTCCATCTGGAGTTTTTTCCGATCTGACTGGGTCACACCAGCAAAAATTATCAAGACCCGCCATGTGGTCGGGATTCGCCCCCACCGACACGATGTTTCTAACGGCTTCGTCTATTACTGCGGCCATCATCCAGTATGTGTCTATGTCGGAATATCTTGGGGCTATTCCGCAGCCTATAGCGATGCCCAGATACCTGTCCAGCATGGGCCTTTGAACAGCAGCGTCTCCCGGCCCATCGTTGTTGACGCCTATCAACGGTTTTACTACTGAACCGGCTTGCACTTCGTGATCGTACTGCCGAATTAATCTCTCTTTTGAGCATATATTCCATCGGGACAGTAAATGGCGCAATTCACCGCCCAAATCCGTAGGACATATGAAATTGGGCTCAGTATTTCGAGGAACTTCCCATTTCGCTCTAAGTCGCATCTGCGGAACACCATCATGCAGGAAGCTCAAAGGTAGATAGGCTATGGCGGCGTCATGCCAGTATACGGTAAAATACCCGTCATCAGTGAATTCACCGAGTTCCGTAGCTTCAACATCCAGCTTCTTAGCCAGCGCGATAAACTCTGTGAGTTTGTCGGGAGGAACAGCTACAGTCATCCTCTCCTGAGCTTCAGACAGCAGTATTTCCCACGGCTGTAATCCGGGATATTTTAGCGGCGCCCTATCCAGTAAAATGCGAGCGCCTCCTGACTCAAGAGCCATCTCGCCGACAGAAGACGACAGGCCACCGGCTCCATTGTCGGTTATAGAGCTATATAATCCACGATCTCTGGCCATGAGCAGGAAATCAGTCATTCTTTTTTGAGTTATCGGGTCCCCGATCTGGACCGCTGTGGCGGGAGAACCTTCATGTAACTCTTCCGACGAAAAAGTCGCCCCATGAATGCCATCTTTGCCAATACGGCCTCCAGTCATGACAATACGGTCTCCGGGGTTAGCCCTTTTTACGTGAGCCGGTTTCCCGTTTATGGTCGCAGGCATCAATCCGCCGGTCCCGCAATAAACCAGAGGTTTTCCAAGATAGCGTTCATCAAAGACTACAGCGCCGTTAACAGTTGGGATACCGCTTTTGTTTCCACCATGTTCCACTCCTTCACGAACGCCCTCGAAAACCCGTTTAGGGTGGAGCAATCGAGGTGGAATTACGCCTTTGTAATCTGGTGGCGCAAAGCAAAAAACATCGGTGTTGAAAATAAGACGGCAGCCCAAACCCGTACCGAACGGGTCTCGATTAACCCCGACTATGCCGGTCAGCGCTCCGCCATAGGGATCCAGGGCTGAAGGAGAATTATGAGTCTCAACTTTTACGACCAAGTTCCAGTCATCGTCAAGTCTGATCACGCCTGCATTGTCTTTGAACACAGAGAGACAGAAATCACTTTTCCCCAGTTTATGTCGAATGTCTTTCGTCGCACGTTGCACGTACGACTTGAACAAGCTATCAATCTGGGTGACTTTTCCATATTCTTCGTAATCAATGATCGCATTGAAAATTTTATGTTTACAGTGTTCAGACCATGTTTGGGCAAGAACTTCGAGTTCGCAGTCAGTAATCCTGAAAGATAATCCTTGTTTTTTCCTATTATCCACAAATCCCCGGCCATTGAAAAAACGCTGTATAGTCTTCATCTCTTCCAGGTTAAGCGCTAACACTCCCTCCTGGCTGATGCGACACAATTCATCATCCGATATATCCAGGTCTATTTCGCGGACCACGATTGCGGCCTTAGACTTGACGATCGGCACATTTATTAGTGATCGATCATCTGAAGACGAGAAGACTTGCGAGGTCTGAATAAGATCATTGGCCAGGAGATCTGTGGCTATATGGGATACTTCGTCACGAGTCAGCGATCCATTGAAGAAATAGAGTTTTCTGCTGTAAACCCCACCCGCCGGCCTATCCTGCATGTTAAGCGTGCGCTCCACGGCCTCCCTGGCCGTGCGCCCGATATTGTCAGTCACACCTGGACGGTATCCGACTTCGACGAGCCAGTCAAAAGACAAATTCAGAGGTTCGTCAATTGTAACTTCCTGAATCACCGGATCGCGAAAAACCTCTTCAGCCAGAGTTCTAAGCGCCGGTCCATCAAGGTCCATGTCAATTATAAAACTGTCGGCGACCCTAAGGTCATCAAGCTTGAATCCAAAGTCGGATTCTATTCGGGATGCGATCCTGCGGCCTGCGGGATCGGGCAGCGATTGCTTCAAACATACATCTATTCTATGGGGCATATCATATTCCTAATCAAATTCAAAAATCATCTCAAATCCAGGTTTGGTTCATTCACTTTCCGTAGCCGAAGGAAGTATTATTGGCTCACTAATCATGTTTTTAAAAAGATCCTTGCGTCCAGCGCCAATGACCCTGAGTTTGAAACCCATACTGGGTTAATGTCTATCTGATCAATAGCCGGAAATTCTATCATCAAAGCCGATACGGTAGAAATTGTCTTGCGAAGACTATCCCTGTCAATGGGCGCCCTACCCCTAACGCCTTTAAAAATTTCCGATCCTGGAAGTTCATCAATCATTTGATCAATTTCCCTATTTGACGGTGGCGCCATCCTCAGAGAAGCCTTTGCAAAAACTTCGACGAGAACGCCGCCATAACCTACCAGTACGAGGGGCCCAAAATGCGGGTCTCTTTTCCCACCAACAATAAGCTCATAAGTACCCGCGTCACGATGCGCCATTTGCTGAACAAGACATCCATGAAGTCCTACTGTAGTGTCTGAAATGAAACGGCCCCACATGTGATCGAGAGCCTCTTTCACTTGATCCAGATCTTTCAGGCCAAGGACCACTCCCTTCATATCCGACTTGTGGGAAATTTCCCGTGCAATCACTTTCACGGCGAAGGGGCCAGGGAAATCAGGTTGCCTGTTGTTAATGTTCTGGGATGGCAGGACCACTGTGTAATCTGGGACATCAAGGCCAGCCAGTCGCATAATGTCCAGCGCTTCATGCAGTAGAGCTGAACGGTCTTCAGAAATCAATCTATCGAGAATTCGTGAGATCGCCGGTTTGTCCATTTCTGGCGGCTTCGGCGATTCGCCGATTTCCTGTGTTATAAGCTCACGGCGTGTCTCAAATCTTATCACCTTGTCAAGAGCGCTTACTGCACGTTCCGGGGAAATAAATATGGGGAACTCAAATTCCTTTAAAAGCCTGGAAATTTCGACTTGCTCAGTCGATACACATAGAGCTACAGGTTTTTGATACTGTCTGGATAGAGAAGCCGCTGATCGCAAGAATTTACGCGACGCTTCTCCTTCGACTGCTGCGAAATAGGTTTGCAACAGGAGTATTCCATCAACATTTGGCTGTTGAAGCGTGTGTTCAACAATCTGAACATAAACCTCAAAGTCAAAAAGATCTCCCAAGTCGAGAGGATTGGCCAGTTTAATAACATTGGCCCTGACTTTCTGTCTGATCTGGTCGAGAAAGTCCTCATTAAACGGCGGCAAGTCAAACCCGTATGTGTACGCAGCGTCCGCAGCGACAACAGCATGACCACCGGACCGGGAAATTATGGCAAGATTCCGTCCTTTCATTCTAGGTATTTTAAGAATCTTTACGAAATCAACATAATTGTGCATGTCGCGAAAACGTATCATGCCCGACTGCGTCAGGGCGGCGTCAACAACCATGTCGTCATTGGCAAGAGCGTTTGTATGGGACTGCGCTATGGTTTGACTGTATCCCCCAATGTTGGCTTTGTGTACCACAATGGGCTTGGATGACTTCTTGGCCAAATCGGTAAACTTTTTACCGTCCTGAATTGATTCGAGATACATACATATTACTGACGTGTCAGGATCTTCTATATAGTACTCAAGCAGGTCATTTTCGTTTATGTTGAGTTTGTTACCAATTGACGCGAACTTACTGAAACCTAGCTGTTCACTGTCAAACATGTTAAGAAAAGACAAGGCTACTCCACCGCTTTGAGCAATAATTCCGACATCACCTGCCCTAAACGTATTGCGGAGTATGGCGAAAGGTGTCGTCAACCCATTGGACGCATTCATGATGCCAATACAATTGGGTCCGATGAACCTGATTCCATATCTGGACGCGGTCTCCTGGAGTGCTCGACTCCATTCGTCTCCGGTTCCTCCATATTCACCGAAACCGCCACTTTCGATAACAGCTCGTGTGATCCCCTTCTTGCCGCACTGTTCCAGTATGTCCGGAACCGTTCGCGCTGGCGTAAGGATTATGGCCAGATCAATTGGCTCATTAATTTCATCGAGAGATTTGTGAATACGCCTTCCAAATAGTACGCCCTCGTCCAGTCCCACGAAATGAATCACACCATTATATCGGAATTCAAAAAGGTTCCGGGCTATTTCCTTACCCAGGTTCCGAGCATCGCCTGAAACTCCTATTACGACAACTGAAGAAGGATTAAATAATTTTTTCAATTGAAATTACCTCTCAGGGACCAGTAACATTTTTTGTTACAGGCTTTAACGATTGTTTTAATTGTTCCTGATTCCCCAATATCAGGTCTACGGTTCTTGAGTTGAAAGCCGGAAACTCCTAACAGCGTCAACAATCGCCGGATTGTCCTTATACCATTTCACGAAGGATTGAAGCCCTTCACGCAAATTAGTTGAGGGCTTAAAGTCCAATTTCGAGGAGGCTTTGTCGATAGAGGCGTAAGTGGCTATCGCGTCACCCGGCTGAGGGGGCGCCATTTCCATGATGGCCCTGAGTCCACTGAGGTCTTCAAGGATCGAGATAAAATCCATCAGGCCTACAGGTTTATTGTTTCCCAAATTTATTATCTCATACTGATCAAGACCGTTTACTGACAGAGCTGATAAGACCCCGTTTACTACATCATTTATATAGGTGAAATCACGTTGATTCTTCCCGTAGTTAAAAACCATTATCGGCGCTCCGCACTGCATTGCATCCAGAAAACTCCAATAAGCCATGTCAGGCCGGCCCCAGGGACCATACACGGTAAAGAACCTCAAACCAATTGTCTGCATGTTCCACAAATGTGTATAGGTATAAGCTATCAATTCGTTAGATCTCTTCGTCGCAGCATAGAGGCTTACAGGGGTGTCGACCCGATCATCCTCGCTGTAAGGTAGTTTGGTGTTTCCCCCGTATACGCTGGAACTTGAAGCGTATATAAATCTTTCAACCCTATTGATTCGGGCCTGCTCAATCAGATTTACAAACCCTTGCACGTTTGACTTCTGGTATGTGTGAGGATTCTTGAGGGAATATCTGACCCCAGCCTGAGCCGCAAGGTGGCAGACTATTGACGGGCTGTAATCCTTGAATATTGTCTTTACGGACTTGAGATCCGAAATATCCGCGTTGACTGAAACAAAGTTCCTGTTCTTTCTTAGAATTTCATCCCTGGCTGTTTTTAGTTTGGGCGAGTAGTAGGTATTAAAGTTGTCTACGCCTATTACTGTCAAGCCTCGACCGAGTAATGATTTCGCCATATAAAAGCCGATAAAGCCGGCTGTGCCGGTGACCAGAATTGTTGACATCTCTGCCTCTTAAGGATTTGAATGGCCTGTTAATACTAATTGGGGTAACCCTGAGGACACGAAGAAAACCATTTAATAACTTCTGTTACAATTGCATCAAGATTGGATCGTGACGGTTTCCAACCCAGGTCCTTTTGCGCCGCTGAAGCGTCGGCCAAGAGTTCAGCGGGATCACCGGGTCGTCTGGGTCCGAAGCTTGGCGCAATGTTGACCCCAGAAATTCTTCGAACCGAATCAACCACTTCAAGATTTGAAAATCCATCGCCTGTTCCTAGGTTTAACCTTACCATCGGTACTGTATCCAATTTGGCGCACGCTTTGAGATGCGCGTCAGCGAGATCCATTACATGTATGTAGTCACGGATACAAGTCCCATCACGAGTAGGATAGTCGTCCCCGAAAATCGTTAAACTATCTGAGAGATTTAGAGCAAATCGAACAACATTTGGAATCAAATGGGTTTCAGGCCTGTGGTCTTCACCAAGACCCGAATCAGGTTCACAACCGGCCGCGTTGAAATATCGCAACTGAGCAGACCTAATTCCGTATGCTACATTATAGTCTTCCAGCATCCATTCGATGGCGAGTTTTGTCCTTCCGTAAGGAGAAATCGGGTCTTTGGGATGATCCTCATACAGAGGCAATGTCTTGGGATAGCCATAGACAGCGCAAGTTGAAGAAAAAACCAGTCTGTTGTGACCTGTCGCTCTCATAGCTTCAAGCATATTGAAAGCCGCTATTACGTTATTCCTGTAATACTGGGCCGGGTCCTGCACCGATTCTCCTACGAGGCAACTGGCCGCAAAATGAAATATAGCGTCGTATCTGCGTTTGGACAAATGTTCAAGTAAGCTATCGTAGTTCAGCAAATCAGCCCGTACAAATTGGGAGCATCTCAGCGCCGACTTGTGGCCCTTGGACAGATTGTCCAGGACTGTTACATCGAGACCATTATTCATTGCGAAGAATGAAAAATGTGAGCCAACGTATCCTGCTCCACCTATTACTAAAACCCGAGAAGTTTTCACTTATAATGTCCCCCTTGAAATGCGCAATATCCAAAGACATTAATCCCACGCAGTAGGAAACGTTTATTAGGATGTTGTGTTACAATAGTAACACTAGTGACCCTACCAGGCAATTTATTCCCGGAAAAGTTAGAGTTTACTACCAAGGAGGCGCTTAAATGAGATTTGATATTGCTGAAGTTAAGGCACGCGAGATTCTTGATTCCAGAGGCAACCCGACGATTGAAGTGGACCTGATCCTGGATGACGGCGCTTTTGGCAGCGCGGCTGTACCATCCGGCGCTTCAACAGGCGAGAATGAAGCTGTGGAACTCCGGGACGGAGATCCTGCGCGTTTCCAGGGAAAAGGCGTACTAAAGGCCGTTGAAAACGTAACAAACGAAATAAGGCCAGCTATTCTAGGAATGAACGCCCTGGATCAAGCAGGTCTTGATCAAATGCTTATCGACCTGGATGGTTCCAAAGATAAGGGTAATCTCGGAGCAAACGCCATTCTTGGCGTTAGCCTGGCTGCAGCCAAAGCCTGCGCTGTCGAATTGGGTCTGCCTTTATACCGCTATCTGGGAGGAATAGACGCCAGACGTCTTCCTATGCCTATGATGAACATCCTCAATGGCGGAGCGCACGCTGATAACAACGTGGACATCCAGGAGTTCATGATCATGCCCGTTGGAGCATGTTGCTTCTGTGAGGCTCTTCGTATGGGATCTGAAATATTCCACACGCTTAAAAAAGTCCTCAAAGGCATGGGATTGAGCACTTCTGTGGGCGACGAAGGTGGTTTTGCCCCGAACCTCAATTCCAACGAAGAAGCCCTAAAGGTTATTGTTAAGGCCATTGAGGAAACTGGATACGAGCCGGGAGGAAACGTCTGGATTGCGTTAGACCCCGCCGCCAGTTCTTTCTACAAAAATGGCGTCTACGATCTGAAGGGCGAGGGAACAAAGAAATCAGCCGAGCAAATGGTTGATTTTTATGAAGATCTCGTGACCCGTTATCCAATAATTTCAATAGAGGACGGCCTTGATGAAAACGATTGGGATGGCTGGTCGATCCTGACGGAAAGACTTGCTCCGAGGATACAACTCGTTGGTGATGACATATTTGTTACAAATGTGGAATTGCTTACAAGAGGGATAGAGAATGGCATAGCTAATTCTATTCTGATCAAATTGAATCAAATCGGCACATTGACCGAGACGATCTCCGCTGTTAACCTGGCTTCCGCAAACGGATACACATCTATAGTTTCACACAGAAGTGGAGAAACGGAAGATACAACCATCGCTGACTTGGTGGTTGCGTTGGGAACTGGTCAAATTAAGACCGGTTCCGCCTCACGCACAGATAGAATCGCAAAGTACAATCAATTACTCAGAATAGAAGAAGATCTTGGCAATAGCGCCCTTTACGGTTCCAGCACGTTTCGGTGGGGACCATGCTAGTATACTAGTCTTTGACCGGTAAATCATGAGGCCGCTCTTGACCATTCGAACTCAAGGGCGGCTTTAGACACAACGGTGTTTTTTTGTATGGGCCAGGTTTGCTCCAGACCGGATCATCATACCTATCATGACATGGGAGACATGGAGCAATCTCAATTATCCGAAGAATTTCTTCTTTGTTGAATCCTCTGCTAAGCTTATGAGATGAACCTTGCATCTCTGTTCCGTTCTCGTCAACTATGGCGTCCAGAGGGAATTTAATCCGTAAGCCGCTGCCTAAAGAATCATAGATAGGAGAAACCGAGACGGTCCTTTTTCCAGGATCCCAGGAGATATTTCCTTCGCCAAGGCCTATAGGCTTTGAATCGAGGTGACAGTCAACGCAACGAAGGACTTCTTTCCGTGTGGTGTGAGGATGAGTTGGACCTATGGCCACTGAGTTCATGCCGTTTCTCAATGGCATTATCCTGGAATCATAGGGTTTTATAACATTACCCTTTTGGTCTACTACTGTATTCCAAACCTGACAGCCCGGTACCAGAACGCCGACACGGCCCCTTGAATTTATTCCCAGGATATTTTTCTCGAACCTAAAAAATGATCTGCCTTCAGCCCACGCCCCTTCACTGGTTTTACCGGTAAGATGATCCCTGCCTTCCACGCCGAGGTTCAAAATCTGATGACATCCGTAGCACTGCGGGCTCCACGCGCTGTGGCAAGCGTCACACTCTAGGCGTTCATGACCCTTGATGTTGTGGCCGTATTTATCGCCGGTAATGACTTTGATAGGGCTTTCTTTCCCCGTAAGCTTGCTGGTTAGAACAAACCCTTTCCCGGTCTTCCTGATGTGAGGTAATGGTCTTCCCCTGGATGTCCGCAGAATTTGGACGTCTCCCGAAATCTTGATAAATCTGGAACTACGAATAAGGGCCACTGTAAGTGGATCATCCATATCAACAGTAGTAGAAACCGGGGGTTTATCATATCCTCCGTGGCAGTCTTCACACCTGATCTCAATCTGATCTTTCATCCGGCCATATATTTTCCCGTCTCCCATGGTTTCCTGAGCCGTATGGCAATCCACGCAACCCATTTTTTTCTCAAAGTGAATGTCCGGGACCAGATTAAGTACGAATCGATCGTCACTCAATGTGCTGTTGTTATAAAAACCATTCATGAATGGTGTGCCGTACTGCTCACTTTCCATTTCTCCATGATAATTAAGACCTGTGCGCGCACTGCGATTGTGACACGCCCGACATCTTTCATCAGGAATTTTCGTGTTTATCGAGTGATATGCGGCGTGACCCGTTTCGTACCTGTTTACCGTAGGATCACCGCCATGGTAACGCCCTGTATGGTCGTAAATTGCGTGACATGCAGAGCAACCATCCAAGCGTCCCATTTTTTCTTCAGGTAGTTTGCCCCAAAGGTGGCATGTGGAGCAAAATTTCCGGAAATGGCTCTCAGGGAGTTGAACAGCTCCGTTCTTCGTGAAATCCGGTCCTATTTCTTGAAGTTCATTTTTACCGTCAGAGATGGACTTGATAGCGTAACGATGCTCACCAAGGTTGGTTACGCCCCATTGAAACCTCAATATTCCGATGATACCCGCATTGGTGGCCATGATGGAACGCGGTGTATTACGAACCCGGTCCAAGATTGGAGACAGCTTGTCCGCATGGCACATCCCGGGGCCTAATACCCCGGAGCCGCAGCTATGGGGCGCCAGGTCAAGACGTGCAGGGTTGGCTCCACCGATTAGGCCACGATGAGCGCCCTTAACGGTTAGGTCCGACCCAACCCCTCCATGGCATATTACACATCCAAAAACTGAGTTTGGATGAGACTCGGATGTGTCTTCAATCCCGAAATGACATGTCAGGCAGAATTCGGATGAAACCTTGCCGCTAAAGGGGCTTGTTTCGATTACGCGAGGCTTGAGATTTTTAAGTTCCACGATCCTGGTTTTGAACGCTCTTTGCCTTTCAACGGCTGGCTCACTGGCAAGCTCCTCCTCCAGAAGCGATATAGCAAGAGAAATACCCTTTAGCTGGTATTTCTTCCACTCAGGATTACGCTGACGGTACGAGGTTATAAGCAACGCCGAAACAAAAATTAGAAAGCATCCCAATAAGGCGCCAACCAAAATTCCTGATTGCGCCTTCAATTCAGGTATCCCCATAGAGTCAGGACTGCACCGACAATAAGAATTCCGAAGAAAATGATCAAACCAAGCCTTCTTTGCCGTGCTAGCATTGGGAGAGCTGCAAGCAGCAATATGGCCATAAAGGGAATAAATATCCCGGCCAGCCATGGGGAGAGGAATCTCAACATCTGTTGAATCCCAACGAAGATCCAAGGCGCCTTGACATTTTCCATAGGTACACCGTTAGGGTCGGCTGGCCCCCCTAATGGGGCATCGAGGAGAGTGGATACAAGAATCAGGATCGAACAGGCCGACAACAAGGCTATCAATTCCTTCGTGACCAAATAGGGGACGGTTTTTACCCTGTTAATTTTCGGCATGGTCCACAAATCGGATTGGGAAAAGCCTAATCCTTGACGATTCTAAATCCAACTGTCTGATAGTACCCGCGAGGAACGGCCTTATGAATATTCTGAATTCTTTTCGATGAGATGGTTGAGGCCCACGATCCCCCCCTTATTACCTTCTCCTGCCCCAGTGACGGCCCAAGAGGATTCTGCGAAGGGCTCAACGCGTAATAATCCCTACTGTACCAATCCGAGCACCATTCCCAAACATTGCCCGCCATGCCCGTTATCCCAAAGGCCCCAGCTTCCGCGGTATAAACCGGAGATGATTGTTCCTCCATCGTCAGGCTGATGTTGTCGAGTGGGGGATTTATGGTCGTGTACAACGCCGCCTTTTCCCATTCCGCCGACGTTGGCAATCGTCCACCAGCCCATTGAGCATAATCCGCAGCGCCATGCCAGGAAACATTAGTTACCGGTCTATCAGCATATCCGGGCTTGGGTTGAAAAGCCCCATTTACTCTTAAAATAGGCGAAGACGGATCGTCCGTCCTCACACTAGGCAAACCATCACTCGAAATCTCACCCTGCTTGTTGAGAAACTTGCAGAATTCCGCATTTGTAACTTCGTACTTCGATATATAGAAATCTCCGAGATAAACTTTGTGTAATGGCCTTTCATCCGGTCGGCCGGAACCGTCCTGACTCCCCATTTCAAAAGGACCGGCTGGGATAAGTATCATGCCTAGATATTTACCGGAACTTTCTGAAAGATTGCCAACATCGTGAGACAAATGAATCTGTTTTTGATCATCCTTTTTGATGGGAAGAGGTGGGAGTGGGATAGCTGGTCCAAATGGACAACCAGGGAGTAATGGGCATGAATATTCATCGGACTGGTATTTCGGAGCAATCAACAGAGAATTTGAACCGTAGAAATCCTGTAGATTCGTTACGGTATCATTATGGCTGTTTTGCCCCGCCATAATGGGGAAACTTTGTGCGCAAAAGGACACAAGAACTATTGTAACTATGACTACGTTGATTTTCATGTATTGACTGGTTTATTTGCCTCTCTGTCTTTTATGATAGCACACTGTTCAGAAGTGTTCCGTCCGGACTAACAAGGTCCACACGCTGGTTCTGGGCCCCTATTGTATGAGTAGAACAACTCAAGCACGGGTCGAATGCTCTGATCAAGGCTTCAATTTTGTTTAGGGCCTCTTCTGTGATTTCGCCGCTCTTGATGAAACGCCTTGCGACTTGGAGTATACCCCTGTTCATCGCCAAGTTGTTGTTCCCGGTAGCCACGATCATGTTGGCCCAAGTAATCAAACCCTCTTCATCAACTCTGTAGTGATGTATCAGTAAACCCCTCGGGGCTTCAACAACACCCACTCCTTCAAATTCGTTGTTCCGCGCGATTGATCGCACATGAGGACTCAGGATCTCAGGGTCATTCAGTAGATGTCGCATCAATTCGAGACTGTAAAGGACCTCGATTAATCTAGCGTAATGATTGTAGAATGAACTCAGGACTGGTCCTCTTTCAAGGCCCTTGAACTCAGCAAGTTCCTGGTCCGCCTGAGCTGTTCCAAAGCCATTGCAAACATTCAATCGTGCGGCCGGACCGGATTTGTAAATACCCTCAGGATAACCGAGCGCTTTAAAGTATGGGGATTTAAGGTAAGACCAGTCCTCGGTTTTTTCAGCAATATATTCACTATATCTTTCTGGATCGACCCCATCATGGATGGTGGCCCCTTTGGAATCTATAAAACGTAGTTCCCCTTCAACATGTTCAAGGTTTCCTTCTGAATTGACCAGACCTGCGAACAATGTCGGAAAATTGGCGAATGTCCGGATTTCTTCCCGATAATTCTCTAGTGAACTCTTGAACCAGTCCAACGTTCTGTGGATGATCGCATAACCTTCCGGGAGGAGGGAAATCATAAAGTCCCGATTCTTTTCCAATAGTGGTTTATTGACACCACCAGGCACAACCCATGCTGGGTGAATGCGCTTGCCCGCACAGCATTCGACAATTTGCTGCCCAATCTTACGTAAATTAATCCCATCCATTGCTAACGAAGGGTAGGTCTTAATCAGACCCAAAATATTGCGTTCTGAAGGGGCTGCGTCAAACCCAAGGACCAGATCGGGAGCAGACAAATGAAAAAAACTCAAAGCATGAGATTGAATATACGTCCCACAATTTAGCAAACGACGGAGCTTTCGACCCGGATCAGGGACCCTCACGCCAAGGATTGAGTCACAGGCTTTTGCGGAAGCAATCGAGTGGCTTACAGGACAGATTCCGCAGATTCGTTCCACGAGTGATGGCATCTCATAAAACGGACGACCTTCACAGAATTTTTCAAATCCTCGAAACTGGGTCACATGGAATTTAGCGTCTGATATTGACCCTGAATCATCAAGAACTAACGTAATCTTCCCGTGGCCTTCTATTCGGGTGATTGGTTTAATCTGTATAGTTTGGGTCATGTGCTGATCGCTCCGGGAGATTCAGGCTCCAAAATGTGTTTTTCCGCCAATAACTGGGGGTCGTCCATCGATAAAATCGTTCAGGGTTGACAAAATCACCCCGGCCGGTGGTGGGCATCCTGGAAGAAACAGGTCCACTGCAACGTATTCATGCACAGGTCTGCAATATTCGATAAGTTTTGGAACAGAACCAGATGGCAAGATTTGTCCGGAGGCTGAATTCTCAATATAGGAGCGAGAGAGAGTTTCCATTACGCCAAACTGGTTACGCATACCAGGGACGTTTGCGGTGACAGCGCAATCTCCGAAAGAAATGAGGACTTTGCTTCTCGATCGCAACGTCTGTAATTCTTCTCTGTCAGCTTCCGAGCTGACTGCGCCTTCAACGAGAGCCAAGTCTATATTCTCAGGGATTGTCTTGAAGTCAACTAACGGGCTATAGACAAGATCAATCCTGTCAAATAGTTCTATAATGTTTTCGTCAATATCGAGAAAAGACATGTGGCAGCCGGAACAACCATCCAGCCACGTTGTGGCTACTCTTATGCGAGTCATCTGCTTTCATCTCCTCGCATCAACTTCAAATATGGCAGGAACTGCCTCCTTTTTGTCATTTCCGCCACGGACTTACCCTTTTCTGAAAGGGCCCCGGTAGGACAAACCTGAACGCATTTCCCGCAGCCTGTGCAGGTGCTTGATTCTCCCCATGGCTGATTAAGGTCTGATATTACCTTCGAAAGGTAACCACGACCCATGACATCCCATGTATGAGCGCCCTCTATTTCTTCGCAAACACGTATACATCGCTGACATAGCACACACCGGTTGTGGTCCACCGAGAATCTTTCGTGCGAAGCGTCTACGGCGTGTCGAGTGTGCAAATAATCATAATGTACATGGGTCATGCCAAGCTCGGTGGTTAGAGCTTGTAGATCACAATGTCCGTTCGAAACACAAACGGAGCATATGTGATTGCGTTCAGTAAAGAGCAGTTCCAGAATTTTCCTTCGATAGTTCTTTACCCGGTCCGAGTTTGTTGTGACTTCCATGTCCTGCCTGGGGAGAGTCACGCAAGAAGGACTCAGTTTTGGGGACCCTTTGATTTCTACTATACAAAGTCTGCAAGCCCCTCGTTCAGACAGCCCGTCCATATGGCACAGCGTCGGAATTGAGATCCCATTTTCTCGAGCGACAGATAATATTGTCTCGTCCTCTCGAGCGCTCAACACCTGCCCATTTATGGAGAACGTCAGGGTCCTGACTGGCTGAACATCGGCTCGATCCGATATTCTCTGTAAAAAAGCAGGGTATCTCATTGTGATTCCTCCGTAGGTTTCATGTGACATGTCCCGGCTGGGCAAACCCTATCTTCAATGTGCGCTCTGTATTCATCCGTAAAGTAACGCATAGTGCTCAAAACCGGGTTCGGCGCAGTCTGCCCCAATCCACAAAGGCTTGTGTTCTTCACTAGATCGCAAAGTTCTTCAAGCATTTCCATATCGCTAGGTTTACCACCGCCTTCGGTTATTCTTTTCAATAGGTTATGGATTTGAACAGTACCGACTCGACAAGGAACACATTTGCCACAAGATTCGCTCATACAGAATTCTATGAAGAATTTCGCCACATCGACCATGCAGGAAGAGTCATCCATAACGATGAGACCTCCGGACCCCATGATCGCGCCAACTTGAGCTAGAGATTCATAATCCATGCTCATGTCAAGAAACTGCGCTGGGATACACCCGCCAGAAGGTCCACCAGTGAGAATTGCTTTGAACTTGCCATCACCTATGATACCACCACCGATATCAAGAACGATTTCCCGCAATGTAGTTCCCATTGGGGCTTCGATTAAACCTGTGTTGTTGACCCTGCCGGCAAGAGCGAACACTTTGGTCCCCTTGCTCTTTTCAGTGCCTATTGAAGCGAACCAGACGCCACCTTTACGAATGATTGGGGGAACATTCGCGAAAGTTTCAACATTGTTAATCAAAGTGGGATAACCCCATAGCCCTAACTCCGATGGAAACGGCGGTCTTGGTCTCGGACTGCCTCTACGACCCTCTATGGACGCTATAAGGGCCGTTTCCTCACCACAAACAAAGGCTCCCGCTCCCAAACGGACGGTAACGTCAAAACTGAAAGTCGTATTGAATATATTCCGGCCAAGGACACCAAGTCTCTCGGCTCTTGCAATGGCTGTCCTTATACGTTTTACCGCCAGCGGATACTCTGACCGCACATAGATAAACCCATAATTGGCGCCAACGGCCAAGCCAGCAATTGCCATCCCCTCAAGAACACGGTGAGGATCGCTCTCGAGGACGCTCCTGTCCATAAATGCGCCCGGGTCTCCTTCGTCCGCGTTGCATATAACAAATTTGACATTACTTTTGGCTTTTGAAACCGCCGTCCATTTGAGCCCTGTAGGGAAACCGGCCCCACCTCGACCTCTAAGTCCACTTTTAGTGATCTGTTCAATGACACCAGCAGGAGTCATCGTCCTTAAAGCATTGTAAAGCGCCTCATATCCCCCCTCTGCAATGTAGTCCTCAATGCTCTCGGGATCTACGCGACCACAATTCTCGAGTACAATCTTCCTCTGTCGAGCAAAGAACGGTAGGTGCGCCGAGCAGTCAAGACGGTTTACCGGCGACCCTCCCAGCGCCTCAACAATATCCGACGCGTCTGATACGGACACGCACTGGTATAAGAGGCCATCAGGCTCAATAGCGACCATAGGCCCCGCAGTGCAGAGGCCAAGACATCCCACTCCTTTGACTAAAGCCCAACTTTCAAGGCCTCGTCTGGCGACTTCCTTTTCTAATGATTCTTTTACAAGTCCGCTTTGGGAAGAAAGACACCCTGCGGCCACACAAACATGGATTCGGTATTTGAAACCCTCCTGTTTTTCCTTTTCAATTTTCCCAATGTCCTGTAGCTCTTCAATCGTCATGATTCATGAGCCTCCCGACTTTCTCGAGCACTGACGCCGAAGACATTTTACCATGAACTTCTCCGTCAAAAACTACTACTGGCGCTAATCCGCAAGACCCCATACAACGAGCGGTCAGAAGTGAGAGTTTTCTGTCCGGCGTGGTTTCTCCCGTTTTTATTCCTGTCTGTTCTTCCACTGTTTTCAGGATGTTTGAAGACCCGGCTATGTAACAGGCTGTGCCCAAGCATACTACACAGGTATGGTCTCCTGGTGGTTTTAGGGTAAAAAAGTGGTAAAAGGTAGCAACCCCGAAAACTACGCTCAATGGTAAACGCAGGGATTCCGCCACATATTTCAAGGAATCCGTATCCAAAAAACCAAAAGATTCCTGGACAGCATGAAGTGTTTCAATTAAGGCGTCGGGTTGGTGACCATGTAACCGCATTGTACGGTTAACCAATCGCCAGCGCCTGTCTTCATTGGCCCTTATCCGGTCAACTTCTTTTTCATCCATGTTTCTTTCCCACATACCGGCTTATGTTATTGTGTGGTCCCGTATGCTCCATGTCTAAGAATATTTTAAAGTCCGGGAAGAACTGTCCGAGACCCCCTGGAGGAACAAGATATTCATTACAAAAGTCGGGTCGCAGAGTCAGGTGATTGTAGTTGTAAGTGGCGTAAATCAAGATACCGTTTCGTTTTAGGGCCGATTTGATTGGGGCTATCAGGTTGCTGGCAAAGAAGTAAAATACCGTTATTAGGTCATAAAAATTAGCGGGTAGCGGGTTTTGGTCCAAGCCAACTGCTGCGCATCCAATAGGTAGACCTTCACCGCGGACCCTTATCATAAGGCTTCGTAAAGCGACAAAGCTTATATCCAGGGCATCAACCCAGTATCCGCGTTGGGCAACAAAAATGGAATTCGCCCCTCTGCCGCACGCTAAGTCCAAAGCCCGCCCTGAAGTCAGTATTTCGCTCCATTCAAGAAGCAATTGATCGGGATATGGAGTATCTCCAGACTCCGTAGAGTAACGAGAATTCCACTTTTCCCGATCAGATTTCAAAACTCAACCCTGATTGATAATGCCAAATTGGCGGTCTTGGTTTCTTTTTGGCAAAACTTAGAGTCGCTCAGTTTCCACAAGTGAGTTAAAGGGCTATCAACATGTCAACCATCAGGCGCCATCAAATGACGCCCTCTCTTTTTCCTCGAACCATGACTCCGGGTTCTCGAGATACATTTTTAGGTCTTCTAATGCCCCGAAATGGCCGCGCTCTTCGCTGATCATCACTGTGGCGAAGTCTTTCTCCAACGGGTCCGAAGCTTTACTTAGCTGATCTTCATAAAATTTGATTGCGCCCTGTTCCATTTCCAAGCCTATTGAAATTGCTTCCAGGTCCGAATTGTCTCCCGCGACTCGGGAACCTAGGGTTTCTATTCTTTTTCGGAACAATTTCTGCAAATCTTCATTTTCAACTTTATAATTTTTCCAGTGAGTATCCCATTTCTGTCCCTTAGATAGAGAGTCGAAGATCTCTTTAACCCTCTTTATATGTGCGCCTTCATCAACCATGAGTGTTTTGAATATCTCCTTACCCAATGGATTTACGCAGTTTTCAGAAGCCTTCTTGTAAAAATCTCGACCCTTTTCTTCCTTTTCCAGAGCTGCGGCAAGAATGGACAAAGCCCTGTCTTCGGTTTGAATCATTATTTCCTCCTGCTAGTATGGGTAGATCTGTCCGATATGGAGAACTTTTTGGGACTAAGCCACTAAATTAAGACTTACAAAACAAACCAGTTAGGCGCCAGTGGTTGTTGTTGGGTAGACAAAAGTCCTTGCTGCCAGTTCCCTGTCTATCATAAACATTCCTCCACCTTGGTCTCCGGCCAATTTTAGTCTCTGCACAACATCGTAAGCCGAGGCTTCTTCCTCAACCTGTTCGTTAACGAACCATTGTAGAAAGGAGGACGAAGCGTGGTCTCTTTCTGCTATGGCAAGGTCAACAAGGCCATTTATTAACGCGGTAACTTTTTGTTCATGCTTGTAAGCTTCTTCAAAAGCGTGAATAGGGGAATCCCAGTGAGTTGGAGGGCCCTCAATTGCTGTCAGATTGACCTCGCCTCCGCGTTCATTTATGAAATCAAAGAATTTGATAGAGTGAATTAACTCTTCTTGAGCCTGACACCTCATCCAGTTGGCGAACCCTGGTAAATTTATCGAACTAAAATAAGCAGCCATGGAAAGGTACAGGTACGAGGAATATGTCTCGGCGTTTATTTGCTTGTTAAATGAGTCTTGAATCTTGGGATTTATCATTTTGAAGCCTCACCTTTCTTTATCGTTTGGAACCAAATATGCTCCCTTTTATTATCGAGATGCGAATCAACAGATCGGGATTCAGGAAAAATCAATGCATACGCGCCAATTTCACTGGCGGGGAAATTTATTCATCAGTGGAAGGGTCAACTTCTCGGGACAAATCTTTCTTCCCATAGATTATGAAATAGACAACAGGCACAACAATCAGAGAAAAAACTGTCGAAGCAAAAGCACCGAAAATGAATGACCATGCCAATCCTGAAAATACCGGATCCAAAGTTATGACCCATGCGCCGAAAATTGCGGCTCCAGCAGTCAGTAATATCGGGGTAAATCTCACCGCGCCGGAGTCAATGATCGCCTCCTTGAGATCGACACCATGCCGCACTCTGACATGAATAAAATCTATTAAAATTATCGAGTTACGCACAACAATCCCGGCCAGGGCTATCATGCCTATCATTGCCGTGGCGGTGAAAAAAATTGAGTCGGTATATTGTCCTATTCGATGGGCAAAAAACTCATTCAATATTGCAAACCCCGGCAAAATTCCGATGAGAGTAAGTGGAATCGCAATCATGATAACCAGGGGCACGGAAAAAGATCCTGTTTGCTGTACAAGAAGAACGTAGATGAGCACCAAAGCCACAAAAAATGCTATACCAAGGTCCCTGAAAACATCCAGGGTGATTTTCCACTCTCCTTCTCCGGCCCAGTTCACTTCATAACCCTCTGGAATGTTCAGTTGTTTCATGCGTGAGGTCAATTCCAGAATTGCGTTGACAGGACTCAAACCGGCTGTGTCGCCCACTACATAAACAACTTGGCGCAGATTCTTTCGAAAGATAGTCTTATCAAGGGTAGTTTTTTGTATTTCTCCGAGTTCGGCGAACGGTGTCATAGACCCGTTGGATCCTTTCAGTTTGATTGATCCCATGTCCTGGAGTCTCGACCTTAGAGCGCGGGGAAGCCGTAGATTTATTTCAAGTGGTTTTCGCTCTTTGTTTGAGTGAACTATTGAGGGAGATTCTCCACCTAAGAGGATTCTGGCGGATTGAGAGATTTCTTCTACAGTCAGGTGATGCTGCCCGGCTTTTGTCCTGTCGGCAACAAAATTGTACTGGGTTTGAGGAGCTGTTACAGAGTCATCAACATCTACAACGTAACGGGTTTCCTCCATTAGTAGCCGAATCTTTCTGGACTGGGCGACAATGTCATCATAGGTGGCGTCTGGTGGACCATAGACTTCGGCTACAAGCGTTGAAAACACGGGTGGTCCCGGAGGCACTTCGACCAGTTTGACGTTAGCGTTCCAACGTTGCGCAATTTCATGAATTGCGGGCCTAATTCTGAGGGCGATCGCATGGCTCTGAAATTGACGTTCCTCCTTGTCTATGAGGTTTACCCGGATGTCAGCAAGATAGCTTCCCTGCCGCAGATAATATTGTCTCACCATACCGTTGAAATCTATTGGGGAAGCTATACCCACGAAAGTTTCAAAGTCCCTGATTTCATTTACCGTTGAAAGATAGAGCCCAAGGTCTCTGGCGACGCTGTCCGTGGTTTCCAGGGTAGTGCCCTCCGGCATATTCACCAGAATGAGAAATTCGTTTTTGTTGTCAAAAGGCAGCATCTTCATAGGAACCAGATTAAGCGCAACCAACGAGATAGATCCAAACAGGGCCAGCGCAATTGCGCCTAAGAGGCCATAGGTTTTCTTGCGACTGTCCAGAAATGGCAGTAAAAGTCTCCGATAGGTTCGATAAATTGGCCCTGTCTTGAAATCATAGGCCTCCGCTTGTTTTCCATATTCCTTACGCAGCGCATGATAAGTCGCCCAGGGAGTCACAGTAAACGCTATAATCAGAGACATTAGCATGGCCACCGGCACGTTTATAGCCATGGGCCTCATGTACGGACCCATCATTCCCGTAATAAAAAACATGGGGAGGAATGACGCAATAACCGCAAAGGTCGCGAGAATTGTTGGCGGACGCACTTCATCTACAGCAAGTATGGTCGAATCGAGTGGAGGGTGGGTCCTCATCATGAAATGGCGGTGAATATTTTCTACATCAACAATTGGGTCATCTACCAGCAAACCCAGGGACAGGATCAAGGCAAAAAGTGTGACCCTATTTATTGTGTAACCAAAAAGAAAGTTCGCCAGAAGTGTGACAGCAAGAGTCATCGGAACCGCTAGAGCTACTATCAACGCTTCCCGCCATCCCAACATTAGAGTGAGCAACATGACTATACTCACGATGGCTATCATCAGATGCTTAACTAATTCATTTACCTTGTCGTTGGCTGTTTTGCCGTAATTCCGGGTAACAAGAAAATGAATGTCCGACGGGATTACGGTTTTTTGCAAGTTCCCGAATTTTTTAATCAGGCCTTCTGCCACATTGACTGCGTTAGTTCCTTTACGCTTTGCCACGGCAATTGTGACCTGACTGTAAGATTTCCCAGGGATCGCTGTTGGAACTGAGCGTGTTTCCGGGTCAACTGGAGCGCCCGCGCCGAAAGTCAACCTCGTGTACGTTGTGACTTCAGCGGGACCATCGACTATCTCTGCGACATCGCTAAAATATACGGGTTTCCCCTGATCAACTCCAATTATCAGATCTTTGACTTCATCGGCTGATTTCAAAAAGGGACCAGCGTCTACGATAATTTCTCGATCAAGAATGTCCATGGTCCCTGCGCGCAAATTTATGTTTGCGCCTTTGAGCGCCCTAACAAGATCCAAAGGGGCAACATGCCGGGCCGCCATTCTTTCAGGCTGTAAGAGAACCCTGACTTGCCTGTCACGCCCCCCGACCACATATGTTTTCCCTGTATCCGGAATGCTCTGGAGACGGTGAACAATTTCATCCGCTACTCTTCTAAGTTCATAGTCCGAGTACAAGGCGCTGTACATGCCAAAGGTTACTATCGGAACATCGTCTATCTCAATGGGGCGAATGACCCACCCAGTGACTCCTGGAGGCGCGTCTGGCGTATACGCCATGATCTTGCTGTATACTTTGAGTATACTTTTTTCTCTTTCCTCCCCCACATAGAATCGGGCGGTCACGACTGCGCCACCTGGTCTGGAACTGGAATAAATGTATTCCACCCCATCGATTTCCCACAATTTACGTTCGAGGTTTATTGTGACAAGGTTTTGAATTTCTGCAGCAGACGCGCCGGGGAAATTTATCATCACGTCGACAACAGGCACGACAATCTGAGGTTCTTCCTCCCTCGGCGTTACGATAAGCGCTGCAACCCCAGCTAGCAGTGATCCGATGATGAATATGATAGGCAGCTTGGATGTGAGGAAAGCCTCAACAATTTTGCCAGTGGCGCCAAGGTTATATTTTTCCGATAGACTCATTGCGATCCGGTTGACCTCAAAAGAGAATCCTGCTGGTCTTTATGAGTGAAGGAAAATTATCTTTGATAGAGTAAAATCATCGTATCAAAGACTATCATCACATACTCGAAGCGTCAACAGGAGGAATTTTCGCTGGTTTGGAACGGAAACTTGTGGTGTTAAACAGTGGATTGGGATTAGATTAACTCCTGTTGAGCATTGGTATTGTTTGACCCCGGGAAGTTTTTCAATCCTGCGGCAGATAACTTTGTTGACAAATGCCGTATTTCTCTGGTAACCAAGGTAACTCTAGTGAAGAACTTGACCACAACCTGGAAGCTCGTGGGCGATGGCCTTCAGTTGGGCGCGTCTATCGTGTTTGCTATTTTTATTGGGGCCGCTCTCGGGTGGTGGTTGGACGGCAAGTTTGGAACCTCATATTTAAAATTTGTATTTTTTGGATTTGGAGTCGCAGCCGCCGGCCGAAATGTTTGGATCGAGATTCGGAAGCAGTTGCGAAAAGATGAGTTGGGGCGGAAGAATGAACTTTCAAAAAATCCCTAAGATCTGGTTTTTTCTGTCAGGGATTATTTTTGTTTTAGGTTTTATAGCTTGTTTCATTTTCACTAAAGGCCGTTTCACACTCGGATATTTTACGGGCGGTGCCTTAGTGCTCCTGAACGCGTGGCTAAGCGCGAGAAAAATCCAGAACTCCGATTTTTATAATAGAGGCCGCTCCATTGTTTCATTGTTGGGTAGCTTCTATTTTAGACTGCTTTTTATAGCGCTGTGCCTTTTTGCTTTGATCAGGTTTACAAAGGTCGATCCAATAGGACTTGTAACCGGGCTGTCTGTGGTTCCTGCGGGTCTCTTTGTCATGTTAATGTTAATCTACATATCGAATCGAAGGCCGAAGGAGGTCTAATAAATGTCAGCTAGCATTCATCCACCTGTGTTTACTGACGCAATCTCAAATCCTTTAATGCATTCGATGGGGCATTTTTTCGAGGAATATGGAGTCAGTCACGCGGATATCAACAATGTGCTAAATACCTGGATCGTAATGATCATCCTCGTAGTCGCCGCTATTCTGGTGAAAAATAAACTCGAGATGATACCTAAAGGTAGCCAGAATTTTTGGGAAGTTGTGGTTTCAACACTTGAAGATATAGTCGTCCAAACCATGGGTGAACACGGGAGACCATATTTTCCATTAATAGCGTCCCTTGCTCTGTTCATTCTCTTTTGTAATCTGATAGGAATAATTCCCTGGTTTCAGTCATCGACCAATAATCTGAATACTACACTCGCGTTGGCGCTAGTTTCATTTGTCACGACCCATTACGTCGGTATCAAGCATCATGGGACGCATTACGTCAAACATTTCCTTGGCCCGGTGCCATGGCTGATTCCGCTGATGCTCCCGATCGAACTTATCGGACACCTTAGCCGGATCCTCTCGCTGAGTTTTCGACTTTTTGGAAACATAATGGGTGAAGATCTTGCTGTCGTCATCTTGACAATTCTCTTGCCATATTTGGTTCCTTTACCAATGATTTTCTTGATGGTGTTCACTTCTTTCATTCAGACTCTCGTGTTTATCATGCTGACCATGATGTACATAACCGGGTCCCTGGAAGAAGCTCACTAATATCCAAAAACATGGAGGTATTGATTTGATGAGAAAGTTAGTTATCGCTGGTTTAATGACGATCACTGTTAGCCTTTGCGCTAGTTTGGCTTTTGCCGCTGACTTGTCTGCGGCCGCAGGCGTGGTTCAGTGGACGGTCCTGGGCGCCGGTTTGGCGATTGGCTTGGGCGCTATTGGTAGTGGAATTGGAATGGGTACCGCAATTGGTGGAGCGTGCGAGGGCACATCCAGAAATCCCGAAGCTGGTGGCCGAATCCTCACAACAATGATTATCGGTCTGGCTATGATTGAATCTCTTACGATTTACGCGTTGGTCGTAGCATTGATTCTTCTTTTCGGTAATCCATACGCCGCCAAATTCCTTGGCGCATAGTTTGACTCTCACATGGGGGCCGTTCATGGCCCCCTTACCCCGCTTGACCTTTCAAGTCCGGCATCAACCAGACTTCCTATTTTTAAATTCTAACATCTTTAAATTCAATAGAGTTTAGGATATTTACTTTTTACTGGTTCTGCCGTTGGGGTAAAGTCACGCCATTTGTTTTAGGATCAAAAAATGACAAGTCAGGTAAAATTGTGCGGAGTTTGTGGCGGTGTTATGAGAAAGTCATCGAGACGGGTTTTGTCGGCGTCTGCCGGTATGGTGTTGATCCTTACCGGTTTGTTGTTGATAGCTGGTTATGGTTTTTTCACGAATTTTTATCAGGCTCCGTGGCTGATAAGATTTGCCTTGCCTGCCCTGTACTACATTGGAGCAATACTAATTGGGTTTGGGATTGTTTCTTTTTTTGTTTGGGAGAACATCTGGCGATGTTTTGATTGCAAGGAAATGACGAAACGTTGATTGCTATCACACTAAGGCTTGTCGGTTAGGGTTGGGGTAAAAATAATGTCTGTTCGGGAATAAAAAGTTGCGCTAAAAGTCAGTTTTGAGTAAACTATGTAATTCACATCAACCTCCTTGCCCTTTGGAGGGCTTGATAGCCGAAAGGAGAATTTATGAGACGGTACGAGGCATTGATTGTCCTCGATCCGGATATGGCCGACGATGATGTCAAAGCGTTAACCGAACGCTTTAGCGGCGCAATAAAGGACCATTCCGGAGAAATCATCAAAATCGAGGACTGGGGTACCAGAAAGCTCGCCTATCTGGTCAAGAAGAAAGATAAAGGCCGTTACATCCTGTTCGATTTCGTTAGCGGCCCCGAACTCATCAACGAATTGGAAAGGCAGTTCAAAATCACTGAAGATGTCATGAAATATCTCAGTGTTAAGCTGGACGACGAGGTCGATCTCGACGCGTTCAAAGCCAAAGCCCAAAAGGAAGCTGTTGCAACTGAAACCAAAAATGACGCTGCTGTCGAACAACCCGCAACCGAGGAAATTGAGGCTCCAAAAGAAGAAGTAACTGAAGACGCTGAAAATCAGGCTGGCGCCGAAGATGTTTCTGAAACGCCTGTCACCTTTAGTTCGTCAGAGGAGGAGGCCAAATGAGCAATAACAGACCACAAAAGCGTCGCCCCTTCCCCAGGAGCAAGGTTTGCAGGTTTTGCGCCGATTCAGGTTTGCGGATGGATTATAAGGATCCCGGTCTGCTAAGAATTTTTATTACTGAGCGTGGCAAGATTGTTCCAAGACGAATTTCAGGGAATTGCGCCAAGCATCAAAGACAATTAACAACCGCAATCAAGAGGGCCAGGAATATCGCGCTCTTGCCATTCACGGTGCCAAGACGCTAGTATCAGTCAGTTGGAGTGAGCCATGAACATTATATTACTTGATCATATTGAAGAATTGGGCTCTGTAGGTCAGACCGTGAAAGTTAAAGACGGTTACGCCCGCAATTACCTTTTGCCTCGCAAGTTGGCATGCCTGGCTACAGAGAAAAATCTTAACTTCTACAAGGGCTTAATCGAAGCAAAACAGAAGAAACTGGCCAAAGCCAAAGGCGCTGCCGAAGTTCAGGCCCAGCAGCTTTCATCCGTGGTGCTGACTTTCGTCAGAAAATCCAGGGATCAGGACGCCAGATTGTTCGGTTCAGTGACCAATGCGGATGTTACTGAATCTCTCGCCCTGCAGGGATATGAATTTGACCGAAAAAAAGTATCCTTGAGCGAACCTATCAAGCGTTTGGGCGAATATTCGGCTTCGGTAAAATTGCATCCGGAAGTCACGGCTACTATTAAAATTGTCGTTGATCCCGAGGTTTCTTCAAAGGATGGCGCAGGACAATAACGCGCATATTAGAACTCCCCCCCAGTTTTTAGAAGGCGAACGCGCCATACTGGGGGGATTACTAATTGACAACGACGCTCTTCCGAAGGTCCTAGCAACCCTAACTCCCGAAGATTTCTACCGGGAGGCCCACCGGAATATATTCAAAGCAATTGTGGATCTGTTCAACAAAAATGAGCCCGTCGATCTAATAACACTTACTGGCAGTCTTAAAGAAAAGGGTATCTTCGAAAATGTTGGCGGGATCATATTCGTCTCGGAACTGATAGACGCCGTTCCAAGCGCCGCCAATATTGTCCACTACGCCAAGGTGGTCAAGGAAAAGGCGATTTTGCGACAGTTGATATCAGCCGCTACTGAAATTTCTACACGATGTTATGAAGATCAGTCTGATGTAGACGAGTTTCTCGATGAAGCTGAACAGATTCTGTTTCGGGTCGGCGAATCTCGTATAGGAACCGGTTTTCACCATATTCAGGAGCTGATGAAGAGCAGTTTCGCCACTATTGAGAGTCTCTATGAACGTAAAGAGAACATTACCGGTGTTTCTTCGGGATTTCATGATCTGGACAGTATGACGGCCGGTTTTCAGAACTCGGATCTAATTATCGTGGCGGGCAGACCATCTATGGGCAAAACTTCCCTGGCTTTGAACATTGGAATGAACGCTGCGACAGAATCTAATGTCTCAACTGCAATCTTCTCCCTGGAAATGAGCAAGGAACAGATAGCCCTTAGAATCCTCTGTTCAAAAGCAAAAGTTAATCTGAAAAGCTTGAGGACCGGATATCTCACGCCTGAAGACTGGGCCAGACTTACGCTAGCTGTGGGAAGTATTTCAGATTCCCCCCTCTATGTGGATGACACACCTGCCATCACTACGTTGGAGATCAGGGCCAAGGCTCGCAGACTCAAGAAAGAGACAAATTTGGGCCTGGTAATCGTGGACTACCTACAACTCATGAAAGGACCGGCAAAAGCCGATTCCAGGGAAAAGGAGATCTCCGACATATCAAGGTCTTTGAAGGCCTTGGCCAAAGAGCTTAATATTCCTGTAATCGCCCTCTCTCAGCTCAACAGAAAAGTAGAAGAAAGACCTAACAAAAGGCCCCAGTTGGCTGATTTGCGAGAGTCTGGAGCTATTGAACAGGACGCCGACGTCATCATATTCATTTATCGTGACGAAGTTTATAACAAGAGCGACGATAATCCCAAAAAGGGTGAAGCTGAAATAATCATCGGTAAGCAGCGTAACGGACCAATAGGGATGGTAACAGCTTATTTTGACGCGAAATATTCTACATTCAGACCGTATTCTCCTCGTGAAGATACGCCTGTTGACGATTCAGCCATACTCTCAAACCTCTGAAAGAGAAGTCGTATATATCGGAAACCTTGTGCGTTCACCGCATGTATGAACTAATCCTTGGACCATATATTAGGTTCCTTGTATTGCAAGGAGTCGAATTCCCACCTTTTAAATAAGGGAGACTAAAATGAGCGCCAGCCTTTACGAGAATTTAAGGGAGCAGATGGACCAGTATTCCGTTGGGTTCCCTTCAACCGAGTCCGGTATCGAGATTGAAATTTTAAAAAAACTTTTCACAGAGCAAGAAGCAGAGATGTACCTTAATCTCAGCATGATGCTTGAAACGGCGCAAGACGTGGCCAATCGTATTGGCAAGGATTCGAATCAAGTTGGATTATTGCTCGAACGCATGTTCGAAAAGGGTCAGATTTTCCGTGTCAAAAAGGAAGGGATATCCAAATATGGCGCGGCGCCCTTTGTTGTCGGTTCGTACGAACATCAAGTCAAAGATATGGACAAAGAATTTGCCAGGATGTTCGAGAAGTATTTTGTGGAGGCGTTTGGCAGGAATGGTTTGGCCCAGTCCGCTCCATTGAGGACTGTCCCGGTAAACCGGTCTATTAACCATTTGTGGCAGGTTCAGCCTTATGAAGATCTTAAGCAGATCATAAAGACCAAGGAACAAGTCTCGGTCGCAAATTGTGTATGTAGGGTACAGCAAGGTCTTATAGACAAAGGCTGCGGCAAACCTCTCGAGGCTTGCCTTCAGTTTGGAAGTCATGCCCAGTATTACGTTGACAAAGGAATGGGAAGATTCATTACAAAGGATGAAGCCCTGGATATACTTAATAAGTGTGAAGAAGCGGGGCTGGTACCTCAACCGTTCATTTCTCAGGATACAGGTGGAATATGTAACTGCTGTGGCGACTGTTGCGGCATCCTGCGTTCGATCAAGCTTCATCCAAAACCTGTTGAAAAGGTCCTGACGAACTATTACGCTGAAATCGACCCTTCCGCGTGTTCTGCCTGCGAGACGTGCATGGACAGATGCCAAATGGAAGCGATCAGCATAGGAACTGAAGAAGTCGCTCAGGTAGACCGTGACAGGTGCATAGGTTGTGGCCTTTGTGTCACAACCTGCCCTAGCGAGGCTATCTCATTGAAAATCAAACCTGAATCTGAACGAAAAGCCCCACCGGCCACAGGTCGGGACTACATCATGCAATTGGCTTCAGCTCGCGGCAAGACACTCATCCCGCTTGCTGTAATCAAAAGATCGCAGGAGCAGCGGTAGCTGGATGTTTTTGAGATCTGAACGCTCATGCTTAGCCACTGCGTTTGCTGAGTGTGGAAACGGATATTGAGTGTAGGGAGAATTTCACGGTCAGAATCCGAGGTCTTCCTTCTTTTTTCGGGGAATCAATTTCAACTTCAGAGAATTTTCCAAGCCCGCTGCGGCAATCCCCACTGAACCATCCGTGTTTATGCTCAGGCCTACGGAAACGCTTTTTATCTCCCATGTCTCACCAATTTTGGGGTCGATCCTGGAGAGCATTTCTCCGACTTCGCCCACACTTTGTTCAATGTTTAGGGCCAATGTCTCCGAGTCTACATTTTGTTTTAAGACAGGTCCATGGGACGCGCCCATTGATCCTCTAATTTCGGCCTCATCTCTGCAACCCGGCGTTTCATGCACGCTAGTATCTGGGACCATCACCAATACATGTTTGGATTTCTCTTTCTGCGCCATAGCATACTCCTGGTCAAACATCTTAAATAAAAACCTAAATTCATTTGTTCTTTAGGCAATATAACAAAAAAATACCATTTAAAAGCTTTTGTAATTAACCAATCTCAATAAGATAGACTACCTTTCATGTAGCTATTCAACAAGTCCGGCAAGTTTGGGAAGATTTTGAAAAGAATTGGTTCAGATCATGCCGGACTTGGCTTCGCGAAGGACTTGAGCTGATTTCTTTAGAGCGGCATTCTCCTCACAAGATAGAGGGGGTCTTACCGTTGCGAGCACACCGCCAGCCCCTACAATCCTGGGCAAAGACAGGCTCACTCCATCGAGTCCATCAATGGAATCAGCGGGCATAGATAAAGTCAGCACAGTCCTGTCATCATCTCGAACAACGCGGGCTATTTTGGCGAGTCCCGCCCCAATACCATAATTGGTGAACCCTTTCCCTCTGATTATACGATAGGCGGCGCGCCGAACCCTCTCGTCAATGTCAGCTTTCATTCCATGAGTCAGGGGCGCGCCAACCTGCTTTCCAAACTCCTCTAATGGAATACCAGCTACTCTGGCGCTCGACCAAACCAATACTTCGGAATCCCCGTGCTCACCCATGACGTAAGCGTGTACCGAGTGTGCGGCCACCCCGAAACATGCTCCTATGAGAGATCTAAATCTGGACGTATCCAGAACAGTTCCCGATCCGAAGACCCGCCCCTGTGGGAGTCCAAAGGACCGGGCCACAACATCCGTCAATATGTCCACAGGATTGGAAGCAATAAGAAGCAAGGAATCCGGTGCAAACTTAAGGACATTCGGAATGACGTCCCGAAATATGTTTGCGTTTCGTTTAAGGAGTTCCAGGCGCGACTCACCAGGACGTTGAGCCACGCCGCAAGCCATTATAACAAGATGGCAACCTGCTAAAGCATCATAATCTCCAGCCGAAATTGCTAAAGCTTCGGCAAAAGGTGTCGCGTGGAGAATGTCCTCGGCTTGCGCCTTTGCCAAGTCCTTGTTGACGTCCACCATCGCCAATGCATTGGCGGACCCTGTCAGTACAATTGCGAACGCGGCTGCGCTACCGACCAGTCCACATCCGACAACACCCACCTTCATTGTTTACACCTTTCCAATCGCTGGGAAATTCCTGTTAATGCTATCATCCTCTATAGCTGCACAGATGAGTCCGGCATTGCATTATCGTCATGAGTTAAATTGATGTCGATCTGGTTGCTATCCACAGGCTGGTCATAAATTGGTCCATGACCAGATTTTCATCTGTAGACTCATAAATCAGGTTCTGGTGGGCCACATCCAGAACGCCAAATAAAATCGACAGATCGTAATCCGACGCGTTTGATAGGAACTCAATAAGAGTTTTTCTTTCATTCATGATCAACACTCTCCTTCTATATAGAAAACCAAAGTCGCCGAATATAACGAATTGCGACTCCAATTAATATTTGTCTTTGACAACAATGTTTCTTTTCAGTTTCTTTGTTAACCAAACTCTTTTCCTTGTCTTCATGTCCGCGGAAATTTCTTCGCCAACTTCACTGAAGAATTACCGGAGCGTTCTCAATTACGCGATTTAGATTTATTGGTCAAGTCTGAGTGATAACATCGTGTTATATAGACAACTTAGCACTATCGTCCAGCAACTTGGCCAATTGATTGTTGTTTCTCATGTCCAGTCCAAGCGCCTCCTGCCAGATCGAGTTAGACTCCATACACAAATAAATTAGTACGTCAGCGCTGTACGACCTAATCCTTTGGGCCAGGCGCCGATAAATCGCTGTCCTGCGGTTGCGGCTCAGGCGAAGCTTGCCGTCAAGACCTGGGGCAAAAGAATCGTAGAAATATCTAATTGGCCCAAATCTCGAAGTAACAACGTCTCTGAGGTCAGGCACGAAGCGTAGGACACCCATTGAAATCCAGGCTATAGAGTCTGGTCTAACGGAATCGAAAATGGCGTCAATTGTTTTAAAATACTCTTCTTCCCAACCATCAAAGGGCACAATGGGGTCAAAGTGAAATCCAACTTTAAACCCATGAGACGCGGACTTACTGGCGGAAATTAACCTCCGTCTTAAGCTGATTGCACGAATTTCCTCAGATTTACTGAAACCAGGCGCATTAACTGAAAAACTCAATATTATATTTCGCGGATTCTGAAGATTTAACAGTGGCTCTATAAAATCAGTTTTGGTTTTGAACTCCAACGTCGCGTTATTTCGACCCAGAAATGTCTCCGCCAACGGGACCGCATAACTCGTATAGTCATCTAATGCCAGAGAATCTGTAAATTCGCCGGTGCAAAACCTAAAAAAGTGGTCAGGAGGAGCATAAGCCAGAAAGGCCTTGAGTTGGCTTAGCATTTCTTCAAAATTTACATACACTTCCATTACAGGATTGTTAAAGTAAACCTGGAGAGCGCAATAACGGCAATCAATGGGACAACCATTGCCGATATTGAGTATTTTCAAGCCGCAGCACAGATAGGTCTTCGTCCCTGGACAGGATTTCACAAAAGCTCCCTTGTAATTCACAAGTTTTAGGATCCTTTTCCCTTTTGCCAGCGGATCAGGGTTCATGTCGATTCGCGCCGATTCTGCATCGATTTCGGCGCCTCTTAGGACCGTAACGGATTTGACCGACCTCAAAATGCGACGGGTCACATACGATTCTTCCGCCTCCTTTTCAACCCAAATCTCGTCTATCGGGAATCTCATGCGCAAAAAGCACTCCTATTTCTCAAGTCTCAGGAACACAGCCATAATCCGTTTCCTGGACAAATTACGTTCTCTGCTATATTAAGTCACTATACAGATCTAACAAAATCGGAAGCTCGGAGGAGATGTGTGATGGCCGAGGACAAAATTAAGAAACCCGGTCCCGAAAAGGAATCCCCAGGTAAGGCAGCACCCAAGAAAGACGAAGATCTCGAAAATCTGACTTCCATTGTACAAATTGACGACAGTGAACTACCGCAGAGAGTTAAGGACAAATTCAAGGATTAGTTAACCATGTTGATAGGAATTGGGTAGTTGAAATTCGCGAATCACATTGAGGAAATCTTCAGCCCTTGAACGTGAATCCAAACGGATTTCAATTGTTACCGACTCATCCTCAAATGATTGTCCGGGTCTCAGTGAAACATTCCTGGGGGGGCGGACGTCCTGTACCCACCTTTCAAAAATGCGCCAGTTTTCGGTTATGTCAGGAAATGCCCATCTGGTGATGAGTTTTCTAAATTGAGCCACCTTTTCAGCAACTGTCAGATGGTGATCGTTTAATATTTCATCAACCTCGGGTCTACCCAGCAAATCCGTCATCGGTTGTCCCAGGTAAATTGACAAATTAAACAATTGGGAAATAACTTCAAAAGCCTTGTTTGCATTTAAACCTAATTTACCGATCAATTTCACCAGAGGGAGCCGTTGATCGTAAGGAAGCTCCGAAAGTATCGCAGCGCTCTTTTCTTGTAATCTCCCTCTGGACAACGCATCCAGCAATGATGTTTCCAGCCCACCTATCTTTCTGAGTTTTTCCAGTTTCGGACCCTTGGAAGAAATATCCAGGAATGGGAAGACTTTCTTGGCCAATGTCTCCCGAGGGACAAGTTCCAGCAGTCGTTTGACCACATATGCCCTAACAGCCGGGTCTCTCTTGATTCTTTCAAGATTGTCCCAAAAAGCCATAATAAAAGTTTGGCCTTTCATTTGCATCGGATCGACAACGCGAACTGCAAAACTACGCGCCTTTAACGCGCAGACGGCTTCGAGTCGCCGCCTGCCCAATACGGGGATAAAACGGTGACCCGCAGTTTCTTTCACAACGGGAGGGTGGATTACACCAACTTGTTCTATTGAAGCTACAAGTGGGTCTAAAGGCTCAAATGAGGGAACATGGAAATCAATATTGTCAAGATCCAGTTGAGACGGGTCAATAATTGTTGTTCTGATATTTATTTGAGAGTTCATAATACCTTATCGCTTCTTCATCTTTTCCATGTTTTGAAAGTCCCTTGGCAAGGATTTCACATTTTTTCACCAATTCCCTTATGGCCGCTCTCCGGTAATCGGATTGCAATTCGGGGTTTTGCAGTATGTTCAGAATCGCCTGAATCCTGAATCTGTCAATTGCGGGAATGGTTTTAGAAAGTTGATCGCTTCTATCTCCATGTTTTATTACCAATGGCTCATTTACGAACTTTACCGAATGAAAAGCCGTGATGCGTAGCCAGAGGTCATAATCTTCAGCCGCTGGGAGTTCTTCATTAAACAGGCCGATTTTATCGAGTAACAGACGTGAAATCAATACAGCGGAAGGACTGATCAAGCATCTCCCAAGCGCTCTTTCAAAAAAGCGGCCACCCTGTTTCTTATGGACATTCTTTTGATTAACGACTTTCCCGTGTTTCAGCCACAGTTCGTCGGAGTGACATATGAAATTGCTATCCGCTTTATCATAAAGCTCCAATTGCTTTTCCAGTTTGGCTTGACTCCATTCGTCATCCGAATCAAGAAACGCTATGAGCTTGCCTCGAGAAACGACAATTCCCAAGTTTCTGGCTGCGGACACGCCTTTGTGATCCTGTCTCAAGTATCGAATTGATTCCGACATTCCTGCTATCAGATCGGCGGTTGAATCCGTCGATCCGTCATCTATTACTATAAGTTCGATGTCTTGAAAGGTTTGTTTTAAGATCGAAAGAATAGACCGAGGGAGCACATCCACTCGATTGAATGTTGGAATTATTGCGGATACCAAGGGCATTTCTTGATCCGAAAATTCACAAACCTATTTATGCAAAGGCCAAGAATGTCCTTGACCTAGGAAAATTTTCGTGACCCCTATCAAAAGATTGGGTCACGAAATGTCTATTTGAATGGGCTGATGCTGAGGCCTAAGATTAACGATATCTAATAATGCCGACGACTAAACCGGGAGATTAAACCACAATCTGGACCATCAAGGACAGATGATTGCTGGTCTTTCAGGATGCTTGCTCCAAGATTTAACCAGCTCTTACTGACTTTTCTCTGTCCTTATCGCTACCTTTGTCATAATGCGCCTGAATCTTTCGACAGACATCATCTTTTATTGTTTGCCATGAGCAAAATGCTGCTGTTCTAATTTGTCCCGTCTCGACATCCTCGTAAGCAAAGACGGCTGGACAATCGTGAAGTCTGGCGTTTTCCAGGCCACCTTCATCTTCATACGGAATTGTGATTAGGGTAAGCAGTTGCTTAAAACTGGTTCGTCTTCTCAAAATTTCATCAATCTTCCTGCCTCTGGCAATGTCTACCAGAGCCTTGATTCCGTTGACGAAAGCAGGCTTGGCGAGAGACTTCCTGAGATTAATAGTCCTAGCCACAATAAAGGCTGTTTGAAGGGCCGTAGAAAGATTGAAATACCAATGCCGCCAAATCGGGGCTGATTTTACAGGCGCTTTCCCAGTTAGCTTCCGGTCTAGTTTCCGGAGCCTGGAGAGAGCTTCGGAAAGAGGAATATTAAGATATGATGAAAGAGGAACGTACTTCTCTCCATCTGAAATTACAAGTGTCGCGCTCTCACAATTCGGGTGAGACCCACCAAGGGTTTGTTTTCCGAAAAATTTGGACAGAATTTCAAATTTCATCATTCCTGTGGACACAAACTCCACATCAGGAAGAATTTTTTCAAATATGTTTTCAACGCATTCGGTTGTGGTCGGCTCCAGTTTCACATCTGAGGTCTCCCAGCATGGAGTCAGCGGAACAAAGGCCCAAACTGAAACATACTCCTTGTAACCGTGGACGAACTCCATCAATTCACCCATGTTACTGTCATTCACACCGGATGCCACGGTAGAAATTACGGCTAACTTGTTTACACCGCATTTAATCACATTTTCGAAAGCTTTCTTTTTTACAGCGAGCGAATTGTCTCCTCTGAGGGTTTTGTAAATCTCGGGTTTCGTTCCATCCAAACCGAAATTGACCTGAACGCCAAGACTGCAAAGCTCCTTACAATAGTTCATGTCCGCCAGCTTCAAACCATTTGTAAATAATTGAACCTGAAAACCATGAGATTTCGCCAGACGCACAATTTCAATAAAATCATCATGAACAGTGGGTTCTCCGCCGAAAAAGCAGATATTCGGCTTGGGGTCCTCACTTTCAAACTCTCGAAAAATCTTTTCAAAATATTCCATTGGCGGTTTGTAAGAAAATCCCATTGCATCGACATAAGCAAGACAGATTGGACATCTCTGATTGCAAAGATTTGTGACGTCAATAGCTACAGTTGTAGGTGGCGTATGTAATTTGTGGTCACACGACTTGCAGTTCAAGGAACAGCCTGAAATGTTTGATGGTTCCTGATAGTCGGCTATTTCGCGCTTCCATCGCCATTTACGGGCGTCTTTTGTAACAAGAGAAGATGTACGGCCACAATCTTTGCAGAATTTTACAAGGTACACACAATTATTCTTGATCTCATACCGTGCATCTGTAGGAGTTCCACAGTTCTCACATAGACCTAATTTCATCATATGCTCCGAGAGGCATCTGAGTGCCCATGGTTAAAACTATATCCCAACATATTGTAGCATGTTTTCGGCAAAATTTTGCGTCTTGAAAAAGGGATAACATTTTCGGATTGGACTCATATCAAACATTCTTTCATTGTCAAGGCAAAAGTCATACTGTAAAAATAAAGAGCCTTGGTCCGAGAAGCTTGGACGATTCCGGGTTGTCTTATCTGCGTCTAGAACTTATTAGTCCTATAGGCGAATCAATTTTATGTCCCAAAATTTGGCATTCTTCAAACAAACAGTAAATGGACACGGCTCTGACCTAGTGGGATCCGTTTTGATCCTGGCTGGAGAAGCGTCAGGAGATTATCATGCCGCCTCTCTTGTAAAGGATGTGCGGCGCCAATTCCCGAACATCAGTTTTACCGGTATTGGCGGTGAAAAGCTGGAAACAGCGGGAATGAGACTGTTGCTCCACTACAGAGATATTAACACCATTGGATTTAGTGGAGGACTTAGTAAACTTAAAAGCGTACTCGCTGCTTACAACCTGATGAAGTCAGAATTGCGTAGCGGAAAATATGATGTTTTTATTCCGGTTGATTTCCCTGATGTGAATATCCGTTTATGTAATGTCGCAAAGAAGGCTGGAGTTAAAGTCTGCTATTACATCAGTCCTCAAATATGGGCATGGCGAAAACGTCGAATCTACAAGATCGCTGCGGTGGTTGACCGGATGATGACCATATTTCCTTTTGAGGAGAAGATGTATTCCGATGTTGGCGTGCAGGCCAATTTTGTGGGCCACACCATGGTTCGGGACATTCCAGCAGAAGTCGACAAATCTTCCGTAAAATCGGAACTGGGGATTCGGGATCAACGGCCGTTAGTGACGCTCGCTCCCGGTAGCCGTAATTCTGAGATCGCCAGAGTTCTTCCCGTCATGTGTTCCGCTGCTGAATCACATCTCAGGACTTTTCCAGAAACTGAATTTGTGATTCCTCTTGCCGGCCCTCATCTCAGAGAGCTGATTCAACGTATCCTCGATGAATCATGCTTCAACGCAAGGGTAATCCATGCCGAAACCTCCAAGATAATGGCAGCTTCTGACTATGGTCTGGTTACGTCAGGTACCGCCACTTTACAGGCTGCGCTATCTAGAATGCCTCATGCGGTTGTATACATACTCGATAAATTTTCTTGGGTTCTGGCCACCAAATTCTTGATGCCGCTCGTGATGGAACCCGACCTGCATGTTGCTATTGCAAACATGTTGTGCATTAAGGGCCAGCCTGGACCGGACAACCCTATCGAGATCATGATCAAAGAGGGCTATAGGGTTCCTTGTTTGGGATGTGGACGACCTCTGTTGGTCCCTGAAGTCCTGCAACACTTTGCCACGCCCGAAAATTTGGCTTCATGGCTAGAAAGATTCAGGACGGATTCGAATCTCAGAGCAGCAATGGAAAAGGCTTTTGTCCGTCTCAGAGAAATGCTCGAACCACTACCCTCTAACCCTTCTCCGTCGGACGCCCTCTTGGCGTTGATTTTGGAAAAACGAGGCGAAGCAACCCAACTAAAGTTTTAGTCCCGGGGATTGTTTACACAAAAAGGAAAGGCCCAAATGTATGGTAGGAACATTTGGGCCCCTCAATGCGTTTAAAGTAGGTAGGTCTTGTTAAGATCAGACAGTGGTATGCGTACGGGGTTCCTAAAAAAGTTGGTTTTTTATTTTTTTTTGTCGGATTTGCTGCTGATAACTGGGGCCAAGGCGGCTGGCAGTTCACTTATGTGATTGAGCACCCTTCTCGGCTGGTGTAAAGCAAGTTCTTCAGCGGAGAAGAATGGTCCGGCTACCGCGTAAGTATCAATTCCAGCGGCTTTTGCGCCTTGTATGTCAATAGGAGCGTCTCCTACGTAGATTGTGTTTTCCGCTTTGGCGCTTACTGATCTAACAAACTCCAGAAACATGTCAGCGGCTGGTTTTGCCTTAAATCCATCTTCAGCCCCAAGAATTGTTTTCATTTTGTGAGCAAATCCAAGGTGATTTGCAAGTATGCGCGCATACCGACCGCGCTTGTTTGAAACGATTCCCTGTTTGAGTGATCCATTCAATTTTATGAGAGTCTCCAAGGCCCCCGGGATCATAGAGGTCTTGTCGAGGAAGATCGTGTCATAGTAATCTCGAAAGACCTTGATTCCTAGTTCAGAGTGCTCTGGCCTTAAATGGGATTTCACGAAATCAATCAAAGAAACCGACGTTTTCCTGAGGACTTCCTGAACGGTCATTATCGGATAACCGAGTTCATTGAACATGTAATTGAAGGCTTCGGCTATAGCGTCTATTGAATCAATAAGAGTTCCATCCAAATCAAAAGCGACTGCCTCAATATCCCGAGTCAACATCAACGGGACTTCATGAAATCCATTGATTCTGATCGCTGGGATTCCATTTGCCGCACAATAGAGAAAAAGATCACCGAGCGCCAATACCATGTCCGCTTCGGACGCAGCATGTCTGTCCGACTCACCATCTCCAATGAGCACAATCTTGTCGTATTGACGCCTGAAGTTTCGAAGCGCTCTCAACTTGCAGGTGCCACAGACTTGACAGCCCGGATTACAATGTTCGGACCTTATCTCAATCTTTCCGCTATCTTCGATAACCAGACTGTTTGAAATTATGTCAAGTCCGGAAATTCCATGTTTTCCGAAGAGAGTTTTGATCGTCTCATCAAAACCATCCGAGACAATTTTTACATCTATGTTTGAGTTTCTGGACCACTCCAGGAATTGTGGAAAATATGGATCAAGTTCTGAATGCTCAAGCACAAAACGCTCAAAATCCAGCCTTGTCATACGCATAAGAGGCGCCAGGGCTTCGTAAACTGCTTTAGAACCTATATCGCCCCTAAGATAACGCTTCACATGATAGCGCCATTGTGGGTCGGAAATGTGGCTCCTAAGCAGCCTGTTTACAGTATCCTTGACTGAAACGGTACCGTCAAAATCGCAAAGGACAAGGGTCGTTCCTGAACCCTGCCACTTCTTCAAGAAATCATCCTCGGAACTATATAAATGTGACATTGCTCTCTAGTCATCTCGTTACAAAATTGAGGCCAATACATCGGGACATCAGCCTTGATTTATTTGATATCAATTATCTCGCATTCCCGGACCCCATTTGGGGCGCGAACTTCAACTACATCGCCTACCTCTTTCCCTATCAATGCCCTACCAACAGGAGAATCTACGGATATAATGCCATTGGCGATGTCTGCTTCATCTTGGCCCAACAGTTGGTAATTTTTCGTTTCATCGGTATCAAGGTCTTGAATTGTCACATGAACTCCAAAGACCACTCTGTCAGGTGTAGGACGATTATTTATGTCTATGACCTCTGAAGAAGAAATCCTTTCTTGAAGGTCTCTAATTCTGGTTTCTATTAACGCCTGTTTTTCCTTCGCATAGGTGTATTCAGCGTTTTCAGATAGATCGCCGTGACCCAACGCTATTTCGATTTCTTTTATGACAGATGGTCTTTCGACCCTAATTAATCTATCCATCTCTTCGTTCAATCTTTTTAAACCTTCACCAGAGATGGGCCGCCTGTTAAAACTCATGACTACCATCCTCTTTTTAAGACAGAGTGTTCACTTGACTATCGGTAGGCAAGAACATTGATAGAACCTCGAACCAAATGAGTCAAGCTAGAAACTTCAACCTAATTTGATTTCTACTTTTGTTCAATGGGCGCCTGGTCGGAGACTTTGTGCAAGCCAAGACAATAAATTCTAAGCGACTCCTGTAGTGTATCTGCGGCAAGAGTGGCGCAGTGAAGGTCTTCCTCCGGCATTCCACCAACAGCTTCTCTTATCGATAGATAATTAATATCCGCTACCTCTTCAGGGGTTTTGCCCAGTGCCATACGCGTAGCTGCGGCGCCGCACTCACTACTGAATTTACATCCATCAGTCCAGTAACTGGCGTCGGCCACTTTCCCCCTACTAAATTTTAGCGAGATCTTCATAGAATCTCCACAGTTCCCCTTCGCAATAGCCACTGCGTCAGGTTCATCCATAGTTCCAAAGGTGGGATTGAACTTGTTCAAAGCGAAGATCCAAGTCCCCAACATCACTGTCAATACAGCGGCGCAAGCCCCAATAGTGGGCCAGGGAGCACCGGAGAAAAAATTTATAATATCCATGTTTTCAAACACCGATGCTAACTATTTCGGCTCTAACAGACGCTCCCCGGATCGATCAACTCCATAGCCTCCCAGCGATGCGACCCGGGTTCTAAATGATTGACTGCCGATTATTTTCAGAAGTTGTATTATCTTCTCATCTTCCAAATATTTCTGTGGAACAATAAAATCATATTGTTCGGTAGCCAGTGGAATAAAATCCAACCCCAAAGCGTTTGCCGCCGCAAGGACCCCCATTCCTACATCAGCGACGCCAGACAGTACCGATACAGCAACCGACGTGTGGGTATATTCTTCCATTTCGTAACCTTTTATATCCGAATCGTCAATGCCCATCTCATTGAGGTAATAGTCGAGTAAAACCCTGGTTCCAGCGCCTTTCTGCCGATTGACAAAAGTCACGTCATTTCTGGTCAGGTCATGGAATCCGCGAATATTTTTAGGGTTACCCTTCTTTACCATAAAACCTTGTTCACGCATTACTCCGTGGAATACTCCAACAGGAACATCCGGGATGAACTTCCTGATATAGGACCAGTTGTAAATTCCTGTGTCTGCATCAAGCAGGTGGCTTGTAGCGACATGTGCGGTGTCATTCCTTAGCGCCAGTAATCCCGACAGGCTACCTACATTACTCGATGAAACATACACGCCATGTTTTAGAAGTTCATCGGCCAGGCAATCTATCGTTAAGTCGTGACTACCTATTATCACAAGCGTGTTTTCTATTTGTTGAGGTTGACTGAGCAGCTCCACTTCAACCATAGATCCTTGTTCAATGCCTTCGCTGTTTAATGGAATTCGAATTATCCCGTCAGCGCGAGTGAGTGTCGTGATGGATCCCGCACCCCTAGGTAATGGAGCAGCGACATTCCTACCACCCACTTTGCCCAATTTGACCCTGAAAAACTCCTCTCTTCCTAACTTTGAAGGGACCTTTCGTACTGAAAACGCCGAGATGGTCGGCCTGTTATATTCAGGGATCCCCAGCATCCATGAAATGACAGGTAATCCAAATATTTCAAATGAAAATACAGCCGACACAGGGTAACCCGGTGTCCCAATTACCGGTTTCCCCTTGATTATTCCCAGAATGGTCGGCTTGCCCGGCATCATGGCTACGCCGTGAACAAGGATCTCCCCAAGCTCAGCAATTATTGAGGCTGTGTAATCCTCACTACCCGCCGATGAACCCGCATTTACAACAATAATGTCGTTTCCGGCTTCTACACCAGATTTTACGGCTTCTCGAATCATAGCATAGTCGTCGGGAACAATATCGACGGTAACGGGCGCACCGCCTGCTTGAGAGACCAGACCGCCAAGTATGTGGGTGTTAAACTCTATGGATTGGCCAAAATCCGGAGGTTGATTCTCCAACCGCTTGGCTGAAAAAAGTTCTGATCCGGTTGGAATTAATAATACCCTTGGTTTCCTAACGACCCCGATTTTGGTCACTCCACCACACAATAAGGCTCCTATATCATACGCAGATATAATATGGCGGCCAGGCAATATCATTTCGGACTGAACAAAATCTTCTCCCACCCGACGAACATTTTCCCATGGAACCAACGCCTTCTCAATTTCGAAAGTTTCGTCGTTCACGAAATTAACGTGTTCAATCATTATAACGGCATTTGTTCCCGGCGGTATTGGCCGTCCAGTGTTCACGGGCCAGGCGCTTTCACCTATTACAAAATCAAGAACGGTGTCCGGCGCGGCTCCAAATGTGCTGGACGCATTGACGGCAAAACCATCCATCGCCGCAGTATGGAAACTCGGTGATGACAGCTTGGCGTAAACAGGCCGCGATGTGACCCTGCCAAATGACTTAACTGTTCGAATCTTTTCCGATCCCGGAGAGTTTTTCCTGCCCAGACGCCCCAAAAGAATTTCCAGGGCCTCCGCAGGTGGTTTCATCTCCAGAAAAATACTCCTTCTCAAAGTCGTCTCCCATCCAATTGGAAAATAGATAAACTGTGACTGTTCGCCCCTTGTAATATCCTTCACAGCCTACTGGAATTTTCAGATAAGCATGAGATCTCGGCATGGCTGAGACCATTCCGGATTTGGCCATAAAAGGGGTCGCAAGATATTGATCTCCAACTCTGGACAGTTTCACTCGAACAAAGTCTAGACGCCCTTCCTTTGAAGCGACATTGCGCGTCAGACTCGCTCGTATTTGTGGCCTCAGGAAAGGTTGGAGCGAGCCTTCACCCGCAAGACGTCGTATAATCGGTACAACTAATTGATCGAAACAAACCAAGGCTGAGATCGGATGTCCAGGCAAACCTACAACAGGTTTTGAATCGATCAACCCTAAAATTAGAGGTTTACCAGGCGACATCGATACTCCGTGCGCAAGGATTTTCGAGTCCGGCGCTTCTGAAATTGCCTGAATAACATAGTCCCTGCTGCCCATGGAACTGCCTCCCGATATTATTACAACATCAGATTGTTCCAGGCCGGACCTGATTAAAGTCGAAACCGATTTAAGAGTATCCCCCGCCAACCCCATCCACATTGGCTCGGCAAAAACCTCCCTGATACCGGCAAACAGAGAATGTCGATTTACATCTCTAACACATCCAGGTGGAGGCGTCTGATCCGCGGGAACTATTTCATCTCCGGAACTGATAAGGGCGACTTTGGGGGAGCGATGAACCTTAACCTTTGTAACTCCAAGTGACGCAAGCAGTCCAAGGTCTTGCGGCTTAAGTCGCAATCCGGCGTTGAGCAAAACTTCTCCCTTTCGATAGTCTTCACCTCTCCGGACCATGTTGTCAAAAGGCGCCACAGCTTTAAGAACCTGCAGAGAGTTCCCTCCCAAGTCCTCGGAGTATTCTATCATTACCACTGAGTCGGCGTTAGCCGGCAACACACCCCCGGTCCAAATTTTTACCGCCTCCCCCCGCTTCAGTTTCATTTTGGGAAACTCGCCCATGGGAACTTCACCAACAACATTGAAAAGCGATGGAGAACTCTCTGTAGAACCGAAAGTGTCAATAGATCTAACTGCATAGCCATCCATAGTTGCGCGGTCAAAAGCAGGAGAGTCCTGGTCGGCCCTTATGGCTTCCGCCAAAACCCTGAAAAGGGCACCGTCCAGTTCGGCAAACTCTGCCCCAAGCGGTTTTACAATTTGCAATCCAGCTTTTGCCTCGTCAAGAGACACGACTCGAAAAAAAGGCTTCAACATGATAATAATTCTCAGTTTTGAAGGTTCTAGGAATGATTTGATAATAAGTATATCAATTGGACCTTTCAGTGTCAAAATTGCCCTGCTTTTTTAAACGCATTGGCATATGATTGACAATCAAAAGAAATGGATTCCGAGACTTGATCACAATTTGGCTATGATGATTCAAGCTGACTTTCGAAGTCTTGAACAAACAAAAGGGTGTGAATTTTTGCTATGAGTATCTGGGTCGTTCGCCCTGGAGCATTAGGCGACACGTTATTAACCCTTCCTCTCCTTTATTCGATTCTAGAAAACAACCCTTCGCATCACGTTACGCTCCTTGGTTCCGGGGCTTACAAAGAAATCATTCCAAAAGAATTCGAGTTCAAGGCCGTTGATCAACCGGACTCGCTGTGGATGTTTCAACCTGAACAGCGGATGGACGACCCCATCTTAAAGCCATGTGATATCGCATATGTGATACTTAAGGATCCCAATGACGTGATTTTCAGACTTGGCCACATGGGCGTTCAGGAAATTTTCAGCGCGTCTCCGGTTCCCTGTCCGGGCTTGAATATTGTTGAAAGTCTCCATACACAATTGGGGATTTCAGTTCCTCGAAGACGCCCTATGTTGAAGGGTTACAGCGGCAACAAACCTTGGAACGTCGCCTGGTTCCACCCAGGTAGCGGCGGCCGAACGAAACTCGCGCCATTAAGGTTGTTCAGGCAAATATCAACCGTTCTAAAAGAAAGGACCGGGTGCGAAATAGTTGTAACATTGGGGGAAGCTGACATGGAAATCAAGGCTAATGAAGAATGGGGACTCTGGCTGGAGCAGAGTGGGGCAGAAATCCTGGAACATAGACCGTTAACGGAAATATGCGCTAAAATGTCAAGCGCAAGGTTTTTCATAGGCAATGACTCCGGCATGAGTCATCTAGCTGCGCATTTAGGAGTTTTTTCGGTATTGTTTTTCATCAGCACTGACCCGGTTCAGTGGAAACCTTGGGTGAGTCCGACCCAGACACTGGTCTTGGATTACCGAACTGTAAATCTCAGGGGGAAGATACTAAAATCTGCACTCGAAGTAGCAAATGCAGCAATCACATACCAAAAATTGTATAATGATAAACTCTATTTTTAATTATATTCCATAGTTACTAGAAATATATAAAATATAACATTATTATTAATAGCGCGCATCCTTTAATGGTAACCTTTTACGCGTATTCATTCTTGCAATAAAAAGAATTACAAACTTTGTTGTATTAAAAATACAATATATATAGCGTATTAACTCTATTATATCAAGCATTACACTAATTTAGCGTTATTATAAACCTCATATAGTTTCTAGCTTTTCGTTATAACATCTTAATAGAGCACATTTTTTTGTTGACAACATAAAATGTATCTGTAAAGTGCGGTCTTAACAAAACGTTCTCCTGGGAGGGAGGCTATGAAAATTAAAAGACCTCGTATGCTACTGGTATGTCTATGTTTCTTCACTATGCTCTTCACGGCGAATGCGCTGGCTTGGAACTTCATCCAGGCCGCCGCCACAAACGACGCTAGTGAAAACCTGCTCGTTCCAATCTCGCCCAGAGCTAGGGCGATTAACAAGGTTAAGCCCCAACCTATCGTAAAGTGCAGACCCCCTATGGGTTTTCAACAAAGCGCCCAAGCGCTCATGAATCGATCGCAGGAGTCGCTCCTTCCGACACTCAAGCCTCGTGGGTGGGAACTCGACGCACAAGCGTTGTTCGCTCGCACAAGAGGCAAGGCTATATACTTGAACAACAGTTTTGGAGTGGGATTCCTGGGTTCCAATCCGGAAGTTGATTTCAACACCGCCATGGGGATACCCGACCATGCCGTTGTTGGATCGTTTACAGCCAAATACAGGTTCCGGCCCAACTGGTCACTCAGATATTCGATTCTACCAACCGTGATTCAGGGTGGCGGAAGCGGCTTGACCGGTTTCCAATTCGGCACATGGAATGCCACCACCGGCCAGAATCTGAAATCAAAATGGGAACGGCTATATCAACAGATAGGACTGGTTTATGACCCCATTCGGACCCCCACATCACGAATCGGGATCTTCGCAGAATACGTTAGAATCAATGAACGGATTAGCGTATTACAACAGGGCGCCGGCGCTGGAATGGGTAACGCAATCTTCGACAATGATTTGAACATGGCTATGGTAGGTGTCGAACTCGAAAAACTACTAAAGGTTACACGTTACTCCAACACCCTGTCTTTAGAATGCAAAGCGGGCGTGGCCTTCTATGATGATGCTTTCGGCTCAGATCTCAGCACCGGACTGAAGTACAGTGTCCCCTTAAATAACGGTCGTTCCGGTTTCCTTAAAGGTGGTTACAGATATTTGACTTATAAGAAGAGTTATAGCGACGTCAAGATGATCGATACCGCAATGGATGGTGGTTTCCTGGAAATGGGATTCATCTTCTAACAAACTTCAATGAATTGAGTGGTCAGGCGACGGAGGGACCTGACCACACTGAATTCTTCAAGGGGTCCAGGGAAAAAAACCTATTTATCGCCCGACCGGTTCCTTGGATCTGTTCCCTCCCAGCTCGACTTAACCGGTCGGGCTTTTTTCTTTTGCGCCCCAATCTTTTTGTATTATGCTAATTGGAAAAGGCCTCCTGCATGGACACTATCAATCTAAACATTTTAACATTCATCCGAGAAAACCCCGGGACATCAAGGACTTCCATATTGGAGGCGTTTCATATCAGCGAGTACCGCTTGAATCGCGCTCTCAGAGGATTAAAACGTGAACATCCAGACATAGCTTTTCCATGTAGCCATGGGCACGGCTTGTGGGTAGTGCGGCTGGATAGATCCCTCTGTTTGGGAATGGAATGGTCGGCAGAAGAAAATGGCGGATATGTTCAGTGCAACGCGACTCCAACTTTTTCCGACGGAAAATGTTACGAGCATTCTTCTTGTGAGAGTCCTGAAATGATCGGATTTCTTCGAAAACTGTCGTACTGCATGGGACCTCGAGAGCCGAACCCAATAAACCTGTTAACGTTGGGAATAGTCCAGATTGAGGAACTCTATGAGGCCCTCAAAAGGATAACACCTTTGACCAGCTCAGAATTTCGGGCCAGATATAGACTTATCCAAATGTTCGCTTCGGCATACACTACCATTAAATGGAAGCGACGAAAACGTACAGAGTATTCCGAATACCATATCCCACCTGAATTTGCGGAAAGACACAGGGAGTCGTATATAAATCCTTTTGAGTTTTCTCTGAAAAAACTTTTTGCATTGTTCGATATTCCTTCCACTGCGACGCGTGATGAAACGCTAAAGGCTTGGAAGAAGCTGGCGCGCCTTTATCACCCGGACTCGTTCGGCGGAATAGGAGATGAAGAGAAAATGAAAGAATTAAATCTGGCCAAGGAACGAATTTTTAAAATAAGGCGCTGGGATTGATTCGGAACAAAAACAAAAGGGATTCTCTTGAATCCCTTTTGTTTTCTTCATTCTTTTAAGGATTTAAGTCTACCAATAGCTTCCGAAAACACCTTCACCCGGGGAAGCCATCAGGGTTGACGGTAGGCTGGAGTTCGTTTTCTTGCTCATGGGAGACATTCTTCTCGTGGATCCATAACCCATAGGTCTCATCGCAGGCGACATACCGTAGCAAGCGGGCGGGCCACATTTCACCGGTCCACAAACAGAGGGAGGACACGGAGGCGGTCCGCAAGCTGGAGGAGGACATGGGGGAGGTCCACACATCGGCCTGGGAGGGCAACAAGGATTTGGACTACAGTCCAACGCGTCGATCATTCTATCAACCAACTTGAAAGGCAACGCTACAACACCTGTTACCAGCCTAAACGCGCCTGAGAAAACTCGACCAATGGGGTTAGGCCCACAACATGGGGGTGGACAAGGCGGAGGTCCGCAATAGGGCTGAGGGCCACAATACGGTTGGGGACCACATGGGGGAGGTCCACACATCGGTGGCACCTTACATATAGGACCACCGGCGGAAACTGGTCCCAACGCAAGAGCGAACACTGTCAAAACCAACGCAAGAGCGCCAACATACATTCTTGCCTTCATGCAACAACTCCTTCCGAAAAATCCCTCGGACTCTCCCTTGCGCCCCGCCGAGAGACAGATAAAACACTTTTACAAATTTCTTGGAAATTACTCTATCAAATTTAATCTACAAATGTCAACCCGTAAAATCATTATTAACATCAATTAATATTTATTAATAACATCTCGTCGTAATTGATTAATCTAAAACCGCTCGCTGACTGGACAATTCTTGATTGATGATTACTCGTAAATAACGCGCTTCTATAAGCTCAACAGACACGCAGCGCCTAACTCATCAGTCTAATTACCGTTTTCTTCCCAGACGCCATCGGCGTCAGAAGATGTTGAATCGTGATGGTTACCAGAGTAGCCAACCTTCCCACAACCAAAATCCAGAGACTCTGAAGACCCTAAAGTCGCTAACACCTTCTGGGAAAACCCTCCACCGGGACGTGCCTCCCTCGTCGTAACCCAGGATTCAACAATCGCATCATGATTCTTGTCGAACCTGAAGGCGCCACGAAGACCATTAAACTTCAAGTCCGCAACATATTTTAGAAGTGTTTCAAAATCTTTGGTGTGTAGGATCTGCTCCTTAGCCAAAATGTCGATAATCTGACCAAGATCGTGTCCCTCCGACACCCTGGTGATGGATGACGGCATCTCCCCATAAAGATGAACTATTTTTGATTTTATGGACTCGGGGTTCAAAACATTCGTCAGCGTGGGCACGTTGAGTATCATTTCGCGATTTGCGCCACTTTCCACATCGAAGGATGTCAGCGTTTCAGGACCAATGACTGTTTTCCTACTTTTGGGATCTTGCGCGCTGAAGGCCTTCAGGAAATTCTCAGCAGAATGGCCTTTGAAACAGGCAAAAACAAAATCCGGTCCTGAATTGGCAATTGACTTTAGGACCGACTGTAAAGACTCAGCCGAACCATCTGACATTACCCGGTCTGCAAATGCTCCACCTGCCCTTTCAAAACCAAAAGCGAAGAAATCGCTCTTTTCATTTGCGTCGCGATCGTTGTCGCCAGTTATAAAAACCTTGGTCCCACAATTCTTGATCGCCCATGGCGCCAGAGGTTCCGACAAAACATAGTTGTTTGCGCTTACCCTAAACACATTAGTGTTACAAACTTCACCGGATACAAGTTTAACGGACCGATTTGCGACAAACAATATGGTCCCGGCCGAGGCGAAAGTTCTTATAGCCTTCTCAGAAGACTCAACGTCAGCGAACAAGACTATGAATCGAACATTGCCGTCATTAATCCACTTTTGCAGGGTCTCTTCAATTCCATCGGAATTTGACTGGAATGGTTTCTTGAATAAATCTACGGGACAAGGGCCATCTTTATCGAAAAAGAGATCAAATCCAGACATTAGGGATTTGGCTTCCTGTTCCATTTCGCCCGAGTCAGGGTAGATAAAACCCACCTTGACTCGTTCTTCAGGATCTTTGGCCCATGCCGCTGATCCAATAACGAGCATCGCCGACGATAGTAAACCGCTGATTAGGAACTCTCGTCTAGAAAACACTGACGGATCAATCTGCGAAATCAAAAAAGGGCTTTCGACCTTAACATTCCGGCGCCTATTGTGAGAATTATTGTGTTGATTCATGTCTTGACAGTCAATCCCGGAAAGAACTCAGAGCGTTCTTTCCGATAAATAAGGTTTAAATTAATTTTTATGTTTTCTTAACGTGCAGCGCATCCTACCCCAAAGAAATATGACTGTAAAGCATAGTGTTCGGAATCATCAAATCATCAGCACAAGCTTTAGGAAGCGTCGGAATAAGCTAATGGCAGAAAAATGTATTTGCGATGGAATTAAAAAAAAGGAAGGGTGTAATAAAGTAGGTAGTCCTCCCCGTCATGGTGAAACAGGGAGGACCGAAAGATCTCTAACGATAGGGGCGACCCATCGGGGCGCAAGCCGACCCAGGAGCGCAACTGTATCGGCTCTTCTTTATGACTTTTCTTGGCGCTCCGCAAACCGGCGGAGGGCATTCCATCCTTACAGCGATAACTCTGCAGCTTCTCGGAGCAAATGAGTCCTGAGAGCATTTTACAACGGCCATTTCCGTAGCATGACAAGGAGTTGGGCCAATGCCCTGATACAACGCTCCTCGAAAATTCTGAGCCGTGGCTACAAACAAAGCGTCTGAGTTTCCTGGGATCACTGCGGTTACGGCTAGAGCCAATACCGCCAGCAAAAATACAGACTTCTTAGACATCGTATACCTCCACATTATAATTTAACTATAACTCCAATTATTGTATTAAAGACAAACAACAACCTCAAAAGGTTCCTATTTCTGAAATCGTTGTCATTACTTATTCACCGTATCAGATTAGCGGCCAAATGGCAAGTCCAAATATGCTGTGTTATTTCAGCTAGATATACGATTAAATCTACTTCGGATTTTCTGGTTAGTCCTCTGTGTTCGGCAAATGTCGTTGCCTATTATGGCGTCACTGGAATCATGATTTGCGGGCGTCATTCACAACCTGAAGCTTGAAAGAGGGTTGCCCTGTGGCCTCAAGGACGCTACTCCATAGCTTACCCCTTAAATCAACCTGTTTGCGACCTGCAGATACTAAACCCAAAGGTACACAGACAAACTCCTCGTTCCATGTGCCCACCATAATATTAGTCATTCCCGCAAGGCCGACGTGCACAGCGTTCTGCCCCAGAAAACCGCAAAAAACAGAGTCTTCGGATGTTGCGCGGACAGACCTTATAGTGTAACTCGGATCAATGTACTTCAAGCTTGTCTCGATTCCCTTTTCCCTGAAATATTCAGTAATTCGATCTTTAAGGTATAAACCTATATCACCCAAGACTTTGTTACCTGAATTATCAAAACCATCGACACCGCAGTATCGCTGGCCAGCCCCCTCAGCAACAACGATCACGGCATGCTTCTTTTCCTGGATTCTTTTTTCCAGTACTGCCAGGAAACCATGAGGCCCGTCGAGGTCAAAATCCGATTCTGGAATGAGGACGAAATTTGCATAGCGTCTGTCTAGCGACGCATTGGCGGCTATAAAACCCGACTGTCGACCCATAAGCTTTACAAGACCAATGCCGTTTGGGGCTCCATTTGCCTCAACATGGGCGCAACCTATTACGTCTGATGCGCAGCTAACTGCCGTGCTAAATCCAAACGACCTGGAGAGAAACAGTATGTCATTATCGATCGTCTTGGGTATCCCTATTACACCGATTTTGGACCCTCTGTGTGCTATTTCTTCGGAAATCCTGGCAGCGGCCCTAAAAGTACCGTCGCCCCCAATTGTAAAGAGCAACCCGATGTTCATACGTTCCAGAGCATCAACGACTTCACCTATTTCCTGATGGCCTCTTGAGGATGAAAGGATAGTCCCGCCCAACTCATTAATCTCACGGACCCGGTTAGGGGTAAGTTCCATGACCGGGTGACCATACTTGGGAATAAAACCCTGGAATCCATACCTTATACCAAGGATATTGGTCACCCCATATGTATGATACAATGTCAGGACGATCGAGCGTATGACATTGTTCAATCCCGGACAAAGCCCACCACATGTTACAATTGCGCATTTAAGTTTACTGATGTCAAAATAGATTTTTCGTTTTGGACCTGCCTTTAAAAAAGAAATCGGGGACTGGCCCTTTTTTATGCATTCCTCAGCCAACCCGGCAGAGAGATCGAATAATACCCTGTCATTGTCTTCGACCCAATCCACCTGCCTCAGTGGGTTGCTAATTTTAGATTCACCCAACAGTTCCACTGATGTATCCATAATGATCATCTTCCCCAAATCACTTAACCATCCATTTGTAATAACGGTAGGAATAATTAGACGTTAAACCTGAAAAGCATTATGTCTCCGTCTTTGACGACGTAGTCTCTTCCCTCTAGACGAACTTTACCCGCCTTCTGGGCCGCCACCATGGAACCTGACGACTTGAAATCATCAAAGGCTACCACTTCCGCGCGGATAAAGCCTCGTTCCATGTCCGAATGAACTGTGCCGGCAGCCTTCACAGCCGCCCTACCCTTGACCAGACTCCATGCTCTGACTTCCGGTTCACCTGCGGTAAAAAATACAATCAGGTTTAAGAGTTCAAAGGACCGCTTGATAATTCTTTCTTTGGCGCCTTCTTCCAAAGACATGTCCACCAGAAATTCAGATGCCTCTTCCTCGGACATACCGGCCAATTCAGCTTCCATGTCCGCGTATAGCCAGTCAATACTCACATTGGGTTGATCTTTTATGTATTCCTCAATCTCTGACAGTACTTGACGCGCTTGTTCGGGACCCTTGTTTTCACCGGTATTCAATAAAATCAGTTGGGGCTTGGCTGTTAGAAAGGCAAAGCCACGAAGCTTTTCGTTTTGTTCAACTTCTTTCATCAATCTTAGTGGTTTGGCTTCATTCAATAAGTCCCTTGCCTGAACAAGCAGCTCATATTCTTCGGTAAGTTCCTTTCGTCCGCGACTCAAGTCTTTGCTAACTCGTTCGAGTCGTTTCTCAACGATCGAGAGATCTGATAAAATCATCTCCTCTTCTAGAGTCCTATAATCTGAAAGCGGGGATGGTTTTCCTGAAGAGGCGGAATCAAAAAACCGCACGCATGTGACGAGCGCGTCCAAAGGACGTATTATAGAAAGCAATTTGTCACCGAGTGACCGGCCTTGTTTTCCTTCACCGGTGAGACCGGCTATGTCGAGATATTCAACGTGGACGGGGGTAACTTTTTTAGGTTTGTGATATTGAGTGAGAAAATCTATGCGGGGATCGGACACTTTTACCACGCCCAACCCGGGCTCCTGCCTATTTCGCTGTTCGCCAGGATTAAGTCCCCCTGTAAGCGCCCTAAAAAGTACAGTCTTTCCTGATCCCGGCAAACCAACTATTCCAAGCTTCAATTGACAGTTACCTTCCCAACGACAATTTCAAGCGCACTATTTTGGGGCCTGAGTGAAACGAATGTAAAGGCGAACATTTCTGCTGTCAACTTTCGTCGGGGCAGGCGAATCAGATTCCAGAGATTTCGCCCCAACTTCAATAGCTCCATAGTTGACCAACGCTGAAGTAAGATCGCCGTACCTACTGGAAGGTATGATCACACCTACTAGGGCTTCTCCAAAAGCATTCCGAAATTTTTCGTCAATTAATTTGCCTTGAATATCTGGAAGGATTTCTTTGAGACTTTTTAAAGCCAGATCCATCTGAGGGCTTTCCACTGTTAGGTTATCCGCTCCAATTTCATCAGCAACAGTTGGGAAACGCCACGCAACGGAAGAGGAACGGCCGGGTCCGTCATAGGGAACATAAGCATGGGAGAACGGCGCGGTTTGAGGTGAAAATGGAGCTGAAGCCACCATCCCGGAGTCAACGGGACGTGAAGCCGAATCAACTGCGATAGCGCCATTTTGCGCGTTACTATTGAGAGACAGACCGGATTTTCCGCCCTGGGACAATTCCGGTGGAGTATAATTATATACAAGGAAAGCACAAAACGTGACAAATGCGAGAGACACGGCGCCAACCGGAACAGGGGCGGTCGGGATTGCATTCATCAGATTTTTGATTTGGGAGATAATAGATTGGAAGATTGAGGAGTTTTTGTCGATTCTGGCGTTAAGTTGCTTTAGAAAATCGTTTGGAGGCGCAACCTGTTCCAAATTGGCTAAAGCCTGAATGGTAACTCCGTACCACTTAAACTCTTCCCGACACGCTGCACAGGACTTTAAATGATCTTTAACCATTTTTCCGGTTTGCGCGTCAGAATCTCCTTCGTAAACCGCCCTAAAATAGTCAGCAATCCGTTCGCAATCCATCATGACAGGACCTTCTTAAGTTTTTCTTTTACTACCATCCGCGCTCTATGCAGACGGGATTTAGTCGTTCCTTCGGGCAGATCCAGTATGCGGGCAATTTCATCGTAGGACAAGCCCTCAATGTCTCTTAAAATTACAATTTCCCGATGGTCCGGTTCTAGCTCGTTAATCGCTTCTATAACGGCTTTTCGAATCTGATTTCCGGACAACAATTCTTCAGGGTTGGCTGTCTGATCCGGTAAAGCTCTATGAGACTGATCCCCTTCATCGTCGGTTTCGGACGATCCTTTGTTCGTAAAAAAACCTCGGCGTTTCAAATACTTGAACCTATTTTTACCTCTGTTCGTCGCAATCTGAAAAAGCCAGGTAGAGAACTTCGAATCACCTCTAAAGCTTTTCAGGTTTTGATATGCCGCGGTAAAGATTTCCTGAGCTAAATCATTAGCTTCTTCAGGATCTCCAACGAATCTATAAGCGACACTGAAAACCTTTTTCTGATACTTTACAACCAGATCGTTAAAAGCCTCTCTATCACCACCAGCGCAACGCTTTACCAGTTCTTCATCGTCATCCCTGTTATCCGTAGAACTACCGACAAGCGATACACTTGCTAATGTCAGACAAATTAAATTTAGAATTGTTTCAAGATCTAACGTCACGAGAGGATTTTTTATCTCCGATCAATATATCCGCGAAAATTATGGTAATTTGGGGCCTAAGTCAAGAATTAAGGTCAACAAACCAATCTCCGGCCTAGCAGGTCCTTGTTATAATTCATTTGGAACCCGAACGCACAGCGAAATTCCGGTGTTTGCCGTTTGTAACTTGAATATATTGGCATAATCGAGTAAAAAGTGATGTTCTAAGTATGATTGTTACCTATTGACACCTTGCCCAAAATCGTTCGTCTATAGAAATAGCATTTTGGAGGACGGAATGAAACTATCAAGACGGGTAACGGAAACAGCGCCTTACCTGTTTCATTTGATTGATGAAAAGCGCAAAGCTGCCCAGGAAAGAGGCATCGATGTGATATCGTTGGCTATTGGGGACCCGGACATGCCAACTCCGGACTTCGTGATCGACCTTATGAATGAGGAGATTCGCGACCCTCGTAACCATCAGTATCCCAGTTATAAAGGAGAACCAGATTTCTGTGAGCTAGTGGCGCATTGGTTTAAAAAGCGTTTCGGCGTGAATCTGGACGCCCAAAATGAAATAATGGCCACCATAGGTTCCAAGGACGCGGTATCTCATCTCCCGTTTGTATTCATTGATCCAGGAGACACCGCATTGGTCACAGACCCCGGATATCCCGCCTATGAAGCAGCCATAGGATTCGCCGGCGGCGCGTCCGTCCGTGTTCCCCTACTCGAAGAACGGGGATTTCTCCCAGACCTGCGGTCTATTCCTGATGACACCGCAAACTCGGCAAAATTTATTTTTATTAATTATCCAAACAACCCTACCGCGGCAGTCGCTGATGAGTCTTTTTTTCAGGATCTCGTGACGTTCGCCAGGAAGCATGATCTTGTCATACTCGCTGATAACGCTTATTCTGAAGTGTACTTTGAACCGGAAGATAGACCCATAAGCATAATGCAAATACCTGGAGCAAAAGATCTTTCAATCGAAATACACTCCTTTTCCAAAACCTTTAATATGACAGGATGGCGGATCGGATTTGTTGTGTCGTCAAAAGCGCTGATCCAGCGATTCCTTACGCTGAAATCAAATTTCGACTCAGGGGTCTTTATGGCCATCCAGCGGGCCGCTGCCAGAGCGCTCGGACATCCCGACGCTCCGTTGTTTAATGAACAGAGGATCCAACTGTTCAGGAAAAGACGGGATATTATCGCCGCAGCGCTCAATGAGCTCGGTTTCAGATTCGGTTTGCCACGGGCAAGTTATTATTTCTGGGTCCGAATTCCTGAAATGTATTCGTCTTCAGTAGTGTTTTGCGCTGACTTACTTGAAAAACAGGGACTGGTAGTCACCCCTGGAATTGGCTATGGACCGAGCGGAGAAGCATTTTTCCGAATCTCAATGACTTCGCCCAATGAAAAAATTAAACAGGGCATGGAACGTCTCAAGAATTTCATGAAGGGACTCTAATGAAAGCCTCTCTCGTATTGGCCGATGGTGAATCTTTTGTGGGTGTCGCAATGGGAGCCACTGGCGAAAAAATAGGGGAAGTCGTCTTTAATACGGCTATTACAGGATATCAGGAAGTCCTGACGGATCCTTCCTATCGAGGACAAATTGTCACCATGACTTATCCCCACATTGGCAACACAGGAGTCAATTTTGACGACAATGAATCCATTTCGCCATTTCTTGCCGGTTTTATTGTGAAGGAATATTGCGCCAGCCCCAGCAATTGGAGGAATAATGAAGATCTTGGCGCTTTCCTAAAACGGTTCGATGTGATTGGCATCCAGGGAATCGACACTAGAAGGCTAACCAGAAATTTGAGAGAGACAGGCGCAAAAAAGGGCATAATTTCTACAGAAGACCATGATCTCGACAGTCTTCTTAAAAAGGTCAGAAATTATCCTGATATTGAGGGATTGGACTTGGTAAAGGAAGTAACATGCGATAAGCCTTACGATTGGAATCAAGGGACATGGCGATGGAATGCGCGCTCAGCTACTTCTCAGAATAAGTTCAAGGTGGCCGCTCTAGATTATGGGATTAAACAGAATATCCTGAGACTGCTTGTGGACTCGGGGGCTCACGTCAGAGTGTTTCCAGCCTTTTCCAGCTCAGACGAAATTCTCGCTTACAATCCGGATGGAATTTTTCTTTCGAATGGCCCTGGTGATCCGGAGGGTGTCCCCTACGTGATTGAAACGGTAAGAAATCTCATCGGCAAAAAGCCTATATTTGGAATTTGTCTTGGCCACCAAATCCTTGGTCTTGCGTTGGGCGGACGGGTCTATAAGCTCGTTTTCGGGCATCACGGAGCCAATCATCCGGTTAGAAGGCTCGACACAGGTCAGGTCGAGATAACTTCCCAAAATCACAATTTCGCGGTAGACCCAGAGACTGTGGCCTCAGAATGTCAGGTTACTCATGTGAATCTAAATGATCAAACCAACGAAGGAATGATTCACAGGAAATACCCGGTATTCTCGATACAGTATCACCCCGAGGCGTCTCCAGGTCCTCATGATTCCAGGTATCTGTTTGAACGCTTCCGAAAGATGATCATGGATTCATGATCAACATCTCAATTTCAGTCGCAACCGCAACCCATGATGTCAAAAATTAAAATGGGTTGCGGTTACGAAGTCATCAATTAAACATGACTATTTAGCCTGATCTGTAATATCAAGATATTTCTGGGGAACGGGATCAAGAGGCATGTATTTGAACTTGTTCCCGCTAAAATCAACCTTCTTCAAGTCAATCTTCGTAACATCAAGGTTATCATAAGTCCGTTGATACATCACCCTGTTGGTGAGATCTTTGAATGTCGCGAATTGTGTGGTCTCCGCTGCCGTTATTTTTCCGTCCGCTCCCTTTTCTACAACCAGACCTTTGGAAATATCGAAGGAATTCACAATGTGTTGGGCGAGGTTTAGGTTCTTGTCAACATTGGGTTGTCGCTCAGCGGATTTTACTACAATTGCGAGCCTCACAAAGCGACTTGGCGGAGTCATATCCCCCGGAACTCCGAACATTCCTGCGCCATGACCAGTGGGGACAAGCTTCAGGGAATCCAGGACGCCACCTGTTGGGTTTGAGTTGTTCATCCCAACGTATTGGCGTAAATTCGTCATGTGCCACGGGAAATTAGGGGCGTTTGTTAATATCCCAATATAGTCATCGTATACGTGAAGCTGTCCATGCTCAAATTCCAACACAATGGTTTTACCCGTGGCGTCCGAGACAGCGAGATGCACAGGTGGAACCATGTTCAATTCCTCAACGATAGCTCCGTAAATTACTACGTTTTGAACTTCTTTTCTGACTTCCTCAACAGTGGCGAAATTTCCTAGAATCCATGGTCCCATTAGCGAAAGATTTAGTGATTTGGACTCTTCGCCCGGCTTTACTTCCTGATACGTGGTGTTATGTTCGAACCACAGGGCCCCAGTGGTAAGGCCGGCTTCATTCATTCCATCAGCCACAGCGCCGTCCGGACCAGCCCCATAATACCCAACATAACCATATTTGGTTTTCCAGCTTATCCCGGGTTGTCCGTTGGGCGCTTGACTCTGGAAACCCATCTTACGTGGCGCCACGACGATTTGCCATTTCAATGGAACTCCAAACTCCATAGTCCTCCCTACAACGACCGAACTATCTTTAGCCCCCAAGGTAAACCACATACATCCCTGAGCGACGCCAAAAGAACCTATTAGCGCCAGGCTGATTATACACACGCAAAATAATACAGTTCGCCTCGTCATAAAATGTCCCTCCTCAATTGATGATTTACTTACTCTCAAACGGGAAAATGATCTTCCAGTCTTTTTTCATACTTATGACAAACCAACCCTTTGCCTTCGCTTCATCATACAACTCCTGTGTAAAGGTCCCGACTTTGGTCTGTGGCAAGCCTTCGGCTGGACCATAAGCGTACTCGCGTTTGGCGTCGTCGTGGAGCACCAGCATCATCAATGCCGCCTTCCCACTTCCCTGAGTATACTCAAGCATTTGCCGGTCGCCAGTTGAGTTACCAAACGCCGCCTGCGGACGACGGCCTGTGAAAAGATAGATATTCTCCGGTTTTCCAGAGAAATTGTCGTTCAACAGGAGTTTCGGCGATCGCATCAGGATGCCCTTCCCGTCTTTGGCATAGCTGAACTGGGTTTCGACCGCCGAACCGATCACCTGTTCAAGAGAGATGCCATAAACCTGCTTCGAATAAGCACGAACAAAATCTTGTCCCCCACCTGTAACAATGTACGTTTTGTAGCCGTTATCCCGCAGGTAGCGCATTACCTCCAGCATTGGCTCATAAACAAGGTCGGTATATGGGCGTTTCCAACGAGGGTCCTTAGCTTTTGCGATCCATTCCTTAACCGCAGCCTGAAACACATCAGTGGTCATGCCCGTGTGTGTCGCAAAGACGATCTGTTCGAGATCTTTTGTCGTGAACTTCTCCATCGCAGCCCGATCGTGCGAGATTACCGCCTTGAATGGCATCTTCTCTTTCCATTCCGGATGCTTCGACGCATGCTCCACTACTTGATCCAATGCGAACATAACTTGTGTGTAAATTGGGTGCTCCACCCACAATGTCCCATCTTGATCAAAAGTAGCAAGTCGGTCTTGGGGCACGACGTAATCAGGGCTGGACTTATCAGTAGTGACCTGTACGAAACGCATGATAGCCTGCTTTGCAGGCCCCTCGTTCCATGAAAGCAGCGGGTCATTCTGAGCGTAACATTGGGCTACACTCAGCACGAGAGTAAAGATGGCTGCCGTAAAAAGAGGAGTCAAACGGTAGAATGGTCTTTTGAGCAAAGAGGACTTTGCCGAAAAGTTGTTATCAATGAAATAGGCGGTCGATATGCTGCTATGCAAAAGTCGAATCATTACTAACCCCCTACTCTTCGTGGCTTGATAAATCTGCAGAATACCGAAATATTCCTGCGTATTGAGGGAAAAACCTCGCCACGCAGGAGTAAATATTGCTCAGATCAGTCTATTTCGTCTTTGCCGGTTGTTGGGGCGATTTTTCTGGCTGGGACGAAGGTTCCAGAAGCAAAAATAGGCGTCTCAAGCCAGGAGGATTATTAAACTGGTTTACTAACTGACTTGTAGAGCCGGCTGTTGGTATTGTCGGGCGGTTCGGGCACGTCAGAAGCTCGCCAAAGAATTGCTCGAAATACGGTTGAGCCAATTCGACTATCCAGCCATGGTCTTCTCCGGAGTACCTTCCAGGAGATGTCCTTAAGTCACCACGCGTCGGAGCGGCCCCATTGAAAACAGCGTCATACTGTTCGCCCGGGTCCCACCAAAGATTATAAAGCGCGGGAAAAGCCAGGTTTAAATCTGGCCCAAGCCAGGTGTCCTTGGCTGTAAAAAGAAGCTTGAAGTTGGTTACTCGCAATCCACCAAACGCCAAATCTGTAACATAGAAAAAATGATCCCGGTTGGATGGCCCTTTCCCGAAAAGATAGTCAGTGTTTTCAACCCCATCAAAGATAATGTCCTTGCCGTTGTTGTCTTTAAAAATACGAGTAGGAGGTGATCCACCGGCCAGTTTGACAATAGTAGGCCACCAATCCATATGACACATGATTTCATTGGCCACCGTCCCGGGCTTAATATGCCCTGGCCACCATGCCATCGCGGGCACTCTATAACCTCCCTCGTAAGAACTCCCTTTCATACCGCGGAAAGGAGTATAGCCAGCGTCAGGCCATGCGTCTACCCATGCGCCATTGTCAGTTGTCCACACGACCAGAGTATTTTCACTAATTCCAGCGTCACGTACAGCCTGCATTATTTGACCGGAATTATCATCCAACTCCATCAGAGCGTCGAGATAGCGGCCGCCGCCTGGAGATTTTCCTTTGAAGCGTGGGGACGGATTATTAGGATTGTGTACTTTCATGAAACAGAGGTACATGAAAAACGGCTTGTCGTCCTGGGCATGCGTTTTGATGTATTTGACCGCATCCTCGCGAATGATGTCATCAACAGTAGCAAGATCCTCGTAGCCAAACTTTTTCTTGACCACTTTGGGAGTTCCTCCGGCTTTTCCTTCCCATTGGCTAAGGTCAACCTTGCTCCATGCCTCCATAAATTTCTTGTTGTGTATCGGAAAATCGGGTTGCAATGGTAGATAGTCGTATGCGTAAACTCCCGCGTAGTACGGAAGCATGTAATGCATCTCATCGAAACCATGCGCTGTCGGAAAAGTTTCAGGAGTGTCACCCAGATGCCACTTGCCCCACATGGCTGTCTGATAGCCCAGTTTTTTTAGGGCCTCAGCTATAGTGGGGTCCTCTTTTTTTAGGCCGTTGAGATCACCTGGGGCCAACACTGTAGAAAGGGCCGTCCTTATCGGGATCCGGCCAGTAATGAATGAAGCCCGACCAGCGGTACAACTCGCCTGACCGTAATAATTTGTGAAACGCATTCCTTCTGATGCTATTCGGTCCAGGTTCGGGGTTGGGCAACCACGGTTCTCACCACCGCCATAGCATCCCAAATCACCCCAGCCGACATCGTCGGTCATGATCATGATGAAGTTTGGTTTTTTTTGCTGGGCAAACGTGGGCGTTGAAGAACAGACGACCAACGCAAACGTCACGGCCGCTACAAAAGCTACAAAGCCAGTCACACCGCTTCGCCACCGCATTTCAACTACTCCTCTCCTGAACATTTTGAAAATACTTTACCCCTTATTAAACTATATCATGCTTCAAATTAACGTATCAATCCAATTTTCTTGGCTTGATTCAACAGGTCTTGTCTAAATTGCGGAGCGGCAAGTTCAATTAGCGCTAGCGCTCGCTCGGAATTGGTTTTACCTTTCAGATTGGTCATGCCATACTCTGTTACCACCCACATCGGTTCCATTCTGGAATCCGTGACTATTCCGGTGAGGCGTGGGACTATCTTGGACACCTGGTCATTCTTGGCAGTCGAATAGAAAGCCAGGAACGACATGCCTCCTTTTGAACGAAAAGCGCCGCTCATGAAATCTCTCTGACCTCCGACGCCGCTGAATTCGTGGCCTGCGATATATTCCGAGTTAACCTGTCCCATGAGATCGATTTCTATAATGGAGTTTACCGACACGACATTGTCATTGCGCTGAATCACTGACGGATCGTTAATATGGGAGCATGGATAGCTTTCTACGGAGGGGTTGTCATCAATGAAATCATAGAGTTTCCTTGTGCCCCAGCAAAGAGCGAAAACCGATTTAAAACGGTGAATGTTCTTTTTATGGTTTGTTATTGCCCCGGCTTCGTGGAGATCGACGACGCTTGTGGTAAGCATTTCAGTATGAATTCCAAGATCTTTGTGGTTTGTGAGGGATTTCGCTACAGCGTTGGGGATGCCTCCAATGCCGAATTGTAAACAGGCCCCATCAGGTACCATTTCGGTGATTTTGGCTCCTATAGAAACATCTTTTGCAGATAAAGGCCTTTCTTCAAGTTCCAGCAGGGGGGTATGGTTTTCAACAATTGAGTCTACCTCGGAAACGTGAATGAGATTCTCTCCGAAAACACGGGGCATATTTTCATTCACTTCAACTATGGTTGTTTTACATTGTCTGACGAGGGTCGAGGCATAATCGCAACTTGTACCGAGACTGAAGTAACCGTGCTTGTCCATGGGAGAGACCGTTATCATAAAGACATCAATATTAATGAATTCCAGCAAGACTCTCGGAAGTTGCCACAGATAACAAGGCATGAAATCTATTACAGAGCTTGTTCCAGCTTCCTGGATTAGTTCTCTATCCAAATCCGTCATAAAATTGGCGTGAAAACGTAAATGATCCAGATATTTTGCCTTGAATAGAGGTTTGGCTCCGTCTTTGGCGATCTGATAATAGAGATCGATTTTATCCACATCTCCCGCATCGACCCGTTCGGCCAGGCTGGCCAAAAGCGCAGGAGGATTGGAAGGACCGAGCCCGAATGATACGTTGCATTTTCGGGGGATTTTCGCGACAGCTTCTTCGGGGGTCGTAAGCTTCTGATGATAGATGCTATAAATGTCTTGCATATTTTACCTCTTCCTGCCAACCATGCGACGCCATCTGAGGAGGGCCCGTTTTTGATGATAAAGTTCATCAAGACTGTGTAATCAGTTTATGCGACGCTGAGTTGGCGCCCCTAATCCCCGCCCAAAACAGACCCCACCTCGTTCAATAGTTCAGCTATCGCAAAAGGCTTGTGTAAAAATCCGTTAACAAGAGGACCGATCTCCCTGTGTAAATTATCGTCCGGAGCGTAGCCGCTTGCTATAAGCACTTGGCTGATGGGTCGATTCTTAGCAATTCCATCAAGCAGTCTCTACAGGACATCACCGGCATGAGAAGGTCCAGAATCACCAGCGATATCTCAGATGTTCTCGTCTGATAAATCGCAACAGCGTTACGTCCATTGTTGGCAAAAATGACAGAATAGCCGGCGTTCGTGAGAATCCGGTGAGCCAGTTCAGCTACCGGAAGCGTGTCCTCTACAACCAAAATTGTTTCTGTTACGGTTAAATGGGCTGATGGGGAGGTCCCCCTTCTGTTAGTAGGTTCTGATTCTATGGCAGGAAAGTAAACCTTGAACTCGGCTCCTTTACCTGGTTCGCTCTGACACAGGGCGCTCTCCACCTGCTTACGTTCGGTGGCGTCGGTCATAAAACACAAAGCCGCCGGGTTTGAGAACTTGATCTCCCCGTTTTGAACGATGAAAATCGCTTCACCAGCTTTATCAACAATCTCGCGAAATTTTAACGCAGCAGCTTCTCCGAGTAATTTCTCGGAGTCCTGACGAATAGCCTCAGAAGCCCGAAATTCAGCGATCTCAAGTCGCATCTCTTTCAATTCATCAATAAGCTGGTCTTTGGTCTTGTCTTGGTCTTGCATGAAAGCTTATCCTGTCAATCGTTGTCCAGGACCTCGCGAATTGTAGTCAAAAGCTGTCTCATGTTGTACGGTTTCTGGACAAACCCCTTTGCTCCGGCCGCCTTGGTACTATTAGCATGTCCATTTTGGGAATAGCCACTCGCTATAATTACCTTGGCCTGGGGACAGACCTTGAAAATCTCCTCCAGACACTTCCTGCCATCCATTTCGGGCATGATCAGGTCCAACAGGATTAATGAAATCCTATCCTTCTCCCTCAGGTATATTTCTAGCGCCTCTTTTCCGTTAACGGCCATGATGACCTTATAACCGAATTCGATAAGAAGCGTCGCCCCTAAGTCTCTTATGTCGTCGTCATCATCCACTAGGAGAATGGTCTCCGTCCCACCTGGAATAGCCATCTCAAAGGTTGTAGCCTCCAAGTCTTGCTCGGTCTGAATTGCAGGCAGGTAAATCTGGAACGTGGTCCCAAGACCGGGCTCGCTATAACAAGTGATTTGACCGCCATGCTGCTTGACAATGCCATAGACAGTCGCAAGGCCTAGTCCAGTCCCTTTTCCAGTTTCCTTGGTGGTGAAGAACGGCTCGAATATATGAGACAGTGTTTCTTTATCCATTCCTCGGCCGGTATCTGAAACGGTCATCAAAACGTAACCGCCGGGTTCAGCTTCAACATGTGCGCTGCAATATTCATCGTCCAACTCTATATTTGCGGTCTCAATAGTCAATATTCCACCATCGGGCATGGCGTCCCTGGCGTTTACTCCCAGATTCATCAAGACTTGGCCTATTTGAGACCGATCCGCATTGATTGATTTCAAGTTTCCTTTGAGATGCAAGTTGATATTTATGGTTTTCGGAATCGTGCGCGATAAGAGGTCTCGAACAGAGGTTATTTCGTGATTCAGGTCAACAGGAACAAACTTTGTCTCAACCTTTCGACTGAAAGTCAGCAGGCTCTTAACCAGCTCGGCTCCCCGTTTCCCCGCATGATATATTTTTTGTAGGTCGGCGTAGTCAAGTTCCCCTTCCTTCTTACGGGTAAGCATTAACTCGGAGTATCCTAATACAGCCTGGAGGAGATTGTTGAAATCGTGCGCCACGCCACCAGCCAGAGTCCCAATCGCCTCCATCTTCTGGGCCTGAAACAGTTGTTCTGAAAGCTTGAGGCGCTCTGTTACGTCGTGTTTCACCGCCACAAAGTTCGTCAGCTTCCCTGTCTTGGTGTAAACAGGAGAAATTGTAGCGTCCTCGTGGTATACGGTACCGTCTTTCTTCCTGTTGGTAAATCTCCCTGACCACGCGTTGCAGGAGCTAATGGTCTTCCAGAGCTTGTCATAAAAAGTATCATCGTGAAAATCACTCTTGAAAATATTGGGAGTCTGTCCGAGAAGTTCATTGCGACTGTATCCACTGATGATCTCCTGTGCCGGGTTAACGTATTGAATTATCCCTTTGGAGTCTGTAATGATGACAGCCTCCGCCGCATGCTCCATAGCTTCAAAAAGCAATCTGTGGCTTTCCTCCGCACGCCTGAGATCGGTGACGTCATGAATTGTCCCAATCACAGTGTTCTTTTCGGCGTCATAATTGGCTATTGAATGAATATCAATAACTTGATCGTCATTTGCTCTTTTTATTTGAAACTCAACGTCATAAGGCGCTCCATTTTCAATTAGAGCGAGCAACCTTTCATTGAGCGGAGATCTGAACTCGGGCAACGGAAATTTCTGAATATCTTCAAGAGATAATTCCTGCCGACCAAGGCCGTAAATTTTCCTTGCCCCACCAGATGCGGTGACTCTTTTTGTGGAAAGATCAATCTCCCAATTACCTAACCGAGCAATAAGTTCAGCTCTACCGAAACGGTACTCGTTCCGCCGAAGATCTTCCTCTGCCAGTTTGCGCTCTGTGATATCACGGTGAAGCCATAAACGGCCATACAGTTCCCCATCAATAAAAATGGGAATGAAGTCTCTTATGCAGATTCGGCCATCATTTAAGGTAATTTCTTCATCCTTCACGGGGAGCCCCTCCGCAACGATTGACCGTATACGGTTGAGGGCTTCATCTGGTTCATGAAAAGCGTGTTGGATTCGTTGAATTACTTCTAGCGGCGTAAGCCCTTTCAGTTTGGCCGGAGGATCATGCATGTCAAATAGATCACAAAATGCCTGGTTAGCAAACTCTACTCGGCCGTCCTCAGACACAACCAGCGCTCCCTCATACATTCTTGAAAGAATCGTATGATAGCGCTCGACGGCATCAGATAATAATTCTTCAGCTCGTTTGCGCTCAGTAATGTCGGTGGCGATATGGATAATCTTTTCGATTGTGCCGTCTTTGTCGAAAACGGGAGTGCAGGAGACAAGAAAATGTCGGCCCAGCGCCTCCATCTCCATTTCTACGGGATCCACTGAACCCGATTTGAGAAGGGCTTCCATGGGGCAGGCATGCGGCGCCTCACCACTGTTGTGGAAGATCTCATAGCATTTGGCGTTAAACAATTCTTCGAGAGATTTGCTGGTGGCCTCGATGGTCGCCTTGTTGGCGGCCACAATGCGATGTTCTTTGTCCATAATAATGGTGGGGTGGCCTATGGCTTGGAAGATATCTTCCCAGTCTTGGCGGCTCCTGCGAAGATCATTTTCAGCCCCTTTTTGCTCGGTGATATCCTGAAATATGCAGTGGGTTTGTTTGAATCCTCCCCGTTGGTCACGAGCTATCTGCCCATTGAAAATAACTGAAATTATTGAGGCGTCTTTTCTGACCATCTCAAATTCAACGCCATGTATTTCTCCTGCAGCCTTGAATCTGAGAAAGTTAATCTTGAAATGGCCTTGATAGCCGGGAGCCAAGAAATCATCGAACCATTTTCCTATAACTTCTTCACGGGAATAGCCCAAGGTGTCAAGCCATGCGTGGTTAACAGCTAAGATGCATCCGTTTTCATCAAGAGATTGGTAACCGACAGGAGCATTTTCAACATCCAGGACTGTAGCCTGAACAGTTTCCAGTTCTGCTATCCTGCGGCGCATGTCGTTCGATTCATCAATAAGCTGGTCTTTGGTCTTCTCATGATCTTGCATGGAACGATCCTCCTGACAGGAGCTTTACGTGCCAGTGGTGGATGTTTCTTCGCCGTACTGATCACTGATGTAAACTAATGGATAAGAGTAAGACAGTTGTCAAAATATTTCTCTGAGGCTAAGTGATCGTTGACGGTCGCAAAGTTCCACCAACATTCACTTGCTGTCCGGTCGTGCGCCTCCAGGCCTGAAGGTATCCAGGCGAAATTTCATGCGAACTTTGTACTGGTTGGGTATGCCCTCAGTAGTTATGCCCTTGATGTACACCCTCTCAGCCCCGGCCCCTTTTCCCAGTTTCTCGTAGATCCCGCCTAAAAGAATGTAGGCGTCGGCATAGGCTGGATGTTTGGTAATGAGGTCATCCAGTACAATTGCGGCGCCTGTGAGATCCCCCTTTTGTTGCTGATAGAAAGCGAGCGTAAAGGCATACCTGGGCACGTCCGGTCTGATCTCCGCGGCTTTTCTGCAGAAGTCCACCGCCTCATTGAGACGGTCCTTTGACAGAATTACGCAGAGGTTGTATGCCGCTTGAGCCATCTGAGGATCGGTTTTCAGCGCTGCTCGAAGGCGCCTTTCCGCCGTGACGAGATCATTCTCCTCGGCCTTCAGCAGGCCCATGTTAAAATTTGCGGCAGCGTTGTCAGGGGCTACTGTGAGAGCCTTACTCAACGCCTCCTCTGCCATTTTGTTCTCTCCCATTCGGGCATAAGCCATTGCTTCGTTCACCATGGCTAGCACTCCGCGCGGCTCCATCTTGAGCGCTGTCTCATACGAAGCGACCGCTTGTTTGAAATCTCCTCGGTCCAGGTAATAATTGCCAAGATTGTAATAAGAATCCCATTGGTCAGGACGTGACAGGATTGAAGTTAGATACTCCTCATTTGCGGTTTGAACTTTTTTCTTGGCTGCGTCATTAAGTGGAAGATTTCTGTAACCGGCAAGCGCCGCTGCGGCTCGAATACGAACAAGGCGGCAGTCATCGCCGGCAGCCTCAACGAGCGCTGGAACAGATTCAGGGGTTGGCGCATTTTGCAGGGCAGTGGCGGCCGCGGAGCGCACGAGCGGCGACGGGTCTTTGATCGCCTTGAGCAACGCCGGGACTACTCTCGGGTCCCCAGAAGCCTGAATGAGTCGTATAAGCCCCGTGGCAAAGATTTCGTCCCGATCTTTGCTCGTCACGTAGTCGAGCATCTCGGGCAGCCTGGTCCAATCTCTTGTCCTAGCAGCAACGATTAACCCGGCCCGGTGGACTACCGCAGTCTGATAATCTCTTTTGCGCCAATTGCGGACCCATTCGTCAGCCCACTGAGGCGTCTTGTCCTTGTGGCATCCATTGCAGGCGTTGGGTGACTTATATGCCATGGTGGCAGCGGGCGCGGGTGGAAGCATCGAGTGGTCGCTCCTGCGCATCCGGGCGAATTCCGTTGTAGGCATATGGCAGGAAATGCACCTATTTCCCGGACTGTTGGCCTTGTGGCGTGTGTGCTCCGCAGCATTGTCGACCCTGTCTTTGTGGCAGGGCATGCACGCCTGATTGGCCTTTTCGTCGTCCTTGAACTTGTACCGACCGCTCGATGTATGGCAATGCAGACAGTCCAGCCTGCCTGATTTCGCACAGGGGCTCATGAGCCAAGAAGTGTAAGTGTAGTTTTCTCCGAGATCCCTGCCATCCGGGTAATAATCCGGGCTTTCCAGTGTCACCAGTCCAAAATGATCGAAAAACCTATCTCCCAGTTTGAAGGTGGTTGTTAGGACTACTGCTTTGGCATGACAACTCGAACAGGTCGCGTTGTTTTGTTCGTGAGTAAAATCCCTACCACACCTCATTATTTTCAGGTCCTTTGGAACAGTCCCTTTTGGAGCTTCTTGGCAGACACGAACATGTTCCTGGGCAGGGCCATGACAGGTCTCGCAGTTTATTCCGGATTCCTTCCAGGTTGTTTGGTAGGTATCAGATTTGAGATCGTAGTTTGTCGAAACCTGGCTAACATGGCATCCATAACAGGATGTGTTGAAAGTGTACTGCCAGTCCTTCCAGTGTATCGATTGATCCGTCTGACCCGGAAAGTGCCGCACCCCGCTAGCAGCCATGTCGAACCATTCTTTTTTGTTCAGGTCGTAGGCAACGGGCAGAGTCTGCAGCCGACCGCTATCAAGGGTTGTCAGAAAGTAATACACATTCTTGCCCCCCATCACATAGTCTGTCCGGTATTTCTTCTGGCCTGCCGGGCCTCGTTCAATGACCCATCCTGTATCGCCCGCTACGTCAGCGCGATAGTGGGAGTCACCTATAGCGATCTCGTCGGTCTGGGGGGAAAGATTTCTGCGGGCCAGTTCAGCGGTATACGGCTGCATTGCCAGCCCGTGATGCGAAGGGGCCCACAACTTGTAAAATTTCTCGTGACATTTCCGGCAACTTGTAGACCCACTATAGCGGTCTGAGGATACACTCACGCTCGAGGGCGATTCGTTTGCGGTTACGGGTGTGTAATAGAAAAATACCAAAGAAACCATCGTAATTATAAAGACCACGAACATGCTGGTCTTGATTTTTTTCATCAACCGTTCCCTCAGTTTTGCCAAATTATAACTTTGCGAGTCTCCACATTAACCTTTTCGTCATTTAATGTCCTGGCCGGTTATAAGAGATTTTTACTCGCAAAACTGTTTCTTCACGCTGCAAACCTATCCTGGTTTTGGCATTCAATTCAGAATTCCCTATCCAACAAGGTAAATAATTGAGATTGCAACGCCCATCACAATAATAATCCAACGTAGAAATTCCAGCCGGATCCTGCCTGCCACCATTCCACCTAACACCCCACCTGCCAAGGCGCCAATGCCTTGTATCAAACTGATTGTCGACAGATGTCAATTTGCGGGATCCTCACATTAAAGCCTCGAAGCCGAAAAGGCGCCACCGATTCCCAGGGTTGAATGCGGCAGCGCCATCACGACCGATATCTTAGCAAGACTCTGCCACTCAGATGAGGTTCTGATACTCCGGCTTATAAACATGCTTCCGGATGAACTCCACCATATCGACCGGACGATCCACACGAGCTAGGCCAGAATCGAAGACGAGCTTCGCCACCCGTGCGGCCGTCTGAATCTCGACCTCTAGGATGTTCGATTGTAACGGGTAGAGAAGTCCTTGCTTGAGTAATTCGGGCGTTAATTGATCCGCCACTGCCTGTGCGGCTTCGATGAACATCTCGTCTGAGACGCGTTTTGCCTGGGTTGCAAAGATCGCCATACCGACCGCCGGGAAGATATAGAAGTTGTTGGCCTGACCCGGCAGGAACGTTTCGCCGTTGTAGTGGACCGGTGCGAACTGCACGCCAGCAGCGTAGATTGCCTTGCCTTTCGACCAAGTGTACGCCTGCTCGGCCGTGCATTCGGCATGCTCGGTTGGATTCGACAGCGCCAGAATCACTGGGCGTTCGTTGATCTGTGACATGCTCTCAACGACCTTTTGCGTGAAGGCGCCACCAATCGTGCTGACACCGATGATCGTGGTTGGCCTGATGCTTTCGATGGCGGCTACGAAATCCCTGGTTGGCGTATGTTGATGGGCATACGGCATCTGGAAGTCGACGAGATCCTTACGGGTCGACTCTAGCAGGCCATTTACATCGAACATATAAACCTTTGCTTGTGCCTCCTGGAGCGTCATACCTTGCGCCACGAGCGCTGAACAAAGCAGGTCGGCCAGGCCTATACCGGCCGAACCCGCGCCAAGAAAAAGATACTTCTCGTCCTTCAGCTTTGTGCCCTTGAGCTTGGTAGCGTTGATCATGCCGGCTAGCGTGATGCCAGCCGTGCCTTGCACGTCGTCGTTATAAACGCAGTAATTGTCACGGTAGCGCTGAAGAAGATGCACGGCGTCCACACCCGTCCAATCCTCGAAGTGTATGCAACACTTCGGGAACACCTCCTGCACAGCCTCAACGAACTCATCGACAAATGAGAATAGATCCTCGGTTCGCGGACGCGTCTTGCGCAGGCCCAAATACAGGGGGTCATTCAGATATTGCTCGTTGTTGGTGCCGGCGTCCAGGTACATTGGCAACAGGTACTGAGGTGGCACGCCGGCTGCGGCTGTGTAGAGCTGCAACTTGCCTATCGGGATGCCCATGCCGTTGGCGCCAAGGTCACCCAAACCGAGGATACGGCCACCGTCAGTAACACAGATGAACCGAACGTCCTTCTCCGGCCAGTTCTTTAGAATCTCCTTCACTTTGCCGCGGCGCTCCATCGAAATATACATGCCACGAGTCTGACGATAGATGTGTCCGAACTTGAGACAGACTTCGCCGATTGTTGGATCATAGACGATCGGTAAAAAGCGGGCCGGGTCAGACATAATGGTCCGGTAGAAGAGCGTTTCGTCGTGGTCGAGCAGATTGACGAGATAGATATAGCGATCTAGGTCCGTGTTTTTGTGGCCTAGCTGCATCATCACCCGGCGCAATTGCAAATCCTCGGTCTCGGTGACGTCGGGTACGAGACCAACAAGGCCGAGCGCCTGTTTTTCCGCTTCCGAGAAGGCGGTCGACTTATTGAGTGATGAGTCCTGAAGCAATTCCAGACCGTGTTTTTGAGTGATAGTCATGGAGATGTCCTTTCTGTCGTCTGACGTTAGTTTGGGTTCGTAGTTGGCCTGCGCTAATTTCCGGTCGCGACGTATGGCGATATCATCTTGGCAGGATCGACGATACGGTTGAACTCCTCCTCGGTCACAAAACCGAGTTTCAGCGCGGCCTCCTTGAGGGTGAGGTCATTGTCCATGGCGAAGTGAGCTATCTTCGACGCCTTGTCGTAGCCAATCACCGGCGAGAGTGCTGTCACTAACATCAGTGAGCGGTCCACATACTCTTTGATCTTCTTCAGATTCGGATGCGCGCCTTCGACCAAGAACTTGCGGAAGTTTGTGCATCCGTCCGTCATGATCGTGATTGAGTGCATGATATTGAAAATTATTAAAGGCTTGTAGACATTCATCTCGAGATAACCGCCGGCGCCTCCGAAGCCCACCGCCACGTCATTAGCCATCGCTTGCACGGTTATCATCGTCAGCGCCTCTGCCTGGGTCGGGTTCACTTTACCAGGCATGATTGAGGAACCCGGCTCGTTCTCAGGGATCACCAATTCGGAAAAACCGGCCCTAGGGCCGCATGACATCAGTCGGATGTCATTTGCGATCTTGTAGAGTGACACGGCCAGTGTGCGCATCGTGCCGGAGAGCTGTACCAGAGCGTCGTGGGCGCCCTGCACCGTGAACTTGTTTGGCGCAGTGGCAAACGGTAGGCCAGTGAGTTTGGCGATCTCGGCTGCGGACGCTTCAGCGAAACCGGGCGCCGAGTTGATACCGGTGCCTACCGCGGTGCCACCGAGAGCAAGGAGGTAAACATCACCCAGAGCGGTTTCGATACGCTCTAGATTGTCCGAGAGCGCCCCAGCATAACCCGACCATTCCTGACCAAGCGTAAGGGGCGTTGCGTCCTGCATATGGGTCCGGCCGATCTTGATGATGTCTTTCCACTCCACTGCCTTTGCAGCGATCGCGTCTTTTAGCGCCTTCACCGCTGGAATCAGCCGCTGCTTCACATTTACCGCCGCCGCGATGTACATGGCGGAAGGAAATGAGTCATTGGACGACTGCGCCATGTTGACATGATCGTTGGGATGAACTGGCGCCTTGCTCCCGAGCGGCGTGCCAGCGATTTGGCAACAGCGGTTCGAGATCACCTCGTTCACGTTCATGTTGAACTGCGTGCCGCTACCGGTCATCCACACGTGCAGCGGGAACATGTCGTGATGCTGGCCAGCGAGGATCTCATCACAGACCTGAACTATCAGTTTGTATGGCTCCTCGTCGAGACGCTTGCCGGTATGGTTTGCATTGGCGGCGGCTTTTTTGAGTATGGCGTAAGCTGTAATCATCTCACGAGGGATCAGGTCCTTACCGATGCTGAAGTGCTCAAGCGAGCGCTGAGTCTGTGCGCCCCAGAGCTTGTCGGAAGGAACCTCGACTTCACCAAGGCTATCGGTTTCTCGACGAATGTTCGTCATTTTGTTTTCTCCTTTCTCTGCTGTGTGCAAAACACAGTTTGACACCATGAATAGAGAATATACCGGCGCCTACCATGCCACCTATGCCTATGGACATAGCGGTGAATAGTCCAATCTTTTTGCGTTTAGGGCTGTTGACGGATTTTGGTGAAACTGCGCTGTGAGATCCAGGCATTTTGTTGGTCACCTCAGCTTTGCTAATGAGCTAGCCTCAAGCGCAACCATTTCCTACTGAATTGCTATCGATACGCTCCCTCCCAGAATTCCAATCAGGTATTGGGAAAGAGGAATTCTAGAACGTTTTACAAGCCCAGCGGTAAATCTTCTCAGCGGCTTTGAAATGATGAGGGGTATTCAAGACTACTACGACGTGCTCCTTCTGGTTGTCCTTGAAAAAAGCGACGATACATTTACCGGCCATATTGGTGAAACCTGTTTTAGCTCCGGCCACCGGCAGATTTGTCCTCAGCAGCTTGTCGTTGGAAACGAGGTGATATACATGGGGTTTTGAGTTTAGGGATTTCATGATGTAGGTCTTAGTGCTTGATATCTCCGCAATCAATGGGTAATCAAAAGCGTGACTTGCGAGTGAGGCCACATCCTCGGCTGTGGCTATATTTGGCTTCTTGCCCAGCAACTCCCTCCCGTCTTTCCGGCCCAGCACTATTTTATAATCCAAACCACTGGGGGTATAAATTGTGACGTGGCTCAAGCCGAGTTTTTGGGCCTTTTGATTCATGGCTTCGATAAACGCGTCCCTACCACCCTTTGGATAAGCCCTGGCAAGCGCCTCGGCGCAATCATTTCCCGATTCTATCAGCATGCCGTGCAACAGGTCTTTCACCGTGAAAAGGTCCCCAGGGCGGATCCCGATAACATGCTTTTCAACATGTCTTATGTCGGACGGGGTTTCAACCACGGAATTTAGGTCCATCTGATCAATAACCACCATAGCCGTAAGCAGTTTGGTGATACTGGCTATGGGCAAAGGAGCGCATTCGTTTTCAGCCAGTACGACCCGATTGGCGGACTTGTCCACACAGAACATAGCCTTGGCCTTTACTCTCGGCTGGCCAGATCGATTGCTCAAAGACACAGTGGGCGCTAGTATACTCGAGGAAGCCTTTCTTAACAGTAAAGGTTTATTAGGCTGGATAAACTTTGCACGTGATGGAGCATATGCCTTGACAACATTTGAAGAAGCCTGCGGCGCTCTTTTATTCCCCCTGGTGTCTTTCACAAAATTGTTAACATAATTTTGACTGGATTGGGGCTGAAACGCAAACGCAGAACATGGCGCTACTATTAAGCTGCAAATGAGTGTGAAGATTATTCTTGGGACCAAATGGACGATCTCCGTTGACTCCGACTTTTTGATTTCGGCCAAAAAATATCGTGATTCAGATAAATTAAAACATGAACCTCTGACACCTATTTCATTTTATCATATAACCGATAATATTTAGTTGCGTCTCTCCTGTCAAGATAAACTCCGCATATAAAGCATCCATGATCGTTTCTTTTAGCAGGTTTCTTCAAAAAGACCCATTTGCCCTCAAGAAACATGGTCCCTGGAAACATTCCGGCACAGGAGAAAAATCCTTTTCTATCAACGCGTACGCGCTATGATTATGAATGGATTCAAAGGTTTCAGCTTCTACCCTGTACCATGGGAAATTGTTCTTCTCTCGCAGGCGGCTCACGGCGGCACGTACCACGTCCTCCACGAACATGGGATTTTCGTAAGCTCTCTCCGTGACATACTTCTCATCGGGTCTCTTGAGCATGGAGTAAATCTCGGAACTGACCGATGATTCCACTATTTCAATTATTTCTTCTATCCAGAAAAACTTCTTGAACCTCAACTGGACCCTCACAATACCTCGCTGGTTGTGGGCGCCGTAATCTGAAATTTCTTTTGAACAAGGGCAGACCGTAGTTACTGGAACTTCAAGACCAACTATGAGGTCAAAACGTTCATCGAGTGATCCTCTCATGAAGCAAGTGTATGACATGATTCCGGGAGTCGCGGTAACCGGCGCGTTTTTCTCAACAAAATAAGGGAATTCAACGTTCATGTGTGCGCTTTTGGCATGAAGCTTGTCCTTGATTTTTTCCAGAACCTCCTGAAATTTCTCCATCGAGATTTCACCACGATATTCATTCAGGACCTCGATGAAACGACTCATGTGAGTTCCCTTAAACTCCTGCGGCAGATTGACAAAAAGATCAAACAACCCCACCGTATGTTGCAGACCTTTGAGTCGGTCTTTTACCGATATGGGATACCTGAGGCCTCTCACTCCAACTTTGTCGATCGGGATGTTGCGTTCATCAGGCATGCTTTGAACGTCGGGAATCGAGCAAATTTCCACTAACTATACCTCTCAAGGGCAATAATTGAGGGGTCGAGCGTAATTGTACGCTATCCTCTTATGTACCGGGCGACAGACGTATCCGACTCCCATACACCGACGCTATGGAGCAAATGACCTCGCTCTTTCATGCCTTGCTCGATCTCCCGGAATATGAACGCCGCAATATTCTCCGCAGAAGGTTCTATCTCATCAAAAGGTTTTATCTCATTGAGAAAACGATGGTCAAGTTGGTCAAGGATCCCGTTTGTGACTCCTTTGAAATCGCCAAAGTCCATGACCATCCCGTCACTTTTAGGAGCCGACGACCTTGCAGTTACGTGAACCCGATAATTGTGTCCGTGAAGGCGTTCACATTTACCCTTGTATTGACGTAAACTGTGCGCTGCGGCAAAACTTGATATTATTTCAATTTCATACATGAGATCTTCTCCAAAAAATACAGTTGTTAATAAACAGGATTAATAAATCATTTAAACATATCGAATGTGCCATCAAAAATGGATAAAATAATTGACAATCAACCAAGGTTAAGTCTATATCGGTTCCAACCCTCCGGAGAGACCGAAAAAATTCCACGGTCCTTTTCGGGAAACCGTTATGAGGAGGCGCCTGAATGAGGGCTTTCCGTGGATTTCTTCTTAACATAGCATATTTTACATTATGTTGTTTAATCCTGGTCAACATTTCCCATGCGCAAACCGGAAACAGCCGCTCTGCGGGTCCTAATTCTACAGGGAGACGACCGGAAAATCTGAAAAGCGGGAATTTAAACGATCCTGCGCATAGGGGTCGCATCGGCGGCCTCACACCTGTTCCATACAAACCAGAGCCGGCGACCGTCAAAGAAAGCCCAGTTCTGGATCCATCCCGAAAACCTGTTTTCCAAGGCGTTGGATACCCTGACATTCGCGACCTTATCAGAAAGGTCAACCGGTGTGTCGTATCCATACGTATGCTTGACTCCGGAGGTTCGTGGTCTTTGAGCAACCTTGGGTTCTCAGGCGATTCCAACAGTAGAGCTACCGGCTATGGTTCAGGTTTTATAATTTCCAGCAACGGTCACATACTCACCAATGAACACGTTCTGCGACATGGGACACAGATTGAAGTGGAACTCCTTGACGGTTCCAAACGTCTGGCTAAGGTCCTCTTTAAGGACAGCAAGAACGATATAGCGCTCATAAAAATCGATGCAACCAACCTCGAACCAGTTAAAATGGGAAATTCAGACAATGTCGAGCTTGGCGAATGGGTTGTAGGCATTGGCAATCCTTATGGTATCGGCCAGTCAATTATGATCGGCATTGTAAGCGCGCAAAAGAGAATGATACCCGGCTCAGGATACCCACCCCTTATTCAGATTGACGCCGCAATGAATCTCGGTAATTCAGGTGGACCACTGTTCAACCTCAATGGCGAGGTTATTGGGATTAACACTATATTGCTCTGGAAAAGCCAAGGCATTGGATTTGCCACACCAATTAACATGGCCCGTGATTTTCTTGAAAGAAAAAACTATCCTCCGCTAAAAGCTGCGTCAGCGCCGCCCACGGGTGTCCTCGGGCCGGAACCTGATCATCCTAGATCGCTACCGGAAAAGTTCAATCCGTTTGACCCGTTGTGGAAACAGGGACAGTGAGGAACAATTTTTAGGTGATTACATGTCGGACAAAAAAGAATCAGAAAAAACCAAAGAACTAAAAAATAAGCTGCTTATGGACAAACCCCGGGTGTGGGACAGGCTCCCGGCCCCAGAAAAGGCTGATATTTCACATTATGCCCAACTCTACATGGATTTCCTGAATAACAGCAAGACAGAACGCAAAGCGGTAGAAAATCTGCGAAATCTAGCCTCGAATAGCGGCTCCCAGGACATTGTCTCGACGGATAGGACTTCAAGCCGAATATTTCAGGTTTTACGAGGAAAACTCCTTTTTCTGGCAGTTTTGGGGCAACAACCCATGACTGAGGGAATAAGACTCGTCACTTCCCACGTTGATAGTCCAAGGCTGGACATCAAACCCAACCCCTTATACGAGGAAGCTGGCCTAGCCATGCTGAAGACCCACTATTACGGCGGAGTTAAGAAGTTTCAGTGGGTAGCCAGATCTCTGGCGATGGTTGGAAAGATGTTCACTCGAGACGGCAATGTCGTCGATGTAGAAATTGGCCTCAAACCAGAAGACCCTGTCCTGACCATCCCAGACCTGTTGCCCCACCTGTCACGAAAACAGATGGAACAAAAAGCCAGTGAATTTATACCAGCCGAAAACCTTAATGTGGTTATCGGGTCTTTGCCGTATGAAGACGAAGACACGACAGATCGTGTAAAACTTGCAATACTTGAATTGCTGTACAACAAGTACGGAATAACGGAGGAAGATTTTATAGGGGCCGAAATTGAAATGGTCCCAGCCGAACCGGCCAGGGACGCGGGACTTGATCGTAGCCTCGTTGCCGGATACGGCCAGGATGATCGCGTTTGCGCTTTCACGTCCGCCACAGCGCTCGTGAAAATTTCTGAGCCGATACATACCTGTGTCGCTGTCTTTTACGACAAGGAAGAAATCGGAAGTGAAGGCAACACCAGCGCCAAATCAGTAGCGTTGGACCAGTTCCTCATGGAATTGATGCAAAAAACCGGAATCAACCCCTCAGCCAAGAACTTACGCAAGGTTTTCACAGCTGGTAAAGGACTTTCGGGCGATGTAACGGCAGCGGTTGATCCTACCTATGGCGATGCTTATGAAAAGAGAAACAACTCGAAGATTGGTTTTGGAATAGGAATAACCAAGTATACCGGGTCCGGCGGCAAGTACATGGGCTCAGACGCTAACGCGGAGTACGCTTCATGGGTCCGGCGGCTCTTCAATGACCAAAAGATCATGTGGCAACCCGCCGGCCTCGGAAAAGTCGATGAAGGCGGTGGCGGCACTGTCGCTAAGTACCTGGCAAACGCGGGTATGGACATAATCGATTGCGGCCCCCCAATTTTGGGCATGCATTCACCGCTTGAAGTATGCGCTAAAGATGATATCTGGATGACGCACAAAGCTTTCAAGGCTTTTTTTGAAAGCTAGATGGATCAATTCCTAACACTATATTTAGTGGGGAAATCAGAGATAGCGGCCTGGAAAAAGCCGCTTTTGGTGTGATTAGGAACTTTTCCGACTATCGATTGAACCGTGATCTATACTTTGGTACAATTTAAATGTGACAATCCTGTTAAGGGATTTTTTAATACCACTTCCAATTCAAGCAATCGCTAAAACATTTCAAACTGTTCGGAGGGAGAGGAAATATGACTTTCATCACAGGAGGTTTGCCTCCCATGGCAGGTGAACTCAATGCGATAGTGTACAATCTTCAATCTCACATTCCGCGCCTCTGAAGGGTATTTTGTGAGGATTTTCCCTTGCCCCATTTTAGGAACCGTGAAAGAGCTAAATTTTTAGATCATCGA
>JAJYDQ010000070.1 GCA_021777225.1 Deltaproteobacteria bacterium
CATTTGATCCGGTTGCATGCCGGCATAAGGTTGAGCCACATAAATCGTCGGAATATCCAGGGTCGGGAAAATGTCATACTTCATGTCCCGCAAGGCTACAATCCCACCTGTCGCAAGAGCTATGACTATCACCAGCATTGAGAGTGGATGACGAAGCGCTAACCTAACAAATTTCACAAGGATTAACTCCTTCAGATGGGAAATCTCTAATTTCGGCGACCCTGAGAAACCAACAAAAATTCGTAGACTCCAAGTTCAAAATTACATTACTGACCCATTAATACTCTTTTCAGTTTCGGCTCAATCACTGAAGAATCCTTTCAGAATTTCAGTAAGTTGAGCAATTCCTGACAGCTTGTACGCTTGTCCTTGCATCATAGAGCCGTATTTCCTTAGTCTGTAGAAGTACCACCAGAGGTGTACAGCAAACTTTCCGGGTCATCAGGATCGACCGATGCCGAGTGGCCATGGGTGCGCTGCTGCACAAGGGCGAATACCGATGGCAACACCAGCAACGTCGCAAGTGTCGCCACGGCCAAACCGCCCACAACAGCCCGGCCAAGCGGTGCCGTTTGCTCACCCCCTTCACTCCAACCCAACGCCATGGGTATCATCCCGGAGATCATCGCCAAACTGGTCATAAGAATTGGACGTAGACGGGTGCTCGCGCCAATGAGAGCGGCATCTGCGGCTGTGGACACAAACCGGCTATCGAAAAACTGACCTTCAGTAGGTTTGAGGGTCGCAGATTTACCAGTTTTTGATTCGGTCGGATCTGCTCCGATAAAACGTGTTCGCCATCCGACAACCCTGGCTCGTTCTGCGAAAATGACGAGCAGGATCGCATTCGCCATCGCCACACCGATTGACATGATAGCGCCGGTGAATGATTGGATATTAAGTGTTGTTTCTGTCAGCTTCAAAGCGATTACAACCCCGGAAATAACGGCCGGAGCCGTCGAAAGGCATACAAGTGGTAGTCTCATAGACTGTAGAGTGGCGGTCTGCAGGAGGAAAATTACTATTAAAGCAAATATCAGACCGTTGCGTAAACCTGCCAACATCTCGCTCAACGGCACAACTTGTCCACGCACAAATACGCTCACTCTTGGCGGTAGGCCCATCTCATTAATGATTTTAGATACCTGTCGTCCTACGCTCCCAACGTCGGCGCCTGGGGCCAAGTTAGCGTTAACCGTTATCATCCTCTGATTGTCGTAATGAGCATATTGCTCTATAGCCTTATTTTCCGTAAATTGGGCGAGATTTCGAAGAAGCGACGCTTTCTGATTACCATTGCTCCCATAATTGACCTGGGTGTTTTTAACTGTTTCCGCCGATGCAATCGCGTCTCGAGGGGTCTGTATCTGGATTTGATAAGTACAATCGCTGTTCGGATCTCCCCAATAGAGCGGGAACATAAATCGGCTGGACCATACCGCTGGGACAAGCGCGTGCGATGCTTCAACCATATTCACGCCGATTACCCCAGCGCGTTCACGATCCAAATTCAAGTCCAAGGTTGGGTAATCCAGCACCTGACCCAAATGAAGGTCCCTCAGACCAGGAATAGACGCAACTTCTTTTTCAACTTTCTTTGCAAATTCGATATCTGCGTTAATGTCCGGACCATAGGCCGCGATCTCAATAGGGGACGCCGCTCCCAAGCTCATGACCCGACTCACGATGTCGCCTGGTTCGAACGAGAAGCTTACGTCTGGCATTTGCTCGGCCAATTTCTTGCGCAGCTTTTCCTCAAGATCCCCAATGCGCACCGGTGTTCCTTCTTTTAGTTGGACCTGCAACACAGCTTCTTCCGGGCCACTCATCCAGAGATAAAGCAAACTGGCGGCGTAATTCGGGCTATGAGCGCCTACAAAACCAACAGATATTTCTATGTTCTCAGGACCGACCTCATCTTTTACCATATCGAGCGTTTTGAGAGCCAAAGCCTCGGTGTTATCAAGTTGAGTCCCAGCGGGCGCGCGTAGTCGCACCTGAAGCTGGCCCGCGCTAACTTTGGGGTAGATTTCCGTGCCAAGGCTGCCGCCAACAAAAACGATTATAATTGCGCTTATCGCCAAATATGCGCCCAGCACCCACCAACGCAGATTTATGACTTTACGCAGGAAATCCGCATACCGTTTCTGAAAAGCTCCAAACCTGGATTGATCTGTTTTAGCGACCTTAGCAGGTTTCTTATGGCTACGCAGGATCCAAATAGAGAGAACGGGAACCAATGTGCTCGACAGCAGGTACGAAGCTACCATCGAAAAGCCAACAGCAAGTGACAAAGGGAAAAACATCGACCTTGCGGCGCCGGCCATGAAGGCCGCCGGCGTGAACATTGACAGAATACAGAGCATTGACAGCAAGCGTGGACCCGTAGTTTCATTGGTGGCGTTGAGAGCCGCGCGCGCCAATGGTTCACCGGCGTCAAGATGCACATGAAGGTTCTCAATACATACTGTGGCCTCGTCGACCAGAATTCCCACCGCCAGGGCGAGACCACCCAATGTCATAATGTTTATTGTCTGGCCGGTCAGCCAAAGAGCAAGCACCGCGCTCATGATGGCAAGTGGGATATTGATGATTACAATGAGCGAGCTACGCCAGTCCCATAGAAAAAACAGTATCATCAAACCGGTCAACAGTCCGCCAAGGGCGCCCTCCATTGTCAAACCATTGATGGCGCGGGTAACATAAGGTGATTGATCAAATTCGTAGCTCACCTTTATGCCCTGCGGCAGAATGTTCTGGAACATTGGGATGCTCTTTTTAACGAGATCGACTACGGCGAGCGTTGAGGCGTCCGCGCGCTTGGTCACCGGCATATACACCGTGCGTCTTCCATTGACCAGGGCATAGCAGGTGACAATGTCGGAGCCATCTTTCACAGTGGCGATATCCCTGAGAAAAACCGCTGGGTATACGCCCGTCCGAATCGGCACAGCCGCCAGGTCCTGTATGTTCTTAACTGTCGAATTCAACCGCACCATAGGGTATTTGCCCCCTATCGGCGCCTGGCCGGAAGGTGTAATGCAGTTCGCTGAACACATGGCGGAGACGATGTCGTCGGGTGAAAGGTTGTATGCGGACAGGCGCTCAGGTTTCAGGTCTACTATGATTGTGCGGGGAGCGCCGCCGAACGGTGGCGGGGCTGACACACCGGGTAACGTGCCAAAAAGGGGTCGTACAAGATTCAACGCGGCGTCCTGCATTTCCGCGACTGTTGTAGTTTTGCTGGATAAAACCAGGTCACCCACCGGCACGTTGCCTGCGTCGAATCGCAAAATAAAAGGTGGCACCGTTCCTGGTGGCATGAACGCTCGAGACCGGTCCACCTCTCCAACCGTCTCGGCCATCGCCTCACCCATGTCTGTGCCTTCGTGGAACTCCAGCTTCAGGATTGCGGCATTAGGAATCGATTTCGATTCAACGTGCGCAATACCACTAATGTAAAGGAAGTGATATTCAAAAAAATATGTAAGAAATGACTCCATTTGATCCGGTTGCATGCCGGCATAAGGTTGAGCCACATAAATCGTCGGAATATCCAGGGTCGGGAAAATGTCATACTTCATGTCCCGCAAGGCTACAATCCCACCTGACGCAAGAGCTATGACAATCACCAACATTGAGAGTGGACGACGAAAGGCTAATCCAACGAAGTTCATGGCGTTTGACTCCTTCAGATGGGAAATCTCTAATTTTGGCGACCCTGGGAAACCAACCAAAATTGATACATTTTAACGAATGGTATGTCAAGTTTGGGGTTGGTTGGTGGCGATGGGGCCAATGATGCGCCTTGAGGGCAAGGTGGTTTCTGGGAGTGAATCAAGGAGAATTCAGGAGAGTTCGTGCGTCAAATTGTGCGCACTCTATGGGGAAGAGCGACTCCTACAGCCCGAAAGACATTGTAGCAGGTTCTCTTTGGCCGAGATCGGAGTACAAAGCGCTTAGGGCCATGATCCAATTCCACCCCAGTGAGGTTATACAGGTCCAGAACACAATCCGATAATTTATATAAACCGCTGCCCAGCAGAATTTGCCGAAATTGAGACCGCTCTTGAGCAAATGTGCGTCATGCGCATCGCCGGATACTTGCCTTGATCTGGGGATAGAGGATCTGGCACATACACGACCCGTTCTGAGGATGAAGCGCCGTAAACTATTTCGCCTGGAACATGATTTTATATTCAAATTTCTGGGGATCTATGCCGTCCAGCGTTTGCCCACCCACTTGAGCGAAGGAATACATCAAATAATTTACAGGGTGCCCTTTTTGCTGGGGGTTCAAGGTCAGATCTCGCCCAACTCCAAATTTTACCCTGTAAGGATCTATTGCGCCCCAATAGTACTTTGAAAGTTCTGTCATTTTAGCGTCTTTCAGGTTAAGTATTTCCGTTAGCATAGCTTTGCGAACGTCGGCAGGATCAACGGGTACCCACCCATATCCAGGAACAAAGAACTTCACCCGGCAATGCTGCCAGGTGGACACATCTTTTGGGCCTTTCTTGGCAAGCCGTAGGCCGAACACCTCATAGGCTGGGACACCGGATGCACGCGCCAGCGCAACAAACACGGAATGTATGTCCACGCATTTTCCCCCTGGCTGTTCGAGAAGAGAGCACACATCGCCCTTACCACATTCATAAGTTGTCGGATCTCGATACATGTTTTCTATGATTCATGCGTAGATTGCCTGTGCCCTAGCCACGACGGTTTTCTTTCCAGCAGTAATTTTGTCAGCCAGTTCTTTCACTGGGCCTGTGGGGGGAGAGAGACTTGTGCTTTTGAGATATAGAGCGTAGTCGGCCGGATTCCAAGCCGGTTCCTTGCTTGGAGATCCTTTTCACTGCGCCAAAGCGAGGGGGGCATGCTTCAGAACAAATCCCGCATTTTATGCATTTTTGTATGTGAATACCCCTCTGGATAAGCGAGATGGTGGTTCTTTTCTCTTGAAATCACCGGGGCGAAGCCTCGGAAAATCCTTATTGTTTTTTGCAGCGGTGGTGTTTGGTCAGCGTATTAAGAAGTTTTGTATCCGTGGTCACTCAATGTGCCAACAACTGGTTGCGCTCGCCGACCGTGGTCATGTTCTCTCCCGCGCTTTTCGCTTCAGTATCCAATCGACCTTTAGGAGCACTCACCACTGCCATTTTAATTGCTTACATTTCTTAACACATGAAAATTATTTCTCAAAGGACACTGCATGGTTTCAGGATATATCCAAATTTGCCAGCTTGACGAATCAGGTAATTGAGCTTTGAGTTCTTGTGTAGATCGCTTAGATAATCCTCGCCCAGATCTTTGAATTTTGCTCCGTGTTTAAGCACGTGGTATATGGCTTTGAGAATACGGTGAGCTATCGCAACAATAGCTTTTTTCGGACCAAGTCGAGACCTAAGACTAAAGAATTTTGCCCTATAATTATGATATCTTGGCCCTGACCGCTGCCCAAGCCACCTCAATTAGGATTGTTTTGAGAGTGCCTTTACAAACCGGACTTCGTCCAGAATGTCTTTTTCCTGCGCTCTCATTGTTTCCTGGACAAACTCCAGCCCATGAACACAAGGATGCGGTGTTGGGAAAACTTGAGAGTGTCGGACCTGTTTCAGAAATGATGGAGTACGCTGATATGAAATCAATCCCAGGAATTTCTTTCAGTCTGTCAATAGCGTCTTCATAAGGTTCTCCTCCATGATATATCTGGGTTTTTTGGTCAGAGTTACCTTGAAGTTTCCTACTTGCCCTTCTACACTATCAACTTCAGTCAGAGTCAGGATCTCGATATTTGGATGTCGCTTACATTCAAGAAACTTAGGAGATTCTATACACATGGAGCAATCATTGGTGGGAAAGGTCTTATCAAGCTGGGCCATCTTGCCGCCGATGGTCGGCGCCTTTTCTACCAGATAGACCTTGTACCCCGCTGTAGCAAGATCGAGAGCGGCTTGAATGCCGCTGATTCCACCACCAACAACCATTACGTCTCCAAAATTACCGTCTCCGAAACTCTTGCAAATCTGTTCTCCAGCTTTTTCTTCCACTTTAAATCACCTCATCAGGCTACTTCATTTCCCTAAACTGGAATTATCAATTATTACGGAGGCCCAACGGGTTTACAGATTGGGAGGGTCTAAGCGCCATTACCGCGCAGAAGCCCGGGATGGCTTAAGAGCTCTACTGGAAGAGGTTCTCGAATGATGAGTTGGAAAAAAACTAAAGGAATGAGTCTTCCGGTCTGGCCCTGGGCCTACCTAACACGGGTAGCTTGCTTCAAGCCACTTCAGGTAAAACCGAAAGATCTGTACATGAACATGTTCCTCATACTGAATATGAAAACATTAATAAAAATACCAACGAATTTCCGATATGTCAAATCTAAAAAGCCTATGCCTGACATAGTTTACTCGGTCCATTTAAGTTTCACGGTTCATTAAAGTGAACAGCTTCACAGCGCTGCACAGAAAGGCTTCATGATGTCAATATTCGTAGAGGCGGCTCAACCGAGTAATATCATTCGAGTATGCAACTGACTGGAGTATTTATTGGATTATGTTTACAAAGATTTGAAGCCTCGCCAAAGGATTCCTCGAATCGTTTGAGTGAACGAACACCGTCTGGGTTTTCTTTCCAGGCCTAAGTCCTGAGGAATTATATGATATTGAGATTTCGCTATGCCGTCCTGGCGCAATTTCCGGGTTACTTACAGAGGCTGTTGTACATCCGCACGATGTTCTTACGTCATCAATATTGAGGAATGCGTCACCTTGATTGGCTACGTCGAACACTGTCTCAACAACAACACCAGCATGAATATCGCCAAAATCATGCGCAGTTTTTTCAAAAATTATGTGAGGACCTTTGATAGCCAACAGGATCGAAGGAAGCGCTAACAGAATCAACGTAAGTATAACGTTAAAGCAATATTTTCCTCGCAACATGATAGAACTCTCCTTTCAACATCATTGACATCGGTATTACCGATAGTTAATATCGTAACGATATATATTAGAACTTTTTGACTTGCAAGAAATAGGGCAAGTCACCGCCAAAAAATACCAATTTTAAAATAAAATGGGACTTGAATTGTTAAATCTCCGGCCCTTGAATCATACGGCTCGATATAAATAAATAACCCTGGAAAGAAATCTGACAATGAGCGAAAAGAATAAAATTGTCAGCAGAAGAAGCTTTTTAAAAGCTTCTTCTCTAGCCGCTACCGGCAGCCTGCTGTTGGGTTCTAACGCCTTTGGATCAACATTCAAAGGCGAGTATCTTCAGGTCTGGTCATGCGGTGGCCTCGCAGAGGCTTTTATCCCTGCGAACAAAGCGTACGAACAGGAAACAGGATGCAAAATAGACTATACTGGGGCTTTTGCTAGGGCCTTGGGTAAATCCCTGCTTGGGGACGCAAAAACCGAAGTGATTGCGCCAAGGGTCCTTAAACTGGCGCAAAAGCTTAAGGCTCAGGGAAAGATGCTACATTTTGCGCCTCTGTGTTTTACAAAGTATGTGCTTGTCACCCCTAAGGGCAATCCCGCAAAAATCGAGAGTATCCAAGATCTTTCGCGGCCTGGAATCAGGACTGTACTGTCGCCCGACGCGTCTCCACCTGGCGGGGAAGCTTCCACAATCATTCTTAAGAAAGCCGGGGTACTGGAACAGGCGCAGAAAAATGCAGTTGTTGTAGGTGACTGCGTGCAAAGAGTTGTACCGGACATCATCGAGGGAACTGCTGACGCTGCCGTAGTCGAACTTCGTCTCACAAAGAAGGCTGGATTTAAAGACAAGATGGATGTGTTCGACATCCCTGAGGAATTCTTTCCTCCAGCTCCAGTCACTTTTGTTGTTGAGATTATGAAATTGGCGCATCGTGCCGACTTGGCTGAAGATTTTATAAAATTTATCAGATCGGAAAGAGGTCAGGCCTTTTTCGAAACGGCCGGATTTATTCCTGCACTGTCGGCGGAAGGAGAACGGCTAATCCAAAAATACGGGGTAAAAGGTGCGTGACTCTTTCAAAACTAACTGGAAACGACGGATCTCTCAGGTCGGATTTTTGGCTATTCTGGGTGAATTCTCGTTCTACGGGGTTTTTCGCTGTCCCTTCGCGGTTCCATATGTGAACTGCGGGAATTGCCCCGTCCTTCAGTGTCCCGGGCGAAAACTGTGGATACCGGTATGGCTTGGTCTGCTAATTTCCGGTCTCCTTTTTGGCCGCTCTTTCTGCGGGTGGGGTTGTCTTGGTGGGCTTGTTTCCGAACTCCTCGGAAAACTTGCATTGTTTCGAGGCAAGGTGAGAAATACTATCGAATCGTTGAGCAAATATCTTGTAATATTGGCGAGTCTGTTCACAATTTTTATTTTGACCAACCCGAGATGGGCTATTCCAATCCGAACTGGCGATTTTTGGGGTTCCGTGTCTCTGACATTCGAACACGCCAATCAGTTGTGGCTTTGGAGGACAGGATTCATTCTGGGTGGCATAGCGCTCGCCTTGTTGATTCCTCAATTTTGGTGTCGCTACCTATGTCCTACAGGCGGGTTACTCGAACTCCTGAACCGGATCTCAGTGGTCAAATACTTCAAGACGTCCGCATGTAACGACTGTGATTCTTGCCGAAGAGCCTGCTTTACGGAGACCAGACCGGCAGAAATCAACTGCACAAATTGTGGCGACTGTGCGCAGTCTTGTCCCGTAGATGCTATCAAGTTCGGAACCGCAATGAATAATCAATGACCTTTGGTAGTTGTGAATTAGGCGCAAACCGTTACAAAGAGCTATTGTACGCAACTCCGAACTGTGATTTTGTGTCCGCAAATTGTTGGGAAATGGGGATCGGTTCGGAGGGTAAATCAATACAATCGAGGTCTTTGGCGACAAATTGATCCGGGATCAATTTGGATTTCTTCAGGATATGGTCCTGCACATTTTAATTCTTTCTTTTTATCTTGTATTTTTTCATGTGGTATTTAAAGGAGTTCCTGGTTATCCCCAATGATTTTGCAGCCTTGGTTACATTCCCGTTACATTTGAGCAAAGCCTCTTCAATAAACGATTTTTTCAAGTCAATAATCGCTCTATTCATTGACGCATTTTCATTTGTGACCTTTGAGGCCGAAAATGCGATTGGCGCCAGCGGTTTCGCTCGATGTCCCATCCCAATTATATGTTTTTCTGTGATGTCGCCTTGTTCAGCCATTATCAATGCTCTCTCAATAACATTTCGGAGTTCCCTGATGTTCCCGGGCCAATCGTACCGCTCCAGCATTTTCATAGCGCCAGACTTTATGACAGGTATGCGTGACAGTCCAAGTTTCTTAGATAGACCCATAATTAAATCGGCGCATATTAGTGGTAAATCCTCGAGCCTGTCCCTGAGAGGCGGGACCAATAGTGTAAAAACATTCAATCTGAAAAAAAGATCCTTTCTGAAACTACCGGATTTGACCTCATCAACAAGATTTTTGTTAGTTGCGGCCAGAATGCGGGCATTAATTTTTACAAGTTTCTCACCGCCCACACGAGTAAATGCTTGGGTATCCAGAAAAGTTAGCAGTTTTGCCTGAAGGTTAGGAGGAAGATCTCCAATTTCATTCAGCAGAAGGGTCCCTGACTCAGCCAATTCCAGTAGCCCCCGTTTCCTGGACAGGGATCCCGTGAAAGAGCCTTGTTCATGGCCGAACAGCTCAGATTCAGCCAAACTTGGAAGCAATGCGGCGCAATTAACAGCGAAGAAAGGGCTTCCTGCCCTACTTGACTGCTCGTGCAGGAATTGGGCAAGATAGTCCTTTCCAACACCACTCTCGCCAAGAAATAAGACTGTGCTGTCTGTTCCAGCCACTAGCGTCAACTGGCGCAGAGTAGCCTGAAAATTTGGCGACAATGATTCGGATGGAAACGGGGTCTTCCTGTATGTGTGCGCCTTTCTGTCTGTTATGTCTCGAAGAATTCCACAGATTCCTACGACTTTACATTCACGGTCCCTGATCGGAAAACGAACACAACTGAATGTCACTAATCTGTCAGGTAGTTTAAGTGAAAACTCTGATTCAACTGTTTCTCCATTTAAGGCTTTCAGATTTGCGTCTCTTATACTTACAGCCCTATCAGATTCAAAAACCTCGTCAAACGTTTTGCCAATGAATGCGGATAACGGTTTCTTGGTCAGTTCCAGCATTGCAGGATTAACATGAGTAAATTTAAGATTTGTATCCTTTAGAAAAACACAATCCTGCGCTCCCTGAAATATAGACTCAAATCTCCTTTCGCTATCAAGCAGTTTATGTTCTGTGGCTCTGCGCTGGCTGATCTCCTGTAGGAGCTTCCTGTTTATTAATTCTAGGTCAGCCGTCCTCTCTCGAACTCTCTGCTCTAAAAGTCTCAGTGAGTCCTGTAATTCACTCTCGAGCCGCTTCCTGTCGGTGATATCTCTAGACGTTGTTACTATTCCGTAAGGTTTTCCAGTTTCGTCCCTTAAAAAAGTTCCCGTTATCTCTGCCCACCTAATGCGACCATCCTTCATGTATTGCTGAGCTTCTTCCGTCCGTGAATTCTGCGCGTGGTCTTCCCCCAGCGATCCTTTCTCCAGCCAATCTTTAAGTGATGTGACTATCTTGTGTCTGGAGTCGGGAGTCATAAGCTGAAGGGCATTGAGTTTCAACATTTCTTCAGGCGTATAACCAAGGGCCTTTTTCACAGACGGACTGACATAAATGTACTTCAGATCAAGTGTCATCGTCGATATAATGTCTTTAGAGGTTTCGACTACAGTCTGGTACAGTTTGTTGATCTGTCTTAGTTCACTTTCAGCCCGCAATCTTTCAGTTACCTCTAACTCGAGCCTGCGATTGGTTTCTTCGAGCGCATCACAAATGATGGTCGAAGGGATCTCTTTCGCGGTGTTGACCGTAACATCCTGTAACACTATGGAAACACTATCAATTTTATCACTAAAGGTTGCTGTCGGAATATACGTGCAGTTATATTTCAGGCCATTAAGATCAATATCTTTCCGAAAAATTCTTGGGTTTTCAATAACATCGTCAAATGCGTTCTGGGTTTGGTCAAGAATGGCGGTTGGAACCAAGGCTGGAACAACAGAGGATAGTAGATGATTTCTTTTAAGGCCGAACAGATCGCGGGCTGCGGCATTATACCCCATGACACGACCCTCACGATTTACCAGGCATATCGGTTCACGAATCGAATCCAGCAGAAGTCTGCACGCCCCATCACAACGACTGAAGTCGCCTTCGATTTCAGTTGAAGATCTGTGATTACTTGTATTTAGAATCGAATCCACGCTGTCTGTACAATCTGGGAGGCTTGACCCTGGAATTTTGTCGGACACTTTCGACATTGTCCCCCTTCGGTGAAAACAGTTTCCCGTCTGATTGTATATCCTGGTCGTGGTAAATTATATTATTCGTCCGATAAATAAGTCAACTGAACTGGCTTCAAAAATAACAGGATAGTGGTTTTGCTTACCTAAGAGCATTAAACAGACTTGATACACGAACTGTACTTGACACTTTTCTTCGCTTATGTCAAACAAGACAGAAGTCATCGTGCATTTCACGCGTTTTCATCTATGAAACTGTGAAATTTTTTCAACAACAACTCCAATTTTGTCTGGTGATCACATGGATTACAAACTCGTCAGGACAACCTGTCCGTACTGTGGATGCGGCTGCGAAATGATGCTCGAAGTCGCGAATGGAAAACTCATTGGGACCTTTCCGTCGAAAAACAGTCCCATGAATCAAGGGAAACTTTGCATCAAGGGCTGGAATGCGCATGAGTTCGTTCATAGCCCTGAACGACTGACCAAACCTCTAATACGTAAGAACGGTGAATTGACAGAGGTTTCGTGGGATGAAGCGCTTGATTATACCGCTTCCCGGCTTGGCGAAATTCGGGATGCGCATGGGGGCGATAGTGTCGCGTTTCTGACCTCGGCCCGTTGCACTAACGAAGAGAGTTATCTCATGCAGAAACTCTGTCGGGCGGGTTTTGGGACTAATCATGTAGATCATTGCGCCCGTCTCTGACACGCTCCCACAGTGGCAGGTCTTGCCGCTGCTTTCGGGAGTGGGGCCATGACTAACTCAATACCTGAGATCGAAGACGCTAACTGTGTATTTCTGATTGGTTCAAATACCACTGAAGCTCATCCGCTTGTTTCTCATAGGGTTTTTCGCGCGAAATTGAAAGGCGCGACATTAATTGTAATAGACCCCAGGAAAATTCAGCTCACTTTGCAGGCTGATATTCATATAAGGATCAAATTTGGGACGGATGTCGCGTTTATAAACGGTTTGATGTCAGCCATCCTCTCCAACAACTGGCATGATCAGAGCTTTATAGACGAACGCACCGAAGGTTTTGACGCATTGCGTGAGCATCTCAAGAAATATCCGCTGGAAAAGGCTTCAGCGATTTGCGGCGTTTCAGTAGAGGACATGATAAAAGTCGCAAAGATTTACGCAACATCGGAAAAGTCTACCATACTATATACACTTGGGATCACTGAACATTCCCACGGAGTGGACAATGTTAAATCCCTGGGCAACCTTGCCATGATCACCGGCCAGATTGGCAGACCATCCACTGGTGTTAATCCGCTTCGAGGCCAAAATAACGTTCAGGGCGCATGCGACATGGGAGGACTACCAAATGTTTATCCAGGATATCAGGTAGTTACCGATGACACTGTACGTGCGAAATTCGAGAGCGCATGGAACGCTAAATTGTCAAACAAGGTGGGCTACACTATTCCAGAAATGATGGACCGCCTTTTAGACGGCTCAGTGAAAGCAATGTTTATCCTTGGCGAAAATTCCGTCATGAGCGACCCGGATACACACCACGTCCATCATGCTCTGACTTCCGCCGAATTCCTTGTGGTTCAGGATATTTTCAGAACTGAGACGACTGAACTCGCTCATGTGGTGCTTCCCGGGGCATGCTGGGCCGAAAAGGATGGCACATTTTCAAACACGGAAAGGAAAATGCAACGGGTGAGAAAAGCTGTTGAACCACCCGAGGGGGCAATTCCTGACTGGAAAGTCATTTGCGAGTTGGGGACTCGTTTGGGGGTCTCAATGACATATGACTCTCCGTCGGCGATTTACGATGAAATGGCTGGACTGTCCCCGGCGTTCTCAGGAATCAACTATCGGCGACTTGAAGCTGGTGGGATCCAGTGGCCCTGCCCATCGCCAGACCATAAGGGTACTCCTTTTTTACATCAGGGAAGGTTTACCCGCGGGAAAGGTCTATTCCATGTAATTGACTATCGCCCGAACGAGGAACTACCGGACGCTGAATTTCCGTTCCTGCTAACAACAGGCCGAAGATTTGCGCATTATCACACAAGAACCATGACGGGAAGATGTCCATCGCTTCACAAGGAATTCCCGACACCTCGCGCACAGATTAACTTTCTCGACGCAAAGAGGTTTGGATTAAAAGAAGGCGATTTGGTCAAAATAACATCTCGGCGCGGCGATTTGACCACTCCTGTTCAACCTGGAGACATAGTTCCAGAGGGAGCGATCTTTATGGACTTCCATTTCGCGAAAGCTAATCCAAATGTCTTATTGGGCACATCGCTGGACCCTGTCTCTAAAACACCTGATTACAAAGTCTGCGCAGTCAAATTCGAAAAGATTTCGACTCAGGGATAATGAATCAAGTCATTTTGTTTTAATTGTGAGAGAATCTGTATAAAATGGATTCTCTCATGACCAGACAAACCTCGCCCATTGTAATACCGCATAAAATCGCCGCGCTGGTCCTGGCGGCCGGTCTATCTTCGCGCATGTCCGAGTTCAAACCTTTATTAAAATTTGGCGCTAAAACAGTTGTGGAACGGGTGATCGAGGTCTTTTGGCATGCTGGAGTCGATGATGTTCGTGTGGTTGTTGGGCATCGGGACCACGAACTAATCCCTATCCTTCGGCAACGAAACATAAGATGGATCAAAAATAACAGATATCAAGAGGGGATGTTATCATCTGTTAAAGCCGGCGTAGCATCTATAGAGCAGGATATTGACGGTTTTTTCGTGACGCCTGTGGATATCCCGTTAGTCAGGACCAGCACTATAACTGCGCTTGTTGACACTTTCCAGAAATCTGGAAAACTAATTTTCTACCCTAACTTTATGGGTAGAAGAGGACACCCGCCACTTATTTCAACTCAATATCGTGATGAAATCCTTGTTTGGGGCAAGCCAGGCGGGCTCAAGGGCTTTCTCAGACAAAAGGAAGCGTTAGCGATGGACGTAAATGTTGAAGACAAGTGCATTCTATTGGACATGGATACCCCTGAAGATTATCAGAGGTTACTTGAAATTTTTGAAGGACTGCAACATTTTTCCGGTTCATTAATCGAACCATCCGATAAGCAATGGAACTGAGAGGATATTTGAACGTGAGTGAATTTACAGCCACAATAGATAGACGTTATTTCGAAGACTATATTCCGGGAGCTGTACATGAATTCGGCGACATCAAAGTGGAGGAAGCCGAAATCATTTCATTTGCAAAACGCTTTGATCCCCAAATATTTCACACAGACCCGGCGGCCGCGAAACGGACCATTTACGGAGGCTTGATAGCAAGCGGATGGCACTCGGCCAGTTTAATGATGAGGATGTTTGTTGATCATTATCTCTCCCATGTGGCAAGCCTGGGGTCACCCGGAGTGGACGAATTACGTTGGCTGAAACCCGTTCGACCTGGAGACACCTTGTCGCTGCGAATCACTGTTACGCAAACCAAACGTTCCCGGTCGAAACCGGACCGCGGAATAGTTTATTCTTACGTCGAGGCGCTTAATCAAAAGGGAGAAGTGGTCATGACAATGAAAGCCTTAAACTTTATTAGCTGTCGGGAAACGGTCTGATGGTTAATTCACCGAGTTTCTAATAGGAGAAGTTCCGATGCGTATAGCGATTTTTGGGGTTGGCGGGGTTGGTGGTTACTTTGGCTGGAGACTGGCTCAAGTTGATTCGGATGTAACCTTTATAGCACGAGCAGAGACTTTTGAAGCGCTCTCCAAAAACGGGCTAAAGATGGATACACCGGACGGTAGGTCAGTAGTTCAGCCGGTTCAGGTGTCGGATAATCCTGACAAAGTTGGTCCAGTTGACGCTGTTATAATTGGAGTCAAAGCCTGGCAGGTTCCCGAGGTGGCTGAAACCATCCGCCCTCTTGTTGGAATTGAAACGTTTGTGGTTCCTCTGCAGAATGGACTCGAAGCGCCCTCACATCTGTCCAAAGCCCTCGGACCGGAACATGTCTTTGGTGGCTTGTGTCGCATAGTGGCCATGAAAGTTGGACCTGGGCACATTAAACATGTTGGTCTAGAACCATATATCGCTTTTGGTGAACTGGATAACCGCCCAAGCGAGCGCGGCCGGCGTCTTAAGGAAATTTTCACCAAAGCTCGGGTTAATTGTGAGATCCCTACAGATATCCATGTCGCGATGTGGGAGAAATTCCTCTTCATATGCTCCTTTAGCGGTGTAGCCGCCGCTACCAGGGCGCCTGCCGGCGCTATTCGCAGCGTGCCGGAGACGCGCCGAATGCTTGAAGACTCCGCCAGAGAAATCATAAAGGTAGCTCATGCACGGGGCATTCTTTTAAGAGACGATTTGGTCGCCTCCACTATGGCGTTCGTCGATAATCTGGGATTCGATTCAACAGCCTCTATGCAGAGGGACATAATGGAAGGTCGACCTTCAGAACTCTCCGAGCAACTTGGAGCTGTCGTTCGTCTTGGGCAAGAGGTGGGAGTTGAAACACCTCTGATTTCAGCTTTGTACTCAAGTTTGCTACCACAGGAATTACGGGCAAGAGGTAAAGTTGAATTCTGAAGGCAAAAGTATTAGAGGAAATTTCAATTACTGCAGTCCATCGAAACAGATTCGATATTTTTACCCGATGGCGCTTAATGACATGCCTGCTTTGAGCAGGCGGGCCACACAAGTGGCCGCTTGCTCAACAAGGATTTCTGCGGATTTCATGCATTCCTCCAATGTCATTGGACGTGGTGTAATACTTATGACAGCATTGATCCCGTGCTCCAGAATGTCATCAGCCCCCTGTCCCAAGCCTCCTGAAACGCATATGGCGACCTTATTGAATTGCCTGGCAATCTTGCCTACCCCTGCGGGAGCTTTCCCAAACGCCGTTTGGTAGTCAGTCATTCCCTCACCCGTTATTACGAAGTCAGAATTTTGGATGAGCGAAGCTAAACCAACAGCTTCAAACACAATTTCAACACCGGATCGCAAAATCGCAGGGGTAAAAAACAGCAGGCCGGAGCCCATTCCTCCAGCGGCGCCGGCCCCTGGAAGATCTGCGATATGCCTGCCAGTAGCCTGACTTGCGATCTCGGAAAAATTCTTGAGCGCAGCATCAAGTTCCAGGACCATTTCCGGCGTTGCTCCCTTTTGCGGTCCATAAACGGCGGATGCGCCTCGGGGACCATAAAGAGGGTTGTCCACATCACAGGCCACCACAATTTCCAATTCCTTCAAGCGCGGATCAAGGGACCCGATATCGATCGCAGCCAGACATGACAGCGCCCCGCCCCCCTTAGGCAGTTCTTTTCCCCGGCAGTCCAGAAACTTGACCCCCAGGGCCTGAGCCATTCCCGCACCTCCATCGTTTGTAGCGCTCCCACCTATTCCCATAATGAATTTCCTGAATCCGTAATCCAGCGCCGATTTGATGAGCTGGCCGGTTCCATAAGATGAGGCTATTCCAGGATTTCGTTTCTCTACAGGGATAAGGGGAAGCCCCGAGGCTGCGGCCATTTCTATCACTGCTGTATGACCATCGCCCAGAATCCCCCAAAAACTTTGCACAGGTTCGCCTAGAGGACCCTCTACAGTTTCGCCGACAGTTCGTCCACCAGTGGCTACAACCAGAGATTCAACGGTTCCTTCGCCGCCATCAGCGATCGGCGCTTCAAGCACTTCCGCATCCGGAAAGATCTTTAGAACACCTACCCTCATCGCCCTTGCGACTTTGGCGGCTGAAAGACTGCCCTTGTAAGAATCAGGAGCGATAACTATGCGCATCAATTGAGTAACCTCGCTAGCTCATGAACCAATAGATTATCGGGGCTATGATAATTCGGTAATAGCCAAATGGCACAAAAGTCCAGGTCTTGAGTAAAGCCATAAAAGTCTTGATCGCGAGACAAGCGCAAACGAACGACACCGCCAATCCTACAAGAAAGAAAGGTAAGTCCGACGTGTTAAATAAACTCCAGTTTTTGTACAGATCATAAACTGCGGCGGCGGTCAATATAGGCACTGCGGCCACGAACGAATATTCAGCGGCGATCCTTCGATCCAGCCCGCAAAATAACCCACCGAAAATGGTAGAGGCGGATCGGGAAACACCCGGCCACAAAGCCAAACATTGGACAAGACCAATTTTGATAGCGTGTGAATAATTTACGTCATCTATCTTGAAGGTTTTAGGCTCCGGTTTAAATTTCTCCGCGACCAGGATGGCCACTCCACCAACTCCCAGAGCGCCTGCTACGGTTAACGGGCCAAATAGATATGTCTTTATGGCATGGTGAAAAATGGCGCCCATGATTACCGCCGGGATGGTTGTCAAAGCAAGTAGAATGATACCTCGCCACCCTGAGAAACGTTCTTCCTGTGGAACTGATATGAATGGTATCAATCCGATAAATCGATGCCTAAACATAACTACCGCCGCCGAGATAGCCCCAATCTGTATGAACACCTGGAAGCATGTCGCTTTCGGACCTGTGAAATTGAGAGCAGTCCCAACAACAATTAAGTGGCCTGCCGAAGAGACAGGTAAATACTCTGTGAGCCCCAGCACTATTCCAAGAACTACCGCTATCCAAATGTCACCCATTAGTTGAGAGCCTCCTTGATCCCCTTGCAATTGGCTTCTATAGCACAACTATCGCTGGCATGCCAGATATGCCGTCAGGCGATTTTGATTCAAAAGTCGAATTCGTGTATAGGGTTCCTCTCAATTGCCAAATGCTTTATTATTGACTGATTTGTTCGAATTTCATTTATAGAATACCAGCGCTTTAGTAAGAGATGACACAGAAGTAGCAAAAGGCGTATTAAAACATATGAGCGAAATGATCGAAGTACATGACCTTGTTAAGAAGTTTGGGGACTTCTACGCTGTAGACCACGTGTCATTCCAGGTTTCGGCAGGTGAGATCTTTGGCTTTCTCGGTCCAAATGGGGCTGGGAAGACAACGATAATCAAAATGCTCACCACCATTTTGAAACCTACGAGTGGATCAATTCGTGTGGATGGACACGACCCGGTGCGGGATCAACATCAAGTCCGAAGCTCTATTGGTATTGTATTCCAGGACCCAAGTTTGGATGGAGACATGACAGCCCTGGAAAATCTCCAGTTACATGGTGTGCTTTACGGGGTTTCCGCAGAGGATAGAAAGGATAGGACAGAAAAACTTCTTAGGCTCGTCCAGCTTTGGGATCGTAGAAAGGACTTCGTAAAAAATTTTTCTGGAGGGATGAAACGCAGGCTCGAAATTGCTCGCGCTCTTTTACATGAGCCGAAAATAATTTTTCTGGATGAACCGACCCTCGGGCTTGATCCTCAGACCAGAAACCTGATCTGGAACTATATCCGGACCTTGAACAAAGATAAAAATATCACCGTTTTCTTTACGACCCATTATATGGAAGAAGCTGATCGTGTCGCTGATGAAATTGCAATAATTGATCAAGGCAAGATAGTGGCGAATGGTGTGCCCGGCGCTCTAAAAGAGCTGACTCATTCCGAATCACTCGAGGATGCTTTCATATTGTTAACAGGATATGCGATTCGCGCAGAAGAGGCTTCCACGTCTGATCGAATGAGGACGCTTGGCAAAGTGTGGGGTCGAAGATGAATGTGATTTACATTCTTTGTTTGAGGCAATTGAAGCGTTATTTTCGCGCTCGATCCAGAATAATAGGGTCACTTGGTCAGCCCCTTCTTTTTTTGCTTGCGGTTGGGTTTGGTTTTGGACCAACCTTTAAGAAGGCTGGTGGCGGAAATTACATTCAGTTTCTCGCCCCTGGGATTATTCTAATGGGAATACTGTTTACTGCGGTATTTTCCGGTATCGAAATCATCTGGGACCGACAGTTCGGCTTTCTGAAAGAGACGTTGGTAGCGCCTGTCTCCCGGTTTCAGATTGTGTTGGGACGAACGCTGGGTGGGGCTACCGTAGCCATCATTCAGGGTTTTATTATCCTGGTCATTTGTTTGATAGCAGGGTTCCATATAGAAAAACCGGCCCTCTTCCCGGTTGCGCTGCTTTTCATGTTCTTGTGCGCCTTAATGTTTACCGCGCTAGGGACAGCCATCGGATCTGTCCTGGAAGACATGCAGGCTTTTCCACTCATCATGAATTTTATTGTCATGCCGCTCTTTTTCTTCTCCGGCGCTCTTTTCCCTGTCCACGGACTGCCAAAAGCTCTACAAATTGCCATTCGTGTCGATCCGCTGACTTATGGAGTAGATGGCTTCAGAGGAGCCTTGGGAGAAGTATCACTATTCGGGATTGGAATGGATCTTATGATACTCGGGATTCTTACTGTAATTTTGCTCGCAATTGGAAGTTATCTATTCTCCAGGATACAACTTTGATCGCCGGGAAAAAGTCGTAAGGACTTTTGGGATACTGAAGCCGCCATTTACTTGATGGAAATCAAATATTATATTTGGAACATCTCGTGTTGTTTTGAGGAGCTGGAGACATTCTGACCTACATCGATAAAACTCCAAGAAAGGAGCCTTTGCCATGCGGACCGGACGTTATCTTCTTTTGGTAGGGGTCTTTTTGGTTGCGGCTTTGTTCACTAATTTCGGGTTGTTTATCGCTCCCGCGATCTCACACGAAACTCCGGAACAAGAACGCACTGACTGCATACAAGAATGTCAGTTAAGGTTCTGGCCCGTTGGGAACCTCTGGCTCGCATATGCTCGGTGTCTTGACAATTGTGAGAAAAAGTTCTGGAAAAAATGGCAAAAAGGTATGGATAAGCTCGAAAAAGAATAGGCCACATTCATTACAGAAAAAACCCCGGATTTTCCGGGGCAATTGATTTCTTTTGAGTTCAACTAACTGAGAGTTGATATTTAGCTTAGTCTTTGGCCAGCATAACGCTGCTGGCTTTAATCAGGACATGAATCTCGTCTCCAACCTTGATTCCTAGTTCCTTGACGGCTTCAATTGTAATAGTCGATGTGATGGTGTTACCTCCACCGATGTCCACCTTGACTGAGGCTGCGACCATGCCTTCCTGAACCTTTACAACCTTCCCTTTGATTACATTTCTAGTGCTAAGTTTCATGGCGTGCTCTCCTTTGAAGCGACACATAGAGATATCAAGAATGTTATTGTTAGATGTATAGCCTGTCAAGCTGAATCATTGTGATGTAGGGAGCAAATAGAATGTCCTGTTTTATAGCACATAATTTGTCCGGTTTAATAAGTCCCGATGGAGGTGGCTTATGCGCCGGACAGAGGTGGTACAGGAGATTCGGAAGATGCAGTTTGAATCTGTTTACACGAGGTGGACAGAACGGAGGATAACCCAGGAGCAGGCTGCGATAATGCTTGGGGTATCTGCCAGGACTTTTCGGAGGCACATATT